>JANNRP010000556.1:0-2499 GCA_031401535.1 Hyphomicrobiaceae bacterium | reverse complement strand
TGGCCGCCGCAGCTCCTGGTCCAGCGGTACAACGTCTACCGATGCTTGGTGGCGCGCCAACCCCTGCCGTAGCCAAGCAGCCGCTGGCTGGCAGCCGCATGTTCGTCTCGCCCTTGGCACGGCGCTTGGCCCGGGACAACGACATTGATCTGTCAGCTGTCAACGGCTCAGGGCCGCATGGCCGCATTATCCAGAGGGACGTTGACGCCGCGAAGAAATCTGGAACGGCCAAGGCCACCGCCACACCACTGACGACTGCGTCGCCATCGACATCTGTGCAGACGATGTCATCCGCCAACATGCCGTCGGTGCAACCGATGGCCGACGACAAGATCCTCGCGCTCTACGAAAAGGGCTCGTTCGAGGTGCTGCCGCACGATGGTATGCGCCGGATCATCGCTGAGCGTCTGACGCAGTCGAAGTCGACTGTGCCGCACTTCTATTTGTCGGTCGATGTGCGGCTGGACACGCTGCTCTCGGCGAGGGAGCGGCTTAACGCGCGTTCGCCTAAAGACGGTCCTCGCGCCTACAAGCTGTCGGTCAACGACTTCATCATCAAAGCCTTGGCTTTAGCGCTACAAAATGTGCCGGCGGCGAATGCCACCTGGACGACGCAGGGCATGTTGCGGCATCAACATTCGGACGTCGGCGTGGCGGTCGCCATAGAGGGCGGTTTGTTTACGCCTGTCATCCGGCACGCGGAATTGAAAACGCTGGCCGAAATATCGAACGAGATGAAGGATCTAGCCGAACGCGCCCGCAAACGCCGACTGGCCCCCCACGAATATCAAGGCGGCACTACGTCTATCTCCAACCTTGGCATGTTCGGGATCAAGAACTTCGATGCGGTGATCAACCCTCCACACGCCACCATCCTGGCGGTGGGCGCGGGCGAAAAGCGGCCTGTGGTTGTTGGCGACAAGATCGAAATTGGCACCATTATGAGTGCGACCATGAGTTGTGATCACCGCGTCGTAGACGGGGCTCTCGGCGCGGAACTGCTGAATTCCTTCAAATCGTTCCTCGAAGACCCGGTGCGGATGCTGGTGTAAGGTTGCCCGACAATCTTGATGCGCGGCTGATCTTGGCGCGATTGGAAGATTTGGATCAGGCCCATTCAGCAGTTGCCATGGCTCTGGCTAACGGGTTGCGTGCGAGCGATCCTTCCGCCTACCGTAATCTCACGGATGCCTTCCACGAGCGATTGCAGGCGGCCTATGATGTGGCCTTGCTCGGGCTGCCTGACGGTATAAGTTGTGGCAATCTAAACGCCATCAATACAAGCATTGCAGTACTTGAGGCCGATCCCTGGGTGTTTCGATCCGGCTATTTGAAGGCGCGGCTTCTGAATCGACTGAAGCGGACCACACTGTCAATCGGTCACGTCGAACGGCTCTCCCATGTTCTCCTGAAAATTGTCGATGATCGAGACCGTCCGGAGTTTCGCGCCTACTGCCGGTTGGCTGCCGTGCTGCCTCATGCGTGCCTGCGCACGGCTTTAAGCCAACGGATAACGAACGTGCAACTGGCTGAAGGTGTGAGGCGGCGTGCCCGCTGGATGATGGCCTACATTGATGGCCGAGGATCAAATATCGGCGCAGTGCTGCCGCGGCGGCGTCTTGCAAAACCACAGCACATGTGACGGGCGCGCAACATCCGGAGACTTTTTATGTCATACGAGTTAGTGCAGTGCACGATTTTCGGTGATAGAAAGTTTGAGGGGGTTGCTGCCAAAGCGGCTTAACATTACCGCAGTCATGTAGTGGGCGTACATCTGCAGTTCTATTTTAAGGAACCCAACCATGCTCACCAAATTTCTTGCGCCCGCTGCTATTGCCGCTGGTGCTTTTTTGCTAGCTGGATGCGCTGAAAATTCGACGGTATTCGGTGGCAGCAGTAGTAATCTAACAACTGCCTCTGTTGTCGAGCCACCAAAGACCGATCCTGCGTGCTTGTCGCTGACCTCTCAGATCGAAGGTCTGAAGAAAGAGGGGGTCGCTGATCGCGTTGCCCAGGCATCGGTAAAGAAGTACAAGATGACCACCGCTGACCTTGCCAAGGCCGATCAGCTGAACAAAGCGAACACGGAGTTCCAGTTTAAGTGTTCGACTGTAAAGCCGGTTGCTGGAACTCAGTCGGCTGCTGTGGCACCGGCAGCAACGGCTGCTGGTGCGAAAGCTACCCCTGCTGTTGCGGCCAAGGCTGCTCCGGCTGCAGCCGCCAAGGCTGCTCCTGCAGTGGCTGCGACCGCAACCTCAGCCCAGTAAGGCCTGTGCCGACGCTCTAGGTGGAAGCAGTCGCCATCGTTCGAGCGGCGTGGTGCTGGTTGGGTAAGCATCTCGATCACCAGGGGTAACATCCCTGCAATCGCTTCCATCCAAATTGATCACGAAGAGATGGTTTCGTTTGTCTTCGATGTACGATTCCCAATGTCGGTAGAAAAGTCGAGTAAACGTTTTGGCTTTCACTGGGTTGGCTGCCGTTGCCTCTTCCTCCTCT
>JANNRP010000555.1:0-8911 GCA_031401535.1 Hyphomicrobiaceae bacterium | reverse complement strand
GAATGCCATAGAAAACAGGCTGTTGGCGCCCTTGAAGTCACGCTTCCAGATGGCGTAGTTCGGATCAGTTTCGAGCGCCGGGTAGAGGATGCGCTCGACCTCGGGCTGCTTTTGCAACCATTTGATCACGGCCATCACGTTGACGGCTTGCATGGCAAGGCGCGCGTGCGCCGTACGTAAACCACGCAAAGCCGTGTAGGCATCATCGGGCGTGACCACCTGACCGAGCAGGCCAGCCGCCTTGTAAAGCTGGTCGCCGCATCGCGCGTTGCCGGTGACCGAACCCATCAGCAGGTCCGAATGACCAGCGATGTACTTGGTGATCGCGATAATCGAGATATCCGCGCCCAGCATCAGTGGGCGATAGAGCCCAGGTGCGCCCCAGGTGTTGTCTACGGCGATCAGGATGTCGTTACCGCGTCCCTTGCATACAGCGGCCAGCGCTGGAATATCCTGGATGTCGAATACAATCGAGCCGGGGTTATCTAGGTACGCCATGCGCGTCTCGGGCCGGATGCGCTTCGCCACTTCCTCGTGGCCACCGACATAAAACTCACAGTCGATTCCGCGCGGAGCCAAATACTGCACAGCGATGGAGCGGGCCGGCGCGTAGATTGTCTCAGCAAACAAAACATGGTCGCCAGGCTTCAGGATCGCCAGCAACGGATGCGCGACGGCCGCAAGCCCGGATGGAAACAGACAGGTCCGCGTACCGCCTTCAACTTCAGTGATGGCGTCCTCGAGCGCGAACGATACGCTCGAGCCAGCGGTGCCATAGTTCCATACCCGCTCGCCCTTCGCCTTGCTGTCGGCCAGTCTCAATCTGGTGCCGATGTCGCGGTAAAGCACGGTCGATGTGCGCACGATCGGTGGATTGACCGGCGCGGTGTCGGCGCCCAAGTGTCCGCGCCCCGAGTGGACCAGCCGCGTGGGCGGTCGTTGCTTCGCGTCGTCGCTCATAAGTTGGTCCTCAAGGTTTGGAAAATGTTTTAGATTGATGGGCACCCAGCGCACTGCCCCTTGCGCACAGTCGGCACTCAACAGAAATATGTTCTCATATCATGCCGTCTACGAGCAACAGATCTGCGTATGCCGGAAGCTCACAGGCCTTTGATTGCGTCACCCTTTGACCATGGCGAGAGATTGGCCACAATGGAAAGATGCAATCTGCCTGACCTGCCCGTGCCGGGGCAGCGCCAACTGGAGCCGACCTAAGCCATGCCTATCGTCGAGCCGGCGCCATGGCGTCACCAATACTTCAACCACGTGGCGTGCCCGGCCGACGTATTCGTTCCAGCGGACGATCCAGAGGCGTGGGCGTGGAACCCCCGCCATGCGTGGGTATTTGATAAGCTGCAACTCGCGCTGAGCCAAGGAATCGATGCGGCCCCACACGGGCTCATGCCGACGCGGTTTCCTGTGTTCTCAAAACCGATCTTTAATTTTCGCGGCATGGGCGCTGGCAGCCGCGTGATTACCGATGGGGCCGACTACGAGCGCACTCAGACTCCAGGGCACATGTGGATGCCGGTGCTCGTCGGGCTGCATGTTTCAACCGACGCAGCCGTAATCGATGGCCGAGTGGCTTGGATGCGGCACGCAACCGGACTGCCGACCAGCGGCGGTATGTTCGACTACTGGACCATCCACGCAGCGCCGATGCCAGCCTTGGCTTCCACGATAACCGCATGGATCGAAACCAAGCTCGCCGACTACACCGGGTTGCTCAATGTCGAGACCATCGGAGACACCATCATCGACGCACATCTGCGTTTCTCGGACCAGTGGCCGGACTTATACGGACGCGGTTGGGTGGCGGCGCTGATCGACCTCTATGCCAACAGGCAGTGGTCATTTTCTGCTGAGACGCGCACCGATGGCTATTCGCTGGCGCTGTTCTTTCCGCACGGGCAAAATCACCGGCATCCGCCCGCCGGGGTCGTTAACACCGTCGCGACAATGCCCGGCGTGTCGAGCGTGCAGATTACGTTCCATGAAGACCAGTCCCCCGAAGCACACTCGATGCCGCCCGGTGGCTTCCGCGTCGCCCTGGTCAATGCCTGGGGGCTGGCTCAGGGGCAAGCCGCTCGCGAGCTGTTAAAACAGTGGTTTTCCGAGGCGCAATGACCGGTCGGCGACCGCATTCGCTATGCCCGCCTGGAACACCGAAGGGGTGCGCCATACGAGCCACAGTGCACAAAATTAAGAGCTGTGGAAGGTGCAACCAGAACCCCGATGCGCAGAGCGCAAATCAGATACATCATAAGTTGCCATAGCCGATTGTGCGGCGTTTTGCGTTGGCGGCTTATCGATTGTCCTGCAACAACGCGAAACTCACATGACCTCAAAAACTCGCACGCTCAAGTTCGCCGCGCTCGTATCGAGCCTCAGCGTTCTGCTTGCCGGCTGCGTCTGCGATAGCTTCGGGCCAAAACAATCTACAGCGCTGCCCCCGGCCAGACTCAAGGCCGAAGCCACGCCAAACGTTCATCCCCTCAAGTTCGCACCGAAGCCGACGCCATGCACTCAACGGCACCTTGATGTGCAAAACGGCCAAAAGCCAGGCGGCGTTACCACTATGGAGCAGAAGGAAGCTGATGATCGGGCCTGTCACGGCTAAAGTGCCGGTCCAATCGAGCAGCCCGGTCAGGCAGCCGTTGAAGATCTCATCCGCAGCACGCGGACCGCGCCATTGGGGCAGGTTCTACGCAACAACTTGATGCACCTACCGCTGCTGACGCGCCAGGACCGTTGCAAACGCCCGTTTCCGGCAATACCAGTTCGACACGAGCCGCTGCTTCGTGATCGCCAGCAATTTCCGCGACGATCGAGCGGACCTGTTCGTAGCCCGTCAGCATCAGGAATGTTGGCGCCCGGCCGTAGGATTTCATGCCAGCGATATATAGGCCGGGCTCCGGTTGTGACAGTTCACGCGCACCGTGCGGCCGGACGGTGCCACAGCTGTGCTCGTTGGGGTCGATCAGCGGTGCCAGCAGAGGCGGACACTCCAGTGCTGGATCGAGCGCGATACGCAGCTCCCGCAAGACTGTAAGATCTGGTCGAAATCCAGTCGCAACAATCAGTTCGTCGGCCATGACGTGACGCCCGCAGCACGCCGAGCCGGCGCCGATACGGAGCTGGTCATTCTGCTGGGTCAGGTGTGTAACACGGAAGGCTGTCTCGACATCGATTTGTCCTCCGCGCACGAGCTGGCCGAACATCAAACCAAGATCGCCACGCGCGGCCAGTTTGTCATTTGCCCCGCCACCAAAGGATTTTTCTGGATTGTCGCCACGCAGCAACCAGATCACCCTTGTGTCTGGTGCCCGATCTTTCAGGCGCACGAGATCGATAAGAGTGCCGATTGCCGAGTGACCGGCTCCGAGGACGGCAATGGTCCGGTTGGCATAACGTGTACTGGCGGTCCCCAGCACATCGGGCATCCCATAGGCGATACGGGCGGCCAGCTTCTCTTCGCCGATAGCGTCGAGGCCGTTTGCTCCTGCGGCGTTCGGTGACGACCATGTGCCAGACGCATCGATCACAGCATCAGCACGCAAAGTCTTTGGTCCAGCGCCATTGCGATAGCGAATCTCAAACGGCGCCGTAGCGCGATCGCGGCTCTTGACCTTGTCAAAGCCAACGCGACTGATCGCTGTGACTGTCGCCGCCAGATGGATATGATTCTTGAGTGGAGTGCGCGTCGCCAACGGCGCCAGATAGCGCTCGACCAGTTCGGCGCCCGTTGGATACTCGCCCGGGTCCGGTGCGTTCCAACCAGCACCGCCGAGTAAGCGCACTGCAGCTTGATCGATATTGTACTCCCAAGGCGAAAACAACCGCACATGCCCCCACTGGCGTACCGTCGCGCCAGCTTCACCCCCCGCTTCCAGCACAATCGGTTTGATGCCGCGCTCCAGCGCGTGGGCTGCCGCTGCCAAACCAACGGGGCCAGCGCCAATAATGGCAATCGTTTTTTGCTCCGACATGCTCATTGCAACGGTCATTCTGGAATATTCGAATCATCAATCAAATATTCAGGCACCGTTGTGCGAACTGTCATCCGCCTTGCACAGCGAGCCCTCGCAGCATTCCGCCATCAGAAAATCGAGCAGCGCGCGCATGACATCGTAGTTGGCGCGGCAGATCAGCGTCGTCGACTGCCGTTCCTGATCGATCAGACCAACGATCAACATCGACTTCAGATGATGCGATAGTGTGGATGGTGCGATATCAAGCTTGCTCTGTAACTTGCCGACGCTGAGCCCGTTATCGCCCGCGCGGATCAATGCACGGAAGACTTTGAGCCGGGTCGGATTGCCCAGCGCCTCGAGGCGAGCGGCTGCATCATCAAGTTTCATGATAGAACGATAGCACTACGCCACATTCGTTGCAATGGTATTTCTGGAATATTAGAAATAACATTTTTGAACCATTTATCAGTCGGACGCATGTTATTCATTGCGCCAATTCCAGCTGTCGCAGCAGGACGGGGCATGCCATTGAAAATACGGATAAATGCCGCTGGAGCTCTGCGCATTCATGGCCGGTTCACCTGTCGCCGGGCAAAACCCGCAATGAAACAATGTGCTGGGTCGCTGGACGGCCGCCGGCAACCTGATATGCAGACCCGGCGGGCGAAGCATTTCCGGCGGTGGATGCCGCAATCGGGCAGATCTTTTGGTCGCAATACTCGGACGGAGTGAAGGTGTGCTGGACGTGGTCACGAACCCAACGATCGGTGATCGGCGAAACATCGACGTGACGATTGTCATGCCTTGCCTCAACGAGGCTGACTGTTTGCCAGCATGCATCGCCAACGCCCACGAGGCGTTGCAGATGATACACCGGAGCTTCGGGCTCACCGGTGAAATCGTCATTGCAGACAACGGAAGTAACGATGGCAGTCAGGCCATCGCGGAGAGTCTGGGAGCGCGCTGCGTTCCAGTTGCCCGACGCGGTTACGGGGCTGCACTTTCGGGCGGCGCCACGGCCGCCCATGGCCGTTACCTAGTGATGGGCGATGCCGACGGTTCTTACGATTTCCGCGATGCCGTACCAATGGTGGGCACGTTGATACAGGGGGCGGACCTGTGCATGGGCAATCGTTTCATGGGCGGGATTGCTCCAGGCGCGATGCCGTGGAAGAACCGATACATCGGCAATCCAATCCTGACCGGTATCCTCAACATCCTGTTCCGGTCGGGCATCGGCGATGCTCACTGCGGCATCAGAGCATTGAAACGCGAGTGTTTCGACCAGCTTCGGCTCACTGGCGACGGCATGGAGTTCGCGAGCGAAATGGTGATTAAGGCGACGCTCAAGGGCGCCGAGATCGTCGAGGTTCCAGCCACCCTCTCGTGCGATCTCCGCAACCGACCGCCGCACTTGCGTCCGTGGCGCGACGGCTGGCGGCATCTGCGTTACCTGCTGATGCTCAGTCCCGTCTGGCTGTTCGCCGTCCCGGCGGCGGTGCTGGCGGCTGTATCAGTGATAATCCTGGGCTTTGCAGGATTATCTGCATTTCAGGGCACGTTCCAGACCTCGATGATCGGCAACTATTGGGTGATTTTGGCGGGCGGACTTTTGACAGTCAGCCACACCGCCGCCCTGCTTGCCGCCGCCGGCCACCTCTATGGCATCAGGGAGGGCTATCGCCGACGCAGCGAGACATCGCAAGCCATCACCAGTTGGATCTCGCTCGAAACCATGCTGATCGTCGGCATGACCTGCGTACTGGTTGGGCTCGGCGTGCTCGGCTACCTCGCCAGCTACTGGTCGACACACAGGTTTGAGCCGATCATGAATATTCTGCCAGCGGCGCTCGGCACCTCACTCTTGGTCATCGGAGCACAGAACGTGCTCGGTGGCTTCCTACTCTCGATTATCAATGGAAACGACGCGGAATTCATGAAGGCCGCGCCAGCAACACCGCCGAAGATTGCCCTGGTAGCGGCTGCCGCTAGCCCGTTGCCGCTCCCGCGCGAAGTTGCGTGATGGCCGCATCAATTGGCACCACCAGTGCGCGCAGGCCATCACCATGAAGATATTGCTCGCCACAGCTTACTTTGAAAGCCATCGCGGGGGCATCGAGATCGTCGCTGGCAGGCTTGCGCGCGAGTTGCAACGGACCGGAGCCACTATCACGTGGCTCGCCACCGATGCTACGCCGCCGCCACGCGACGGCGACGGTTGTGGCGTGGCCCGATCGATCCCCGCTTGGAATATTACGGAGCGTCGGGTCGGAGTTCCGCTGCCCGTACCAGGGCTGGCCGGTGTCGCCGCCATCTGGCGTGCGGTCAAGACCCATGACATCGTTTTGCTGCACGATAGCCTGTATCTCACCAACGTCGTGGCGATGTTGGCCGCGCGCTGGCATCGCAAACCGGTCGTACTCGTGCAACATATCGCCGCCGTGCCCTACGCCAATCCGGTGCTGCGGGGCTTGATGCGGTTGGCCAACGCCGTCGTCTCCCGGTCGATGCTGGCCGCCGCCGATCAGGTCGTTTTCATAAGCGATACAGTCAGTCATCACTTTTCGGATGTGACATTCAAAGCACCACCCCGGCTGATCTTCAACGGCGTCGATACCGATGTCTTCCAGTTGCCGCTCGCCGGTTTCGACAAGCACGCGACACGAGCGTCATTGGGACTGCCGATTGACCAGGCCGTCGTGCTGTTCGTCGGCCGTTTTGTGGAGAAGAAGGGTTTGCACATTATTGAGCGGCTGGCTCGGAGGCGTCCCGACCTGACCTTTGCCCTGGCTGGCTGGGGCGCAATCGACCCTCGATCCTGGGGCCTGCCCAACGTCTACCCAATTGCTGATCTCCACGGCGCATCGCTGGTCCCGCTCTATCAATCGAGCGATGTATTTGTGCTGCCCTCGGTTGGCGAGGGCCTGCCGCTAGTGCTGCAGGAGGCGCTCGCCTGTGGGCGTCCCGTAATCTGTGGAGCGGAGACGGCTAACGCCGATCCGGCGGCACACGCGTTGATCGAAGGCATTGCGATCGACGGCACGGATCAGGACAGCACCGCCACGGCTTTCGCGCACGGCATTGACCGGGTATTGTCAGGCGACACGGAGTCACATGGCGCGACGGCGATAGCGCGGCATGACTACGTGTTGAATAATTATACTTGGTCCGAAGCTGGCAAAGCCTATCTCGCCATCATGGCCCGCCTCACCGCGCCAACGACGGCTCAGGCAGCAGGTCCGGTGACGAGGACGCCGCAGGAACACGTATGAGATCAACCCCATCCGAGGCGCCATCCGCGCCAAATCGCTCCGCATCCGACGCCAGAGCGCAGCAGGTCGTGGCCACGACCGCACTGTCATTCGAACAACAACGCCGGTTGCAGCCGCGCCTTTGGGACACCGACTGGTTGGTCTTACGCGGCATGCAAACGGCGATCGATGCAATGGCAGCGCGCATTGCATCGCCGGGAACGGTAGCACTTGATTTCGGCTGTGGCGCAAAGCCCTACGCACCGCTGTTCACGATGCGCGGCGCAACATACATAGGCGCCGACTTCGGCGGCACGCAAGACATTGAGATTGCGACCAACGGCAAACTTGGTGCGGCCGATCAGAGCGCCGACGTGGTGCTCTCGTTCCAGGTGCTTGAGCACGTCCGCGACCTCGATACATATTTAGCCGAGGCTGCCCGCGTGCTGCGCGGTGACAGTGGCACTCTGCTGCTGTCGACGCATGGGACTTGGCTCTATCATCCGCACCCCGAGGACCACCGTCGCTGGACACGCGAGGGTTTGATTGGCGACCTGTCAATGCGCGGCTTCGAGGTCACCGAATGCACACCCGTGGTTGGCCCACTAGCTTGGACGACGATGGTCCGGCTGACGTGTTTTGCCGTGGCATTGCGGCGCATACCAGTCGTTGGCCGTGGACTGGCGGCAGCCTTGGCAGTCGCCATGAACCTCAAAGCCAGCATTGAAGATCGCGTCACGCCGACCTGGGTAACAAGGGATAACGCCTGCGTCTACGTAACATTGTCGCGGCGGACGCGCGCGGCAAGCCAATGACGGATATCAGCACCCCGGCTCGCTTTGCCATCGTCGGTCTGGTTTGTGCGGTAGTCCACAACGTGATCATGCTGAGTGCAGACCGATGGGGCATCCACTACACCGCATCATCGGCTCTATCCTACGCCGTTGTCGTGGTGTTGGGGTTTGCGTTGCACGTCGGATTCACCTTCCAGCAGCGCCCAAGCCTTGAATCGTTCTGGCGCTATGCGGTGAGCATGGCCGCCAACTATCCCATTACGCTCGCGCTTTTATTCCTGATGTGCGATGTCGCAGGCCTGCCCGTCATGATCGCGGCGCCGACGGCAACCGTGCTGATGATGCTGTGGAATTACTTCGCCAGCCGGTGGGCGATCGCTGGCAAGCCACCCATCACGTGTCTGAGGCAGAAATGACTGCGAGCGCATCGCCATCACCGTTGCCGCATCAGCCGATCGACCTGTCGCTCGCAACGGTGCAGGCTCTGATCGGCCATCACCTGCCACTTTACCGGACCAAGGCTCCATCCTACCACATGGTACTGTTGCAAGCGTTCCGCAGTCTGTGGGATCCGGCTCATACCCGTGTGCTCGATGTCGGCGGCGGCACCGGTATTATCGCCCAGGCCATGAAGGATCTGTTCGGCATTGCCCACGTGACGTCGGTGGATGTCGAGGATCGATTCCTGAAAACGCTCGACATCGAAACCCAGGTTTACGACGGAGTGACGCTGCCCTTCGGCAATGCCTCATTCGACTGCATCACTTTCAGCAATGTCATGCACCACGTTCCGTTGTCGGTCCGCGCCGACCTGATGCGGGAATGTGCGCGTGTTGTCGGCGGTGGCCCGATCTACATCAAGGATCATGTGGCAACCTCAAGCCTCGATCAC
>JANNRP010000554.1:0-4490 GCA_031401535.1 Hyphomicrobiaceae bacterium | reverse complement strand
ACCGCCGTGGGTGGCTGCGTCGTAGCCTTTCGCTTTGGTGGAACGACATTGGCCCAACCGTAGGCCAGCATCGTGATGATCGCTGACGACGCGAAGAAATACACGCCAGGCAGCACGCTTGCCTCGGTATAACCTGATGAATTGACGTAAAAAATCATCAATGCCAACACCATGACGTCGGTCATGGAGTAGCGGCCCAGCCATTCCATGGTCGAGATACTGCGGGCGCGGAACTTCGGGTCGAGGTCCGGCGAGGTAACGAGTGTCAGCAGGTAGAACAGCTTGAGGAACGGAAAAAATATCGAGAATGCAAACAGCACCACGCTCAGAAAGAATTCCTCGTTCTTGTAGAGCGCCCAAATGATGGTCGCGATCGAATGTTCGTTGGTCCACACATAGACTGTGGTGAACCTGATGACCGGCAGGATGATGCCGAGCGCGAAAAATACGGTCGCGAGGATGATCAGGAAGCTCAGGCCGAAGTTGCGGAAAGCCGAAATTGCGGCCTCTTCCACCAGTGGCTCAGGGATCAATACCACCGGAGCGCCGTCGCCGCGAAGCCACGCGTAGGAGAGGATCATCAGCATCACGGCTGCGGTAAAAAAGTAAACGCCGGTCAGGCTTGCCGCATCATAGACGCTCTGGCTCTTGATGAAGAAAATCGTGAGCGCCAGCACCAGCACATCGTGCATCGACCATTTGCCGAGCCATTCAAGCGCCCGCAAACGCCGATGCTGCCGTTTGATCTCCAGCGCAGGCAAGGTCGAGACCAGCAACAGGTAAAGGAGCTTCAAAACAGGGAAGACGATCGAGAACACGAGGATGGTCAGGCCGAGAAAATATTGTCCGTCCCTCAGCAACGCCCGCACGGTCGAGATCAGCGAATGCTCGGTCGACCAGAATACATATTTGGTGAGCTTGATGATCGGTAGGTTGACGCCGAGCGCCAAACAGACACTGGCGCCGACGATTGCCAAACTGAGCAGGAATCGTCGACCGCCAAGAGTCATGACCCGACTGCCCTCAAACCCAGCCGCAACCAACTGTAAAACGACCTAAGCGCGAGCCGTCAACGGTTGGAAGCACGGGTCACGCATGGTGACTATGATTGGTGTGCGGGATGCCTTTCTCGTGGATCAGTTGGTGCAACTCACCCTGCTGGAACATTTCCCGCACTATGTCGCATCCGCCGATAAACTCACCCTTGACGTAGAGCTGCGGGATCGTCGGCCAATTGGTGAACGACTTGATGCCGTCCCGGATCGACGCATCGTCGAGCACATTCACATCCTTATAGTCGACGCCAAGATGATTGAGCATCTGCGTCACCTGGGATGAGAACCCGCACTGTGGGAACTTCGACGTGCCCTTCATGAACAGAACAATATCGTTGGCTGCGATGGTCTTGCGTATCCAGTCGTGGACTGCTTGATCACTCATGGTCGTCGGGTCCTGTTTTCATTTGGCGCCGCACATTCGACACGCGCAGCCGTGGTTGACGCAATTGACCCTGAAGATGTGGCGAGCCTTTGTCGCCTGTCAATGCTTCGCCGGATCAATTTGCGTCCGCGGATTGCTGGATAACACCATTCAGTCGGGCGGTGCCGATGTAGTAAGTGCCAGCGCATGCAATACGCCGCCCATGCGACCGCCGAGCGCCTCATAGACCATCTGATGCTGCTGCACGCGGGATTTGCCCTTGAACGCGGGGCTCACAACGTGCGCCGCATAGTGGTCGCCATCGCCCGCCAGGTCCTTGATGACGATCTCCGCATCAGGGAATTTGGCGCGGATCAGTTTCTCGATCTCATTCGCGTCCATTGGCATGGGGGCAGGTTCCTCGATTGCAGTCCTGATACTCATCCTACGATAGTTGGGCGCGGCCGCACACTGGGCGTGCGGCTTGGTCGCGCGATTCACACTAGAATCATTGATTTTCTAGTGTCCTCATCGATCGCGATGTTCGTATCGCACGCGCGGACGGTAGTGACGAACGTCGCGATCTGGCCACTAGCGATCTTGCGTATCTTGTGCCGTTCGGTCTATTGCGCAATGCTTTCGTCCCCATCAACCGACAGACTGGCCACTCATGAACCTCGACAATCTGAAGACGACGGCTGGCGTTGACGTGGCTGGTCGGCGCGTCTTGGTGCGGTGCGATCTCAACGTGCCGATGAGTAACGGTGTCGTCGGCGATGAGACGCGTCTTTCGCGATTGGTGCCGGGATTGAAGGCGCTGAGCGGGCGCGGTGCCAAGGTCGTCATCCTGTCTCACTTCGGGCGTCCAAAGAGCGCCAAGGAGACCGAATTCTCACTGGCACCGATTACGACGGCGTTGGCCGAACTCGTTGGACAACCGATTGGGTTTGCTGCCGATTGCATCGGCGAAGCAGCGGTCAAGGCGGTATATGGCTTGGCGCCGGGTGGCATGGTGGTTTTGGAGAACCTGCGCTTCCATAAGGGCGAAGAAGCCAACGATCCCGAGTTCGCGCGCCATCTGGCGTCGCTCGGGGATATCTTCGTTGGTGATGCGTTCTCTTGCGCCCACCGCGCGCACGCATCGACCGACGCCATTACACGACTGCTGCCGTCCTATGCCGGACCGTTGCTTATGGAAGAGATCAGCGCGCTCAGGGCGGCGCTCGATCAGCCGCAGCGTCCGACAGCGGCAGTGGTCGGCGGCGCCAAGGTATCGACCAAGATCCCGGTGCTCGAAAACCTGCTCGCCAAGGTCGATAAGCTGATTATAGGCGGTGGCATGGCAAACACGTTCCTGCATGCCCAAGGCATCAACGTCGGAAAGTCACTATGCGAGCCCGATTTTTCCGAGACCGCGCGCACGATTATGGCAACGGCAAAGGCGCGTGGCGTGGAAATCCTGCTACCCGTCGACGCAGTTGTCGCGACCGCATTCAAGGCCGGAGCAGCCTCGGCGATCGTCGATGTTAGTGCATGTCCAGCGGATGCCATGATCTTGGATGTCGGGCCAAAGTCCGTCGCGCACCTGACTACGGTGATCAAAAACTGCCGCACCTTGCTATGGAACGGGCCGTTGGGTGCTTTTGAGATCGAGCCATTCGGTAACGGCACCTTTGCGCTTGCCAAGGCTGCCGCTGCAATGACCAAGACCGGTCATCTGGTCTCGGTTGCGGGCGGTGGCGATACCGTTGCGGCACTCAATACGGCTGGCGTCACCGACGATTTCACCTATGTCTCGACAGCGGGCGGTGCCTTTCTGGAATGGCTGGAGGGCCGCAACTTACCTGGCATTGTTGCCTTGACGCGGGGTTGATCAGGCCATGTCGCACGCATTGCCGAAAGCGGTTGTATTCGATCTGGACGGCACGCTGGTCGACAGCGCACCCGATATTGCGCGAGCACTCAATGCGGCGTTCGGTCCGCACGGTGTGCCAAGGTTCGATGTGCCGGCCGTGGTCAAGTTGATCGGTGGCGGCGCCATGGCCGCGATCGAGAAAGCGCTGCTATCGGCTGGCCTTGCACGCACGCCGGATGAAAAACAGGCGCTGCTGGCAGATTTTATGACAGCCTATCGTGCGGTCTCGGCGGAGGGGCGCGGGTTGTTTCCAGGTGCTATGGATTTGCTTACAGGCCTCAACGCCCGCAGTGTCGGTTGCGGCCTGTGCACCAACAAAGCCGAGGACGTGACGGCCGTTGCTTTGAAGGCACTTGGCATTGATCAGCATTTCCAGTCGGTGATCGGCGCATCCGAGCGGCTGCCTAAAAAACCTCACCCGGCAATGCTGCTTGCGGCGTTGGACGGTCTTGGCGTTGCGCCGACGGATGCGGTGATGATCGGCGATAGTCCGGCCGACTACGGCGTGGCGCGGGCGGCTGGCGTTGCCGTCATCCTCGTCGATTTCGGCTACACGCACACACCTGTGCGGGAACTGGGCGCCGACGCGGTGGTATCGCACCTGAGTGAGATACCGGCCGCATTGGCCGCGTTGAAATGGTAAGGGCGGTTGCCCCCTTCCTGTTACCCTGCGCGTCGTAGGTGCATGTGACGGCAAGGTGAATTGCAGGATGGGGCCGGGGCGCTTAGATGCATGAGCTCGGTCGCAGTCGCTGACCGTCGTCGTTGCTGCAGATGAGCCGCAATGCCTAGCAGGCTGCTTTCGACCCAACTAGGATCGGCTACATGCTCGCTGACTTGAACATTTATTTAGGTGTGATGCTGGCGGGGCTCGTAAGCTTCCTGTCGCCGTGCGTGCTGCCGCTGGTGCCGCCCTATCTCGGCTATCTTGGCGGCACCACGATCAGTCAGGCGAGCGTCGCTGACGGCATCGACGCCAAGGTTTGGCGCCGAATCGTGATCGGATCGCTGTTTTTTGTCGCGGGCTTTTCAACCGTGTTTGTCGGCCTCGGCGCAGGGGCCTCGGTGTTTGGCGGTTTGATCCAGGTCTACAAGAGCCAGCTGTCAATCGCCGCCGGTATTGTGATCATCGTGTTTGGCCTCCATTTCCTTGGGG
>JANNRP010000553.1:0-3512 GCA_031401535.1 Hyphomicrobiaceae bacterium | reverse complement strand
TGACGCCGTGAATAGCGACAAATCACGGGCCAGCCGGTAGGGAGAGGTGAACGCACCATCCACGCCGCGATTGGTCGATGAGCCAACCTCGGCCGCCAGATCCTCGGCCCCCCAGGTTAGGCCCTCCATACGGCCGCTGGCGCCGACATAGCTCGACATGTGCAGCACCGACAGCGGCACCTCGGTGGCAATAGGGATGATGCGGGTGCCACCCAATGGCAGCCCCAAGCGCTGCTCGATCACCGATAGTGTGGCCGCGAGCTGTTCGACATCGGCGCCGTATCGCGGCTTTGGTAGCATGATGCCATCAGGCGCCGACGGCATCACACCGGCGAGGTCGTCCTGCCAGAGACCTGAGCTCAAGGCGTTCATGCGTACATAGAGACGCGGACACTTAGTCGAGGCCTTGGCTGTGGCGATCCAAGCACGGGTCAACTCCCGGGCGACAGGTTTGCGTGATGGCGCGACTGAATCCTCAAGATCTAGGATCAACGCGTCAGCGCCAACGTCCAGTGCCTTTGCCTGCTTCTTTTCGCTATCGCCGGGTACAAATAACAAGGACCGCATTCTCAAACTCCAATGGATTTCTTGCGCATGAACGCCTGCCGTCGACATTCGGCGACCAGTTCATTGCGCTGGTTCCAAGCACAATGGTGGAATTCGACGAGACCTGCGTCAGGACGCGATTTGCTCTCACGTTTGCTCATTACTTCGGTCGTGACATGGATGGTGTCACCATGAAAAACAGGCTTGCCGAACTTGACTTCCGTCATGCCGAGATTACCGATGGTGGTGCCAATCGTCGTATCATTTACGGAGATGCCGATCATCAGTCCGAGCGTGAACAGGCTGTTGACCAGGGGGCGGCCCCACTCGGACTGGGCGGCAAACTCGTGGTCGATATGCAGTGGTTGTGGGTTGTGCGTGAGGCATGAAAACAGTGTGTTGTCCATTTCCGTCACTGTGCGCCTGATCGCATGAGCGAACGTAGCTCCGATCTCAAACTCTTCGAAATATAGCCCGCGCATCGGCAAGCCTCCTCAATAGCGGAACTGTTCGGATAGGATCCGCTCGTCCAGGCTATGGCCCGGATCGAACAGCATGAGCAACTTAACCGAACGATCGACTTCGACATCTACACGCACGACGGAGCGCGTTTCGGAATGGTCGGCAACCGCGTTGACCGGGCGCTTGTCGGGCTCCAGGATCTCGATGCCGATGCGGGCATTATCCGGCAACAGTGCGCCACGCCAGCGCCGGGGTCGAAACGGACTGATCGGGGTTAGCGCCAAGAGCGCCGTGTTGAGTGGCAAGATGGGCCCGTAGGCCGATAGATTGTAGGCGGTCGAACCAGCGGGCGTCGCCACCAAGACGCCATCGCAGATGAGTTCCTCAAGCCGCACGTGCCCGTCGATCGTGATCTTTAATTTGGCGGCCTGATGCGTCTGCCGGAACAGCGACACCTCATTGATGGCAAGTCCCTGATGCGTGCGCCCGCGATCGTCTGTTGCGGTCATGGTAAGCGGATGGGTTGTGGTCGTGGTGACGCGGGTCAAGCGACCAAGCAGGTTGTCCTCGCGGTATTCGTTCATCAGGAAGCCGACTGAACCGCGGTTCATGCCGTAAATCGGCTTGGCTGTACGCATGAACCGGTGCAAGGTCTGCAGCATCAACCCGTCGCCGCCCAACGCCACGACGACGTCGGCCGATTCGGGCGGTGTATCACCATAGAGTGCAATGAGCCGCTTCAGCGCGGCCTGAGCTTCAGCGTTATCGCTGGCGACGAACGCGATGGTCTCGAATTTTGAACGCGACTTTGGCATGGTGGGTTTGTCAGGTACTCTCGGTCGTCTGGCAGCAGTGAGGCTCGCGCAGTTGGACGTAAACGACAAGGACGAAAACGGCAGGACTGACAAGGGCCAAGCACGACTCGTTTATGCAACCTGTCCGAGTGTCGAAATCGCCAAGCAGATTCTAGATGGTCTCATTGATCGCCGTCCAACTAGATGTGTAAACATTGTACCGCGAATGAACTCAATCTATCTGCGGCAAGGTAAACGTTGCCACGATACGGCGGTGTGCGGTGACGCCCAAACGTTTTTCGATTGGATAACCGCGCAGACCTCTTAAACCGGACGACACGCCATGCAGCAACGACTTAACAATAGCCTGGAAGCGGTGTTGCGGCGCGTCGGCGTCGTGCCGGTGTTAACGATCGAGCGCATCCAGGATGCGGTGCCGCTGGCCCAGGCCCTGGTCGCAGGTGGTCTCAACGTGCTTGAGATCACGCTGCGCACAAAAGATGCGTTGGCTGCTATTCGCGAGATGGTACGCCATGTCCCCGGTGCGATGATTGGCGCGGGTACGGTGCTCAACCCTCAGCAGGGCGCGGATGCGATGGCCCACGGCAGCCGGTTTATCGTGTCGCCGGGTATGACGCCCAACCTGATCGAGGCTGCGAGCGCCTGGCCCGTGCCGTTTTTACCCGGTGTAGCTACCGCCTCTGAGGCGATGGCGTTGGCCGACATGGGGTACCGCGTATTGAAGTTTTTCCCAGCAGAGTCGGCCGGCGGTGCAACGGCATTGAAGGCACTCGGAGCGCCACTGGGCAACCTCGTATTCTGCCCGACCGGCGGCATCGATGCGGCAAAGGCGCCGAGCTACCTCGCACTGCCGAACGTCGCAGCAGTCGGTGGATCGTGGGTGGCGCCCGCAAAGCTCGTTGCCGCTGGTGACTGGGCCGCGATCACTGCGTTGGCGAAGGATGCGAGATCGTTGCCCAGATCGTAGGCGCAGATCTAACGCGCCATTACATTCACGCAACTGGCGAGGTCAGGAGACGTATAGGTCGTTCCAGGCGACAAGAGCTTGCGAGTGCTGTAGTTGACAAAAAAGTGGCTCAGGAGTGGCTCCTATGATCGGACGTCTCAATCACGTGGCCATTGCGGTCAGCAATCTCGAAGCGGCCACCGCTTCCTATCGTGACACCTTAGGCGCGAAAGTGTCGGCGCCCCAGCCCGAACCAAATCATGGTGTCACGGTGGTATTTGTCGAATTGCCTAATACCAAGATCGAATTGCTCGCACCGCTCGGAACAAACTCGCCTATTGCCAAGTTCCTTGAGCGTAACGCTGACGGTGGCATCCACCACATCTGCTATGAGGTCGACGACCTTCTGGCGGCGCGCGATCGGCTGATTGCCAAGGGTGCACGGGTGCTTGGCACTGGCGAACCGAAGATCGGTGCTCATGGTAAGCCGGTGCTGTTTCTGCATCCGAAGGACTTCCTCGGCACGCTAGTTGAGCTGGAGCAAGTTTGACCGTCGTGCCGCTGACCGAACTGATTACGCGTCGTGCTGTTGCAGCAGGAGTTGGATTGAGCATGACAGCTCTGGTACTCAGCGGCAATGCGGCTGACGCACAAAAATTAAGTGCATCAGCCATCTTTCTGACCACGTTCGATCAGCTCCGCCCATCGCAAGGCGCGATCGGCATGCAGGACGTGACGTTTAA
>JANNRP010000552.1:0-8348 GCA_031401535.1 Hyphomicrobiaceae bacterium | reverse complement strand
AGAAACAGTCGGCCAATAGGGACGTTCAGTTGCCCCAGGAGGTGAGCCTGGAAGCCGAGGTCATGGGCATAATGGTCGTTCTTGGCGGCTCGGTCCTGGCCATTGGTCGAGGCCTTGACCTCGTAGAGATCATAGGCGCTGTCGGTCCACACCAGGATGTCGCAGGCCGTGGTCAGCACATCGGTGGCAAACACCGGCTGATAGAGCACCGGCGTGCGCTTGGAAATATGAGCGCGCGTTTCCGCAAAGCCGTCACGGGCAATCTCCACGCCGCCGGGGAAAAGATTGCGCGCCAGCGTATCCACGTCATTTCCAGCCTGAATAATTGTCTGGTCGAACGCCGAAAGCGGCTTGGCGCCATAGATCTCAGGCCAATGAACTTTGACCCACGCATTGTGGCGACAGTCGCGCCAGATCAGATAGTCTGTTTTGGTTAGAGTCATACCGCGGTATCCCTTCGCGATTGATGTGATGTTTGATTTCCAACGGCCGATCTGAGCTGGCCACGATTGGGCGACGCTTCGGCGAGCAGCAGCTTGCTGACGCGTTGCCCAATGGTCGAAGCCGACGGCTCAGGCGGCCTTGCTGGTCAGCTGCAGTGTTGGCGGTAGTTGGGTGCGACCAGTCTCTGTAGGCCAAAGTTCAAGTCGTGAACGACCTTTGCTGCGGTGTTTTGCGGTCAACGCGAACATGTCTTTGAGATTGCCACGACCGGCAAGGTGCTGCAGCAGCTGTTGCCGACGGCGGACGGTGCGGACGACATCGCTGTGTTTGTCCGACGGCACGCAATCGAGGTTGTCTCAGTCAATCGCTTGCAGCTCATCAAGCGTCGGCTCCCGGCGCACATCAATCGGTGCCGACCGGGGCCGCAATTCCAGAAACAATTCCCGGCGCGCTGCCATCTCCTCGCCGCGGAGCGCGTGTTGATATTCAATCAGATTCTTGATCAGTGCGACGCGATCGATCCGCTCAATCGATGGTTTCGGGTATTGCTCGAGATCAGCTAATAGGCGATCTATTAACTGGACCGTATAAACCTGCTCAAGTTTCGTTGTTTGAATGCGTGATGTGGGATTATTCATGGTTATTTACCTTTTTGGTGGTGCAGTTACGATTAACATAATCACAAACACAACCAATAAGTGCAAGTAAGGTTGAAAATTATTTTTGAGGTGTTGGCTTATCGCAAAACAAAGGATGCGATATTAATCAATACAAGATAACCTCTTGAGTGCTGCTATTCTCATGAGTCCACTTTCTGTATAAATCATATAACCATACCATCGCGGGGCATCATGCAGGATGAAAGCAGGATATTGGCTCTCCCGTGAATTGGAGGGAAGAGAGCATCCGATGAAGGTCATGGATCGCAGTGCTCTAAAGACTGATGCGGTCCTGACCACAGACATGCTTGATCGCATCCTCCATCACGGTACCGTCGTGCAGATCACCGACGAAAGCTACCGGCTCAAAGACAAACGGCACTTTGGCATACTGACACGGCCGCAGCTCGACTTGACGGCCGAGACGGCATATGGACCAGCGACTGGCACGAAGGCCAAAACGACAAGGCAAGAGAAGGTTTGGGTGTCGGTGTTTCCGCTGGAATACGGACGCTAAGCGCGGGCGGGTCAGTTTCAAGTTGGCGACAACGGCAAACCCGGGTCAAAGTGCCGTTGACAGCAGAGGCCGACGGAGGTGTGTGTGATTGTCGGGGCGAGAGGTCGGGGGCCCGTATTCAATATACCCAAACGCCTTGTCCCCGGCTGGGCGATGACCTGGCGCGCCTTCACCAGCGTGAAATCGACGGCGTCGTCAAAGAGTTGGGGACAGCCACCATTTATGGTCTGCCACAACCGCCGCCGTTTTTCGACGTGATGTCTGCCTCATCGGGTTCCAGCGACGGACCGACGGTTAGCGCCTGTGAGCAAGGGTTGCACCGACGTCAACTGCATTCCCTTAACGACGGCATAGATGGCCGGGATGACGACGAGGGTGAGCACCGTTGATGACAGCATGCCGCCAATCATCGGCACAGCGATACGCTGCATCACCTCGGAACCTGTGCCGTGACTCCAAAGGATCGGCAGTAGGCCCGCCATGATGGCCACAACGGTCATCATCTTTGGGCGCACGCGCTCGACCGCGCCGTCCATGATAGCCCCATAGAGGTCATCGCGTGCGAAGGCCCTCCCCTGTGCCATTGCGAGCTTCTGGCGATCCATCAACGCATGGTCGAGGTAGATCAGCATGATAACGCCAGTCTCGGCGGCAACGCCTGCTAGTGCAATAAAACCGACGGCGACGGCGACTGATAGATTGAACCCCATCCACCACATCAGCCATAGTCCGCCGACAAGTGCGAACGGCAGCGACAGCATCACAATCAACGTTTCGGTCATGCGACGGAAGTTGAGATAGAGCAGAAGCAGGATGATCAGTAGTGTCAACGGCACCACGATCAGCAACCGCTGCTTGGCTCGTTCGTAGTATTCGAACTGACCGCTCCAGACAGCATAGTAGCCCGGCGGAAACGTCACCGACGCCGCAACCGCCGCTTTGGCATCCGCTACATAGCTGCCCAGGTCGCGATCGCGGGCATCGACAAAAATGTAAGCTGCAAGTTGTGCGTTCTCGGTGCGGATCGAAGCGGGCCCTTGCACCAGCTTGACGGTTGCTACTTGGCCCAAAGGTATCGATGCCCCATTGGAGAGCGGCACCAACACCTCGCGCGCAATCGCTTGCGGATCTGACCTGAGATCACGTGGCAAGCGAATGCTAACGCCGTAGCGTTCGCGACCCTCGACGGTCGTGGTGATTGTCTCTGCGCCAAGACCAGATGCAACGACGGCTTGCACGTCGCCAATCATTAGGCCATAGCGTGCCAGCTGTGCTCGATCCGGTTCGATCTCCATGTAATTGCCACCGATGATGCGCTCGGCAAAGGCGCTCGAAGTTCCAGCCACTGTTTTTATTGCCGCTTCGATCTCGCGGGCGAGCTTCTCGATAACCCTCAGATCCTGACCGATCACCTTGACCCCGACAGGCGTGCGTATGCCGGTCGCCAGCATGTCGATGCGCGCCTTGATCGGCATGGTCCAAGCGTTCGAAACACCGGGAAACTGCAGCGCCTTGTCCATCTCTTGGATCAGCCCGTCCAGTGTTACGCCTGAACGCCACTGCATCTTAGGTTTGAGGTTGATGATGGTCTCGAACATTTCCGTGGGGGCCGGATCAGTCGCTGTTCCAGCACGACCCGCCTTGCCGAATACAGACTCCACCTCTGGAAAGGTCTTGATGATCTTGTTCTGCGTCTGCAGCAATTCTGCCGACTTGGTGATCGACAGACCCGGCAAGGTCGTCGGCATATACATCAGCGTGCCTTCATTCAAGCTCGGCATGAACTCCGACCCAAGTTTCGTCGCTGGCCAGATGCTGACTACGAGGACGGCAATGGCGGCGCTGATGGTGAGCGCCTTTGCCTTGAGCACACCCTTGATGATTGGTCGATAGGCCCAGATCAGAAACCGGTTCACCGGGTTTTTATGCTCCGGAACAATGCGGCCGCGCACGAACAGGATCATTAATGCTGGCACAACCGTGACCGACAGAAAGGCAGCAGCCGCCATCGCAAAGGTCTTGGTATAGGCCAGCGGCTTAAACATCCGGCCTTCTTGCGCTTCCAGCGCAAAGATCGGCAGGAACGATACGGTGATGATGAGCAGTGAGAAGAACAACGCGGGGCCGACTTCACTCGCCGCCTCGATCAGGATCTCAGATCTTGGCTTACCCTCCGGGGCCCGTTCGAGATGCTTATGAGCATTCTCGATCATCACGATGGCCGCATCAATCATAGCCCCGATAGCAATTGCGATGCCGCCGAGGCTCATGATGTTCGACGACAGTCCCAAGGCGTGCATGAAGATGTAGGAGATGAAAATGCCGAGCGGCAAGGTAATGATAGCGACGAACGCACTGCGAACGTGCAAAAGGAACACGATGCAGACGAGCGCTACGATGACACTCTCCTCGATCAGCGTCGTTTTCAGAGTCGCAATCGCCCTATGGATCAGGTCCGAGCGGTCGTAGACCGGCACGATCTCGGTGCCAGCGGGCAGGCTGCCCTTGATATCGGCCAAGCGATCCTTGACGTTGGCGATCACCGTCAGCGCGTTTTGGCCGAAGCGCTGCACGGCTATGCCGGAGACAACCTCACCTTCGCCGTTGAGCTCGGTGACGCCACGTCGCTCATCAGGTGCCAACTCAACGCGCGCCACATCGCGCACGAGCACTGGTGTACCGCTCTCTGCCTTGAGCACGATCTGCTCGATGTCCGCGATGCCCCTGAGATAGCCGCGGCCGCGTACCATGAACTCGGTCTCGGCCAATTCAACGATGCGGCCGCCGACATCCATGTTGGACGAACGGATGGCCTCGCGCAGTCGAGACAGGGGAATATCGAAGCTGCGTAGCCGTCTGGGATCAACCACGACGGAATACTGGCGGACGAAGCCGCCGACGCTAGCAACTTCGGCGACACCCTCAGCCTTTGCCACGGCAAATCGCACCTGCCAGTCTTGTGTGGTGCGCAATTCCGCGAGCGAACGCTTCTGTGCCATCACAGCGTACTGGTAGATCCAGCCGACACCGGTTGCGTCCGGGCCAAGCGACGGCGTTACTCCGGCAGGAAGGTTGCGTGTGGCAGCCGACAGATATTCGAGCACGCGCGAGCGCGCCCAGTAGATGTCCGTGCCTTCGTCGAAGATCACATAGACGAACGACACGCCAAAGAACGAGAATCCGCGCACAACTTTAGAGCGGGGCACCGACAACATCGCGGTCGAAAGCGCGTAGGTGACCTGATCCTCAACTACCTGCGGTGCCTGCCCAGAGTATTCCGTGTAGATGATGACTTGGGTGTCGGAGAGGTCTGGAATGGCATCAAGAGGCACATGACGCACTGCGTAAAGGCCAGCACCTGTCGTAAATAGGATGCCGATCAAGATCAGCATTACATTTCTGGCCGACCAGCGGATGAGGCGGGCAATCACTGTTGCACCTCCAGTTTGGTCGCAGGTTCTGCGGTAAAGCCTGCCAGAGCTGACTTGAGGTTGCTCTCAGCATCGATCAGGAAGTTCGCAGTGATGACGACTTGCTCACCAACTTTCACGCCTTCGATGATCTCGACAAAACCATCGCCGCGGGTTCCGGGCTTGACTGCGCGCGGTTCGAACCGCCCCTCGCCACGATCGACAATCACTACTTGGCGATTGCCGCTGTCGATAAGCGCGGAGACCGGCACGACGAGCCTCTCGGCATCGTTCGACCCAGCGTTGATCGTCACGTCGGCAAACATTTCGTTACGCAGGCGACCGTCAGCATTTGACACTTCGATCCGCACCTTGGCGGTGCGCGTGCGGGCATCGAGTTCAGGCAGAATAGCTGCCACAACGCCTTGAATGGGTATCTCTGGGAACGCACGTATTACGACCGTCGCGGGTAAACCGATCGCAATTTGCCCCAGATCTTGCTCTGATACCTCAGTCACGATCCAGACCTGACTGAGATCGACGATGCGATACAGCTCGTCTCCGGCCTTCATCCGCATGCCTTCGACCACCTTCTTTTCAATGACGACGCCACTTACGGGCGACGGCAGATCGAAGGATTGTGGAATAGTTCCCTTGACGCGCAACTCAGCGAGAACAGTCTCCGGCACATCAAGATTACGCAGCCGCTGTTCGACGACTTGCCGGTATCCGGCAGCCTCAGCTCGCGATTGCGCCGACGCCGTTCCTACTGCCAATTTGTAGTCGATCTGTGCGCTTATGATCGATGGGCTGAACAGCTTGAACAACGGGTCGCCCGCTTTCACCACTTGTCCCATCGTGTTGACGTATAGCTTTTCAATGTAGCCATCGGCACGCAGCGTCACGCTTCTGAGTCGACGTTCGTCAAACCGCACCACGCCGGGCGCGCGGATCGGGCGGGCCAAGTATCGCATCTCGACCCGGGCCGTCCGCACACCCGCGCGCTGCACACGATCAAGACTGACTTTAACGGTTGAGATGTCCTGATTCTCGCCCTCATAGACGGCGATATAGTCCATCCCCATCCAATCCTTCTTGGGACTGGGAGAGGTATCGGGCAGGCCCATCGGGTTGCGGTAGTAGAGCAGCTTTGCCTGGCCAGAAGTCGCGACCTGCTTGTGCAGCGACCTTCCAGTAGTGTTCTCGACGAAGTCGGGCTCCTGATGCTCGCGCACTGGAACGTAGGGCCGACCTGAAGTCGTCAGCATTGGCACGGCAGCGTAGGCTGACTTGCCATCAGGATCGCGCCAATAGAGAACCTGACGCTCGGCCTCGGTCGGCGGCGCAGCAGTTATTGTCGGCACGCCTGGTGCGCTCGTGTGGGAGCCCAGAAGATAACCAATACCGAGCGTCGAGAGCAGCACCAACGCTCCGAATGCCGTCGCGGTCTTTTGTGACATGATCGCCCCCTCACTCTTTCGCATTGAAGATGACGTTTCCGGTGATGGTCTCGGCTTCACCCTGGATCCTGATCATGAGCTTCAGCGCCCAGCGGCCCGCCATCGTGAGGTTTGCCTTGAACCGGTAGATGCCCAGCTCGGTTTCCGGCAGAGGCTCGTGTTTGGCCGTCATCGCCGCCATATCGTCCGGTGACATGTCAAGCCGAGACCGGAATACGATGGCACCTGGCACGGGCTGGCCGGTCGGCACATGCACCAGCCGAACGGCGAGCGTTGCCCCGTCGCCATTGTTGACCTCGGCGACAACGGGTTCAAACCTGTAGTCAGCAACGCCAGCATTGACTTGAGCATGCCATGTGGTTGTCGCCAGTCCAAAGAGGGCTGCGTACAACCTAAGACGAGTTGTCATCTGTTTAATCCTCGATGAGACATTTCGTGCCGACATGGGCCAGCCGAAACCGCAATAGCGATGGACTGCGAACGGCTTAAACCGAACGCAGGGTTGCGGGTGGTCTCAGGCTCGAGGGGGTGGCGAGGGCGGAGGTCGATCCAGTCCCGACAGTCCGATCTCTGGCGGCAATGCCAGCGAGAGAGTAACCAGATCCTTAGTAACCAAAACCGCAGGCGAGTTCACCACGGTCTTGAGACACTTCATGGCGCAGACATTTGCCGGGCATTTGGCATCAGCATCGCAACAGGGGCAGTCCTCGCCGCCCGTCGCCATCATGCCTTCGCAGTCTTCCATGGTGGTCGCAGGCGGTGACACAATCGTTGCCCTGGCCGTCGGCATGGAAACGCCGAAAACCACAAACATCGCAACGATGAAGCGAACAGTGCGCATGTTTTGAGCATGCGCAGGCGGAGATTAAAAGATCAATGCACGAGCTCGTGTTTTGAAAGTGCTCATCTAACCCCGTGCGCGATTAATTGCCTCAAGACTGGTACATCACGGGGAGATCGCCTACATCCGCAGTCTAACCTCAAGTTATCAGCGATGATTCATCCCGTGCCCAACAAGCCTCGACCAGAAGTCCGCAAGACAAAGAAGGAGCTGAGAGCAGCACATCAACACCGCATGAGCCGTCGCGGAATAGCCGCCGATCATTCGACGGAACAGGGGCGGCAGATTTCCAGACTTGTAATTGCGTTTGTTGTTATCACTGTTATCGTTGGCATTTCAATGTTTGTGGTGCGGATTACAAATAGGCCGGTGATCCAAGCTACCATCACTGTGAATGTCCCCAATTTCTCTCGACAGGGCCGTGAAGGTTTAGGTCTCTTTGGCATTTATTGTGCAAGTTGTCATGGGGAAAACGCCGCAGGGACTCCATTTGGCCCAGCTCTGGTGGATAAACTTTATGGAATTAGCAATCACGATGATAACCGCTTTCGCCACGTCATCGTTAACGGGGTTAAAGCACATCATTGGAAGTTTGGAGACATGCCGTCCATCAATATTTCGCGATCCTTTCAGCGGGATAGAATTATTGAATATGTGCGTGAGCTCCAGCGGGCGAACAACATCGATTAAACATCGGGTAGGTGTTTCTCAAAAATCTTCTTAATTACCCCGACATCTCCTTCATGCCGCCACAACTGCTTGATATTATGCTTCTGACGGCGGAGCGGAGGATCGACGCATGGCGCCCAACAAGGTGCAGTTCCAGATTGGGTTGAGCTTCGCCGAGTTCAGTCGGCTCTACGGCAGCGAGGAGCCCTGCCACGCCGCGCTCGTCGCCATGCGCTGGCCGGTCGGCTTCGTCTGCCCGAAGCGCGGCGAAGCCAAGCACAGCTGCACGGCGGTGCGGCGCATTTTCCAATGCTCGGCCTGCCGCAAGCAGACCTCGGCTTTGAGTCG
>JANNRP010000551.1:0-5138 GCA_031401535.1 Hyphomicrobiaceae bacterium | reverse complement strand
CTGACGGCCGCGGCAATATCTTTGGCTTGTGATGACTTGTCACCGCCCGCCAATAACAACAACAGCCTCGAGCCCCGCTGCGTGTAATAGGCCCGGTATCCTGGGCCGAAATCGATTTTCAGCTCCGATATACCACCGGCCAGATTCCGGTGTTTCCCAGGGTTGCCGTGAGCCAACCTATCGATTCGGACCAGGATTCGCGCACGACCCGCGCGATCCTTGAGAGCGCCGATCCAACTCCGGAACTTGGCCGTAGCTTCAACGCGTATATTGAGAATGTAGCCTATAGGCTACACATGTCAAGTTGAGTGTAACGGTCCAATCTAACGGGCCTAACGTCCGTGTTGAGCGGGCCGCGGTAGAGCCGAACCAGGCGCCGCAGGCGCCACAATTATCCGGGCGCCTGCGGCGCCCCTAGCCAATTCTTTCACGGACTGCTCCAACGCATTGTTAGGACACCCGGAGCTCGGCATGAAGGCCTGCACGCCCCGCCAGTGTCAGCAGCATGTCCAGACTGAAGTCCTGCCAAGCACCCTTGTTCAGCTTCGAGACGCGAGGCTGCGTGACACCGAGGCGCTTCGCCGCCTCAGCTTGGGTCCAGCCTTTCGCCTTGAGCTCCTGGGAAAGTCGCAGCATGAGCTCGGCGCGCAGGGCCATCACGTGTGCCTCGGCCGCATCAAAGCCAAGATCCACAAAAACGTTCCCACTGCTGGGTGTAATGCGGTCATCTTTCCAGCGTCGGGTCGACTTCTTCATCTCAAACCTCCAATCAACTTATACCGTTTCGCAGCCAGTTCAATATCGGATTGCGCCGTTCTCTGGGTCTTCTTCTGAAAGGCATGCAGCACGTAAATTGCTTTCTCAAACTTCGCTACGTAAATGACCCGCCAAGCGCCGTCCAGATGCACACGAATTTCGTAGGCCCCTGCACCTGCTTTCTTCAGCGGCTTGAAGTTTGTGGGGAGACCGCCAAATTGAACACGCATCAACTCGACGCCAATGGCATGTCGGGCAGCCGCCGGAAAAGCGCGCAGATCTTCCAAGCTGCTTCCGACGAAGCTAAGGGGCTTCATGTCCAAGCGCAGTATACAAAAACCTGCATACACTATGCAAGTATTGGTATAGCGCCCAAATTCGGTCTTCTGAGGTGGCCTAACGTCCGCAATCAGCGGCGGCGCGCGGTCGGCGCGCCGCTTGGCCGCAATGCAAGCGGCGTGACGACAAGCGCCGACCGTTGCTTCACCCTGTTAGGCGTCATTCCTTTGTGGTGGACTCTTGCTCGGGATCAGGAGACAGGTGCTCATGAACCCCCACCCACCTGCCTCCGCGGCGATGAAAGACAATAGTCTCTCGCTCCAGTACGGTGTTGTCGCCTTGCTTGGTGGAAAGCTCCGTCCGGACTGAATGGCTGAAAACCGCCACATCGCCAAAGACCTGTACCCGCGGATCTTTCGACCTGCAGGAACGCACTCGGAAGGCATCGTTCTTTTCCCAGTTTGCCCACTCCGCTTCGTATTCGGCTCGACTGTTTAGTCGCTGCGGCGTGGTGTAGAACACAAAAGTTGCGTCAGGTGCAAAAAGCGCGAAATAGGCCTTTGGATCATGCCGGCCGAAGGCGGCGACGATTGCCGCTGCGGCAGCAATGACCTCGCCTGTCGAATGCGATGCCGGAGCGATGGTTGGCTCCTCACTGGACGTAGCCTGACCGGCTGCAATTCCCGCAAGAAGGGTCGTGGCCCCTAGGAGCGCGAAGAATCTCGTTAAATGTGTCCAGTGATAGTTGCTCATTGCGAAAGTCTCGATGGTGGTGTTGATGACGCCTAACGTCCGCGACAAGCGCCGAACGCTGCATCGCATTGTTAGGCAACTCAGGCGACGCGCTTGTCGAAAGCGAGTTCGACCTTGAGACGCCCGCCCAGTGCCTGAACCGCGCTTTGGAGTGTTTGCAACGTGACCGAGGGGTTGTCTGGATCCAGTAGGCGGTCCAAAGCTGAGCGGCTCGTATCCATCCGCTTGGCCATTTCAGACTTGCTGAGCTTGGCCTGGCTCATCTTCTCGATGAGTCGGTACGCGATGTAGCGCTTCACGGCCACCACCGTGGCTTCCTCAAGCAGGCCTTCCTCCTTGAGGAAAGCATCGAAGTCGCTACCGACGTTTTTCTTACCCATATTCAGGACCTCAACTTGGCCAATCTGCGCCTCGCAACAGCGAGCTCTTTCGGCGGTGTATTCCAGGACTTCTTCACAAAGCCATGCAAGAGCACGATTTGTTCGTCAAAAACCGTAAAGAATGTCCGTGCGATTCCGGACGGGATGTGGGATCGCAACTCCCACAAGTTGTCTGACATCTTTCGAACGAGTGGCATTCCGACCGGCCACCCAAACTGAAGCGTCTTCACGTCCTCGCCAATAGCCTTGCGCTGCTCCTTGGGAAGATCCTTAAGCCAATCCCTGACTGGTTCACCACCTGAATCAAGTCGAAAGAACGCAACTCGAATTGGGCGGTCAATCGCCATCTACAGAATGTACCAGAAATGGTACAAATGTCAAGAGCAATGCAATTCTCTGAGTTGCCTAACGTCTGGTAAGTCGCATAGGAGTGCAACTACCCGCTGCGTTTCGAGAAGTAGCTCGAGTCCCAGTCCGGCCGCACGTGTCTCGCCGATTTTCACTGCAGCGGCGAGTTCTTCCTGTGCCGCCGGGTGAAATTCGGGCGTCACTTCTTAAGCCCAGCTCCCAGCTTTCGGAACACCTGATCTGCGGGCACAAGCTTGACCTGGCCGGCATCGATCTCCTGACCGCGTCTACGCACTTCTTCGAGCCACGCCGCCTCGACGTCCGGGTCGGTCGGGCCGTCCAGCTCCTCCCACAGAAGACGCAGGAGCGCTTCCTTCTCGAGGTCGCTAAGTGCTCGAACTTCCTGCTGAATTTTCGCGAGTGGGCGTGCCATATCGGTCAAGCTAGCAGGGCAGACCGGTCGACGCAATGACGTGGTCCAAGTGACATCTAACGCTCGCGATCAGCGGCGGCGCGCGCTTGGCGCGCCGCTTGCTCGGTTTGCAAGCGGCGTGACGACAAGCGCCGACCGTTGCATCGCCTAGTTAGACCGCACATGCGAATTTCGGTCTCAGCCGACCTTGAGCTCTTCTCTCAGCACTCTACGCAAAGTGGCCTCATCAACCGGCGAAGCGCCGGCGACGCCGCGCAGCTTTTGATTGATGAGGGTCTGATAGCCAATACCTTCTGCCTCGGCCTTGGCTCGGAAAGTCATCAGCAGATCGTTATCCAGCATGATGGTAATTCGGGTTTTCCCCTTGGCCTCGGCCTGAAGTCGGGCAAGGTGTGGGACATCCTTGGCAAGCTTGGCCTTTGAGAAGTCGTACTGTTTACGCATATTGTTTAGCCTCTTTACGCGTGGCTCTACGTGCCGAAATAAGTCGAATTCGATCCTGACGCCGCACTGTGTGAACGACCGTCAGCAGTCGCAACTGAGCACTCATGCCAATCAGGACCCAGCGCGGTTCGCCTTCCGAGCCGACATCCTCCTGGGCTAAAGCCATCGGATCGAGCAGGGCGGTCGCGGCTTCTTCGAAACTGACTCCATGTTTCTTGAGATTCGAGTCGGCCTTGTCCGAATCCCACTCGATTTTCATATGCATATATTATGCATATAACGGAAGGGATTGCAAGTAACGCGAAAAATGGGCCCGATTTTGTGCGGTCTAACGCCCGCGTTGAGCGGGCCGCAGTACGCCGGTCGTAGGCGCCGCGGGCGCTAAGCTTTCCCAGGCGCCCGCGGCGCCCTTCGCCAGACCTTTCACGGACCGCTCCAACGCATAGTTAGGTGTCGTCACTGCTGTTTCGAAGCCAACGCTTGCCTGAAAATTAGTTGGCAACCTTGGTCCAGCCAACAGCCAAACCGTTCTCAACTTCCATGCCGACGCCTCTAGCACCGACCTTGCCATCTACGATCCACGACACGTTGTAGAAGTCCCCGGTCTTTTCGATGACGAGGTCGTATTCATCCGAGAACTCTCCATTCTCGAAGAAGTAGCGAACGTGGTAGCGCCCGGCAAAACCCTCAATGGGTCCTCCGGTTGCTTCCCCAGGGCCGCTGTAAGCATTAGCGTAGTTCCACCGCGCCTTCAGAGTGCCCGGCGCATCACTCTTCGTATACAGAACGAAGCCGACATTCACGAGCTCAGGCGCCTCTGTGGCCATCGAAAGCGGCGCGAAGCACGAGGCTAGAAGGAGCCCCGTCAGCAATGCTGCAGTCAGTAATGACCTAACCATGACGCTCCTTTAAGTGTGCAACGAATTTCATGTGACGCCTAACGTCCGCGATCAGCGGCGGCGCGCAGTCGGCGCGCCGCTTGCTGAGTGAAACGTTTGGGAGTCGCTTGCAGTCCCTGCAAGCGGCGTGACGACAAGCGCCGAACGCTGCATCGCATAGTTAGACAACCTAGCGGTAGATGTCCTTGCGGTCGCCGACCTTGAATACCGTTACTTCACGCAGCTGATCATTAACCAGATAGACGACTCGGTAGTTGCCCTGTCGGATCCTGAATCGATCCGAGTATCCAGCCAACTTTTCGCATCCGCGCGGTCTGGGATCGTCAGCCAGCGCAAGAATTCGGTCAACCAGCCGAGTTCGATCTGCTTTCGAGCCCAGCCGCTCCAACTCCCTGCCGGCAGAGGACTTAATCAGGACCCTATAGCCGGCCACGGCGCTTCATGCCGCGAACGAAGCTTTCGAAAGGGGCGCTTCGCTCTTTGCGCCGTTCGTCAAAGGCCTCGAGATCCACCGCGTCTTCAGCCAGGGCCGCTCTAACAGCATCGTTCACCATGTCGGACATGGAACGATCATTTGCCGCAGCTCGGAGCCGGAGTGCCCGGTGTACGTCAGCCTCGAAATAAACCGTGGCTCGCTTGGGGGTGCTCATGGGTGGCATTTTGACGCTATGACGTCAAAACGTCAAATTGAGTCTGTCTAGGTTGTCTAACGTCCGCGTTGAGCGGGCCGAGGTATAGCCCGACCAGGCGCCGCAGGCGCCACAATTGTCCGGGCGCCTGCGGCGCCCAGCGCCAAACCTCTCACGGACCGCTCCAACGCATAGTTAGGTGGCACGACCTCAAGCC
>JANNRP010000550.1:0-3554 GCA_031401535.1 Hyphomicrobiaceae bacterium | reverse complement strand
CCCATCAAACGCGACGCAACGGCATAATCCTCCTGCCGCAGCGACAACAGCTTTGAGCGGACCGCGCGGGCGAGCCCCGGCCATTCGAGCAGCCCCAGAATGATGGTAATACCAAAATAGACGAGTAACGGGCTCCAGTTGGCCGGGAGTGCCGCAGACAGCGCGAGCCACAGTGGCAGTTCCGGGATCGACCGCAAAATCTCAATGATGCGTTGAATGATGTTGTCGACCGTGCCGCCGAAGAAGCCGGCGATGCCGCCAATCGTGATTCCCAACACAAATGATACGGTGATTCCGACAAGCCCGATCGTCAGGGAAATGCGGGCGCCATAGATCAGACGTGAGAGCATGTCGCGTCCGAGCCGATCGGTGCCAAACAAGAACAAGGTCCCGTCTGTCGGCGGACACATGAGGTGGAAGCGCCCCTCGATCATGCCCCAGAAATCGTAGCGATCGCCTTGGCAGAAAAAGCGGATCCGCTGTGGTTTGGTTGTGTCGGGTGTGTAGTCGCGCTTCAGCGTCTCCATGTTGAGTTTGTAATTGAGGGGGTAAACGAACGGACCAACCCATTCACCCTGGTGGATCAGATGCATGTCCTGCGGTGGCGCGTAGATGAAATCGGTATTGCGGCGGTCGAGCGCGTAGGGTGCCAGTTGTTCCACAAACAGGATCGCAATGTACGCCGCCAACAGCACCGCGCCACAGACAACGGCAATCTTGTGACGACTGAAGCGCCACCACATCATCTTGAACGAGGATGCTGTGTAGTAGCGCTCAAGCGCCTCGCTCATAGGCGCCGGGCGACCCGGCTCGAAGGGAGCGGTCGATACATAATGCGGCAGGCGGTCGGCCGGGCTGATCGGAGCGGTATCTTGCATGTGCCCTACTCCAACCGGATGCGCGGGTCGAGCACGGCCAGCGCTACGTCCGAGATGAACATGCCGACCACGGTCAGGGCGGCGAGGAACATAAGGAATGAGCCCGCCAGATACATATCCTGCGACTGGAGCGCCGACAGCAGCATCGGCCCGCTGGTCGGCAAGCTCATCACAACCGAGACGATTACGGCGCCCGATACCAGTTGCGGCAGCAGGGAGCCGACGTCGGCGATGAACGGGTTCAGGGACATGCGCAATGGGTAGCGGATTAGCAGGCGAGTCTCCGACATCCCCTTGGCGCGCGCCGTCGTCACATACTGCTTTTGCAACTCATCCAGCAGGTTGGCGCGCAGCCGCCGGATCATACCAGCCGTGCCGGTGATGCCGATGACGAGAACCGGCGCCCAAAGGTGCTCGAGCATGGATAGGACACGCCCCCAGCTCCAAGGCTTGTCGATATAGCTTGGGTCCATCAGTCCACCGATTGAGGTGCCGAACCAGACGTTCGCGGCATATAAAATCATCAAGGCGAACAGGAAATTCGGTATGGCAATGCCGAGGAACCCCAAGAATGTAAGGCCGTGGTCACCCCAACTGTATTGATGCGTTGCTGAGTAGACGCCGATCGGGAAGGCCACTGCATAAACGAATAGTACCGTCGCCAGTTTCAGGATGATGGTCAGAAATAGTGTTTCGCCGACCACTTGGGAGACCGGCTGATCATACTCGAACGACCAGCCTAGATCACCGCGCAACAGCCCCGTCGCCCAGTTCCAGTACTGCACGTAGCCCGGCTGATCGAGGCCATAACGCTTGCGCAGGAAATCGATGCGACCCTGGTCTACCGACTCGCCCTGCGCCTTCAGTTCCTCGATGTAGGTCGACAAATAGTCGCCCGGCGGCAGTTTGATGATGACGAACACGAGCACCGAGATGATAGCGAGTGTCACGGCCATCGTGATCAGTCGTTTGATCAGATACTGAAGCATGTCAGGATCCTTGCTTCACGTCTGTGAGCCAGAACGTGTCTGGCCGGAACACGCCAAAATGCGCGCCTGGTTCCCACGAATAGAGGCCCGATTCCGGTACATTACGGACGCGGTTAGAAATCACGACCGGTTGCGGCACGGCATTGACGATGCCGATCGAGAATACTTGATCGGCGTTGATGTGCAGCATCTGTGCCCATATGTGGGCGCGCTCTGTGGTATCGGCGGCTGACATCCACGCCTTATAGAGTGCGTCGAGCTGCTTAACTCCGGCTAGGTCTGGTGCCGTGCCGCTTTTTCCGCTCGACGTATGCCAGAGCCCGAATTGCGGCCATTGCAACTGGTCCTCGACGGTCGGCGCCAATTCGTTCGGTGGCGTGTCGGCGGTGGCTATGCCGTTGTCGAAGCCGAAAAATACCGACATCACCGCAAGCCCAGCTTTGACCCGACGGCGCATTATTTCCCGCGTTTGTGGTTTGATGAATACAGCGACGCCAGCCTTCGCCCAGGTGTCGCGCACCAGTTCCAGAACGTCCGTATGCTCAGCACCTTCGCCGGCGGTCTCGACGATGATTTCGAGTGGTCGTCCATCGGACATCAATCGAATGCCACGGCTATCGCGCTGCTTGAGATTGAGTTCATCCAACAGCGCGTTGGCCTGCTCCAAATCGAACTTGGACCACATCGATTGGAGTTCAGGCTTATACAGCGTGCTCTCTGGCATCACGGTATTTGCGCTCTCCTTTGCCAGACCGTAGTAGATCACGGCATTGACCTCACGCCGATCGGTTGCAAGCGACAAGGCGCGTCGGAATCTGACGTCCCGGTTGAGCTCGCGCCACACCGGATCGGTCACGTTGAGGTTGGGATACAGTGCGATCTGTGCACCGCGTGCGTTCTTCCATAACCGCACCTTGTAGTTCTGTCGCCCCTCGGAGCGCTTCAGAACAGTATAATTGTTGAACTGCAGCGCACGAGCCTGCAACTCGACTTCACCGGCGCCGACCTTCGCCGGGATGAGCTTGGAGGCGGCGATCGTCACGGCGATCTGGTCGAGATAGGGCAACTGCCGACCCTCCGCATCGATCCGGTGATAGTAGGGGTTGCGCTCGAAAATAAAGCGTTCCGACGGCGATGGTGTGGTGTTCATCCACGGATCGAGCACCGGCAGATCGACACTGTCTAGTCGGGCCGAACGATCACGGTTGAAGTGCAGGTCCACCCAATCGCGGCGTTTGCGTTTGGTCACTTGCTCGGCAAGTTTATCGGGCTTGGTGTAGCGCTTGTGAAAGCGTTTGAGATAATGGGCCGGTCGGTAGATCATCAGCGGGGTGGCGGATGCCAAAGAAGTCAGGAAGAACGGGTTCGGCTTCTCCCACGTGTACTTGATGGTCTCGGCATCGATGATCTCGACGACGGGTGGTTGACCCTCCACCAGCATGTCCTTGGGCGGGCCCTCCGGCGTCAGCTCCTTGTTGGAGGCCATGTCCTCCCAGAAATAGCGGAAGTCGTCGGTCGTGAACGGTTGGCCGTCAGACCAGCGATGTCCGCGACGCAGCTTAAACGTGAACGCGCGGCCTTCTTTGACCTCGAACGACTTCAGGATATCGGCTTCGAAGGTGTATTTTGTTGTGTAGCCGATGAGGCGGGCATAGCCATAAGCGGACATGCGTTTGATGTCGCTCGA
>JANNRP010000549.1:0-10535 GCA_031401535.1 Hyphomicrobiaceae bacterium | reverse complement strand
TCAGATTCAAAGTGCCGTTGACAAAATGTCCAGAACACCCTGACGACGGACAGCGCTCTGACAATGCTGCTGGTTCCGATCCTGCTCTAACGTTCGACGAAAGCGCGAGCGAACTGATCCTTCAGCGGCTTTGAGAAATATTCGAAGGGCGAGCGCTCGCCAGTCTCGATGTAAGCCTCGGCTGGCATGCCCGGCTTCAGCAGTCCGCCGCCGAGTTTATCCAGTTCGCTTTGCTTGAACGCAATTTCAGCCCGGTAAAACCAAACGCCGGCTTTCAAGTCTGTTTCTGCGTCCGGCGCCAGGCGCTCAACGGTGCCGATGAGTTCCGGGGTCGTGCGCCGATCGAATGCGGTGAAACGGATGCGAACGGACTGGTTCAACCAGACCCGATCGATATCGCCGCGTTCCAGGCGAGCTTCGACCGTCAGGCGCACATGATCAGGCACGATCTGCAGCAATGTTTCTCCTGGCGCGGCGACACCGCCGACCGTGGTGGCGGACAACTGGTGGACGACACCGGAGGCCGTCGCACGAATTTCGGTCTTTGCCAGACGGTCCCGCGTTGCCACGAGTTTTTCTTGCACCTCGGCCAGTTTGTCCTCGGAGTCCCTGATATCGCGGGCAACCTCGGCAAAGTGATCACGGTCGACGTTGGCCATCTGGGTCTTAATCTCTTCGATCTGGGCGCGGGCGCTGGCGATCGTTGCCCGGATGTTTCCTTCGTCGCCTTCGAGAGAGAAGAGACTGCGTTCAAGCGTATTGAAACGCATGCTGGTGACGAGCCCGCGCGCACGGAGCGGCCGCAAATCCTCGACCTCGCGCCGCACAGTCGCTAGTTCGCGGATACGGGCCTCGAGTTGAACCCGGCGACCAGCGACCTGCTCTTCCACCTGAGTGATCCGGTCGGCAAGCTGGCGCTTCTGGCCCTCGCGGCTGTGGCGGCGAACCTCGAAGTGCGACCGCTCGCTGGCCAGGATGGCAACGAATCGCGGGTCTTCGGCAACGATGCCGGATGCGGCTGGAATACTCATGTTTGACGCCGATTGGCGTTCGGCACGCAGCCTCGCCAGGCGGACGGCGACCGTGTAGAGCTGACTGGTCTGAATGCCGAACTCGGCCTTCGCTTGGGTATCATCGAGGCGCGCGATCAAATCGCCCGCCGCAACGCGAACGCCCTCGCGCACGCGAATTTCGGCCAGAACACCACCCTCCCTATGCTGGACGAGTTTGGCCTTGCCGGAGACGACGACCGTCGCTGGGGCGACGACGGCGCTGCCCAGCGATGCCATCGCACCCCAGCAACCGGCTGCGGCAACCAGGGCTCCAACCAGCAGCGCGGCGGCCCGATTGTAGGATGTCAAACAGGTGCGACTAGGGATGGACATGGGCATGGTCTCCGTTGGCAGTGTTGTCGGCAATCGGTCTGTCATTCGCTCAGTTGTGCCAGGAGCTTGTCGGCCAGTCGGTGCTCTGCAGCACAGGCTGGTGAACGCGGCGAGGGGAGTGCCCCCCTCACGCAACAGCCGACAGGCTGTTCGTCATGGCTTGCGCCACCGGTTGGCGAGGTGCGGCCGCAATCGGAGTCGACGAACGTTCGAGGATCTCGCGCTTAGGACCGAAGGCGATCTGGCGGCCACTATTGAGGCACAGAACCTTATCGGCTACCGCTAGCATGCTCGGGCGATGGGCGATCGCAATCACGATTGATCCGCTGGTTTTTGCCGTGACGATGGCTCGATTGAGCGCCACCTCGCCATCACTGTCGAGCGCCGCATTTGGCTCGTCGAGCACAATGAGGAATGGTTTTCCATAGAGCGCACGGGCAAGGCCGACGCGTTGACGCTGACCGCCGGAGAGCTGCATGCCGTTCGGACCAACGATCGTGTCGTAGCCGTTTGGCAAGTTGACGATGATCTCGTGCACGCCGGCGTCTTTGGCGGCGGCGACGACAGCCTCGGGACAGACCGGCGAGATAAAGCGGCCGATGTTTTCCGCAATCGTCCCATCGATCAGCTCCACCGTTTGCGGCAAGTAGCCGGTAAACGCACCGAGGTCCGTCGAGGTCCAGTGGCTCAGCGCGGCGCCGTCAAGGCGGGCCTCACCGGCAAGCGCCGGACAAATTCCCAGGATGCCACGTGCCAGAGTTGATTTTCCCGAACCGCTGGGTCCGAGGACGATCAAGACGTCGCCAGCGGTCAGCCGGAAATCAACACCGATGAGTGTTGCGGACGTGGCGCCTGGTGCGGCTACTGCGAGCCCTTTCACCGTAAGGTCGCGGCCCGGTGCCGGAATAGCCGTGGGCGCGGAAGCTTCGTGCAACAACGCGGCATCGAGGCGTTGGACGCTCTGGCGGGCCGCCTGCATTTGCCGCCAATGCGCGATAGCAGCCTCGATTGGCGCTAGCGTACGACCGGTCAGGATCGATGCGGCAAACATGATTCCGGCACTGGCTTGGCCTTCGATGACCAGGTAAGCGCCGACGGAAAGAATCAGGGCTTGCAGAAACTGGCGCACGGTGCGGCTCGCGGAGCCATACGAGGCCGTGATATCGGCCAGCGCCAGCTGCGTCGCACCCAGCCCTGAGTGCCGGGAGAGGAACCTCTGATGAAGGCGGGCCGACAGGCCCATGGTTGCCGTCGTTTCGGCGTTGCGGCGCAGGGCATCTATGATGGCGTTGCGCTGTGCCAGTTCCTCATTGGCACGTCCGTTCAATACTTTTGACGACCGTTCCGTGATCAACAACAGACAGACCAGTATGATCGCACCAGCAATGGTCACTGCGCCAATCAAAGGATGCAGCAGGAAGGTGAGCAGGACGAACAATGGCAGCCATGGCAGATCGAGCAGCGTCAGCGGACCGGGGCCTGCCAGGAACGCGCGCAATTGATCGGCGTCGCGCAGGGCTTGGATGCCATCGCCCGACGCCGACCTGGCAAGCGCCTGCCGCTCTATTGCTTTCACGACCGGCGTGATGATCTCCGCGTCGACCGTCTCTCCTATGCGCGACATGATCCGTGCACGCACGGCTTCGAGCAAGCCTTGAATCACGTACATCCCGATCATCAGCACCAGCAGCCAAACGAGTGTTGGCAAACTCCGTGCCGGTAGCACGCGATCGTAGATCTGAATCGCAAACAGCGATCCCGCCAGCGCCAGGACGTTGATCGCCGCGCTAGTCAGGAAGGCTGAGATGAAGCCGCTGCGGACCCGAGCCAAGGCGCGTGTCGCAAGCCGTAGTGGCATAATCTGCCGGGCGTGGGGTGACATTGACTGCTCTCCTTATTGCGGGGGCGGGGTTCGACTGCTGGTCGCCAACGGGAGGATAGTGCCAGGCCGCCGTGTGCAGCGTTGTGCTGGACAGCACAGGGCCGGCGGGAATGCGCGCTGGCTCTAATCAGCGGGCGGCGGGCATTGCGTGCAGCGGGCAGACTTGTGGTCCGCCCGCCGCACAGGTGCTGCTGGATCAGAGCAGGAAATCAGACTGAACCAGCCCGACGGCATCGGCTAGTTTGACAATGATTTGTAAGTCGGCAGCGCCACCGTCGCGGTTCATGAACACGCTCTGCTGGCCATCGACGACTGCCCCCAGCCACAGAGTGCCGACTTCCGTACTGGGCCCTGCCCTGAACGAAAACGCGTCGTTGGCCGTTCCGCCGACCCGGGCATCGATGAGGCTGACATCGATGCGATCACCCGCTGCATGACTGAAATCCGTGATCACGTCGGTGTGACCGAGCCCAAGATCGTTTTGATGGCGAAACACGAATGTGTCGGCATCGGCACCTCCGGAGAGGCTGTCAGCACCGCCGCCACCTTCAAGCGTGTCGTTACCCCGGCCGCCGATCAGGTAATCCTTGCCGCTGCCGCCATCGCCGTCACCGAACAGCGTGTCGTTGCCGGAACCCCCATCTAATATATCGACGCCGTCGCCGCCCCACAGTTCGTCGGCGCCGCTGCCGCCATACAGCATGTCGGTGCCAATGCCGCCGGAAAGCGTGTCTGTGCCGGACCCTCCATACAGCTTGTCGTCACCGTCAAATCCGTCGAGCCAATCGTTGCCCGAACCTCCGTAGAGCTGATCGTTACCGGCGCCGCCGAACACGTTGTCATCGCCGGACCCCGAATGGATGAAGTCGTTGCCGGTTCCAAACAGCGTGATGGTATCGCTGCCGCCTTGGCTATTGATGAAACGATCGGCGCTGGACGAACTCTGGTGAACGTTGTTGCCGGAGCCGAGGTTCACGTAGCCATCGCGGGCATTGTCCTGCGTCATATTGTAGACGCGTTCACCGGTTGCCTCGGTATCGAATATCACGGGGCCGGTCGGGATGCTGGGGATTGCCATTTTCGTTCTCCAATCGAGGGCGCGCGCGCCGGTTGAGATGGACCGGATTGTGGTCCTGACCATCCAACCCTCTCTCAAGGCGCATGCGACCGCTGTGCTGGAGAGCACAGGGTGGCGAAAATAGTAACGCAGATGAAGTGCGCACCTTTACGGATGTGGCAGACGTACGCGTCCGTGTTCATCGAAACAGTGAAAATTGGTGGCCGCGGAACGATCCATGTTCGAATGGGTATCGGCACCCTCGAACCCAATGCGTTGCCGCCCGCCAGTGCCATGTGCTGGCCAGCACATCACTCCATCCGGATACTCGGCATGATCTCCCTGGTGACGAATTGATGCCTCCGATCGCCATGACGGCGCGGAGGGTTTGCAACCTGATGGAGGCAACGATGGCGAACATTCATGGCAGCGAAGGCGCGGATAAGAGCACCAGTGGTTATCAATATCTGTCCAACGACTTGAGAGGGACGGAGTTGGCAGACAATATTTATGGGTATGGCGGAAACGATGTCCTCTTGGGCGATAAAGGTAACGATTTACTCGATGGGGGTGCCGGCGCCGATAGCATGGAAGGGAGTCTGGGCGACGATACCTATATCGTCGACAACGTCGGTGATAGCGTCGTCGACGATGACTACACATATACGGCAACGACTGGCAATAACGCTGGTTACGACATCGTGAAATCTTACATCGACTATACCCTTCCCACCAATATCGAGGAGTTGCAGCTGTTCAATTCGTATCTGGCCATCTTCGGCGCTGGCAACAGCCTCAGCAACAAGATGACTGGCAACCTGTTCGACAATGTACTCAGTGGTCTGGGTGGTGATGATACTTTGTGGGGCCTGGATGGGGCGGATCAGCTGTTCGGTGGAACAGGGCGCGATACGCTCTACGGCGGCCACCATCATGACCGATTGTACGGCGGCTCTGAGAACGATGTTCTCTTGGGCGAGAACGGCAATGACATTCTCGATGGCGGGTCGGGCTCGGATGTCATGCGCGGTGGGGTCGGCGATGATACCTACACTGTGAGGGAAACGGGCGATCAGGTCATCGAGTCCGCCAGTCAGGGCCACGACACGGTGTTTTCAAATCTCGGCAATTACACCCTGACGACGAACGTCGAGGACCTGGTTCTGGAGTTTGGTGTTATTAATGGAACCGGAAATAGTCTGCGCAATCAGATTGTCGGCACCGACGATACGAACATCATCAAGGGCCTCGGCGACAATGATGTGCTCTACGGAATGGGGGGCATGGATACGCTCGATGGCGGCACGGGCGCTGACACCATGCATGGTGGAACGCAAAACGACATCTATTTGGTCGATGACGCGGACGATGTCGTGGTGGAGAATACCGGTGAAGGCGTCGACAAGGTGGAATCCAAAGTCAGCTACAACTTGACAGCTAACGTTGAGAAATTGGAGCTGTTCGGACAAGCAGCGAACGGAACCGGCAACTCACTCGACAACCAGATCCTGGGCAATGCCTACGATAACACGTTGGCAGGCGGGATTGGCGAAGACAGCTTGTTTGGTCGAAGCGGTCGAGATGATCTTCGCGGCGGGAGCGGCCATGACACGCTCTACGGCGAGAATGATAACGACACGCTGAACGGTGGTGTTGACAACGACACTTTGTACGGGGGAACCGGTACCGACAAGTTTGTTTTCGACACGAGCCTTGGCACCTTCAAAGACGGAAACGTCGATACCATCGGCGACTTCAACGCGGCTGACGACACCATCTGGCTCGACAACTCGATATTCACCGCCCTCGCGGCAGTCGACATTCGCACATTATCCTCAAGCGAGTTCCGACTGGGAACCGGAGCGCAAGACAGCTCCGATCGCATCATTTACAACGGTGCGACCGGCGCGCTGCTTTACGACAGCGATGGCAGCGGTACGGCGGCGGCGCTCCAGTTTGCGAGCGTGGCGCCGGGCCTCGCAATAACGGACCAGGATTTTGTCATTTTCTGATCCCGGAATGAGGGTTCGCTAGGAGCTTGTTGCAGCGTGGATCGGCGTCACTGAGCGACGCCAATAGCTGCACAGAACGGCGAGCGATGGAAAAAAACTCCCTCGCAGGGGCCGGCTCAATATTTCATGCAGCTTCCCACCGCCGCTGATTGATCTGACCTCTCCAAGATTGGCTGCGGCGGTCTGGAAGGACATGTCGGGTCGCGAGCGGTGAGGGGTTAAGCAAGACAAGGTTTGCCAGCAAAGGAGAAGTTAATAGTTGCCTCTGTCGGTTGCGTTGTACTGCAGTGCGGAAATTGACGCGGTATCGTGGCGGCCTCTTGAGCCGATAATTGCCCCACCTTGCGGCCGGATGAGCAGTTGGCGACTGGTCGTCGTGTGTCGCCCGCGACTATCGTAGTCTCGAACGTCTTGTGTTGCCTGCGCGTCGCGGCCGAGCAACTGGTTCGTCAGCGTTGATTTGCCGACACCCGATGATGGCGACGGTGCGGTTGCCCGTGAAATATTGTTCGATAACCTGGATGCTTTCGCGAGCCCGCGCACTGATCACATGAACGGGAATATCGGAACCAATTCCTTCGATCTCGCCGGCCGATCCGACAACATCATTCTTGAGATCCGATTTGTTGACCACGATCACGGGCGTGGCGCCACTTTGCTGCACCAAGGCAAGGTAGCGCTTCACGCGCGGGAGATTAAAGTCGCCGCCTAACGCAGTCACGAAAAATGATGGGACGGGAGGCTCGGACAAGCCTCACAAAGCGGCGACAATCGCGCCTGCTCTTCCAGTTTCGTAGCGTGAATGATCCGAAGCGGACCTTATGCCAGTGCGCAACATTTGCGTTGCAGATTTGCAGAGCGCGGCGACAAGAGACGCGTGCGCCGCAACAACCTGACTTTTGTTAAGTCTCGGCGGCGATGATAGCTTATTGTCCGCCACCTCTTCCGTACTCATCTTCGAAGAGGGCCAAGAATTGCCGTCCCTAAACACGGGCGATCAGGCGGGGTGTGCATTCGGCAGATGCAGTTTGGCGGCAACCGCCGCGGAAATTGCTGTGGCGCGAAATGTCTACTGTCACTGTCTGCTCAAGCGGCCGCTTTGGAATCGACCGCGTCAGTCGAGGGCAAAACATCGGGTTGCCGTTGCCGGGCAGAAGGCGGCAAGGTATGCCGCTTCCGCGCCGTGCCCGATCGTCCATCACTTCTTCTGATTGCGGAAGCGCGCCATGTAGCTATCCATGGTCAGGTCCACGACCTGGTTCCACAGGTACTGATCGTCGCGGAACGCCACGAAGTGGTCGTAGATGCGCTTGAACTTCGGGTTCTTGGCCGCGAGCTCATCGTAGGCTTCGTTGGCGGCTTTCCAGCAGGCTTCCATGACGTCCGGCGGAAACGCCTTCAGGATCGCTCCTGCGCCGACCAGACGCTTCAATGCCGGCGGATTGAGCGCATCATACTTCGCTGACATCCACTGGTTCGTTTCGGCAGATGCCGACAGCATCATCTGCTGGTAGGGCTTGGGCAAGGTCGCCCACTTTTCCAGGTTAGAGAAGACGCCGACGGTTGGCCCGACTTCCCACCAGCCGGGATAGTAGTAGTACTTTGCAACCTTCACGAAGCCGAGCTTTTCGTCGTCGTGCGGACCAACCCATTCGGCGCCGTCGATCGTGCCCTTTTCGAGCGCGGGATAGATGTCGCCGCCCGCGATCTGCTGTGGCACCACTCCAAATTTGGCCATGATCGTACCGGCGAGGCCACCGACGCGGAATTTCAGACCGTTGAGGTCCGCCAGCGAGTTGATCTCCTTGCGGAACCAGCCGCCCATCTGACCATTGGTGTTGCCTGCTGGCGAGTAGAAGACATTGTAGCCCTTGAAGAACTCGTTCATCAGGTCGAGCCCGCCGGCGTGGTACATCCACGCATTCCGCATCCGCGGATTCATGCCGAATGGCAGATCGGTGCCGAAAGCGAACGTCGGGTCCTTACCGTAGTAGTAGAAGGGCGACGTGTGCCCGCATTCGACGGTGCCCGTCTGGACCGCGTCTAGCACCTGCAGGCCAGGAACGATTTCACCTGCGGCAAACACCTGGATCTGAAATTTGTTGTCGCTGAGTTCGGCGACGCGCTTGGCGAGGTACTCACACCCGCCGAAAAGCGTATCGAGGGATTTCGGCCAGCTCGCCACCATGCGCCATTTCACTTCCGGGGCGGACTGCGCAATCGCTGGCGCAGCCAACGAGGATGCTGCCATCGCGACGCTCCCGGCCGCGCCTGCCTTAATGATATTCCGCCTGCTTGTCGTCTTCATGCTGCGTTTTTCCTTTGTTTTGAGACGTGTGGGGCCGGTCGAAGTCTTCCCGACGCCTCGGCCAGTCGGCGACCGGGGTCAATGAATATGGCTGCCGCCGTTCACGTCGATCGTCGCGCCGGTGATGTAAGCGGACAGGTCGGACGCCAGGAACAGGCAGGCACCTGCGATATCCGACGGCTTGCCAGCGCGCTGCAGGGGGATGCCCGAGACGATTTCGGCGAACTTATCGCTTGTTAAGTTGCCATCCAGCATGGCGGTTTCGACCATCGAGGGGCAAACGACGTTGGCGCGGATGCCCAGCGGTCCGAATTCGCGCGCGATCGTGCGGGTGAGGCTGATAACCCCACCTTTTGAAGCAGCGTAGTGAGCACCACCGACGAGGCCACCGCCACGTTGGGCTGCGACTGACGCGAGATTGACGATGGTGCCTGATCGCCTTTTCGCAAAGACGTTCAGGACCGCCTGGCAGATGTTGAACGTCCCCTTGAGGTTGACGCCAAGGATGCGATCATAGTCGGCCTCCTCGATCGACAGCATCGATTGTGCGCGAACTATTCCCGCGCAATTCACGAGACAATCGAGCCCGCCAAGGCGCTCAGCGATTTCGCCCACCACCTGCTTACATTCGTTCGAGCTTTGAATATCGCACTTGAGCCCGATCACGGTCGGCGCGCGGCCGATAGCGGCGGTGATGGACGCGGCAATTGCGTCCGTCGTCTTATCGTCCATCGCCACATCGACGACTGCCAATTTGGCGCCGTGCCGTGCGAACAATTCAGCCGTTGCGTAACCGATACCTCTCAACGAGGCTGCACCTACGACCAGGCAGACTTTGTCTTGCAACATCATTTCATACCACCTTTGATCGACATTGGCCTTTTGTTCAGCGGGCGTTCGAAGCGGCAAAGGCCGCGCCCTCCGCGAGGAGCCGTTCTGCCTCGGCTGGGGAATAGCCGAGGTCTCCCAGCACCTCATGCGTCGACCAGCCGCGTGGCAGGGACGACGATCGGAGCGCCAAATTCTCCGCGTCGACCTTAATCGATGATCTGATGGCGGCGGTTCGACCCTCGGTCGGGTGCTCTTCGAACTCGATCAGTCCGACCGCCGCGAGGTGCGGATCGTGACGCAGCGTATCGAGCGTGTGACACGGCATGGCCGCAATATCCGCGCCCTGCAGGATGACGAGCCATTCCGCAGTGGTGCGATTGGTCAAAGATGCACCTCTAACCGCGAACCACTCCGCCACGTACTTGGCGCGCTCCGCAACCGATCCGAATCTTGGATCATCGAGCAGATCGGCCCGATCCGTCACCTTCAGGAACGCTCGGACCTGCGGATCGGTGTTGATGGTGAAGGAGATCCAGCCGTCCGCTGTCTGGACCGGTTTGTTGTGTGGGCTGAGCAGCCGCTGATCGCCGATCTTGCCGACTGGCGGATCGAAGCTATGTTGCGCCAGATGCTCCTGCAGCACGAATGCTGCCATGGTTTCGAACATCGGGATCTCGATGCTCGCCCCGCGCCCTGTGGCGTTACGCCGCATCACTGCCGCAAGAATGGCACCGGCGGTAATCTCACCGACGACGTGATCGCAGATGAGCATCGGTACATAGGCCGGCGCGCCGTCGCGCGCGAGCATTAGCCCGGCCATGCCGGTCGCCCCTTGCACGACGCTGTCGTAAGTCGGCAAGCCGGAATAAGGACCGTCAGTCCCATAGCCGGTGATCAGACAGTAGACCTTCTCCGGGTGCCTGGCGCGGACCGATGCGGCGTCGAGGCTCAACCGCTCCAGGGCCTGAGGACGCATGTTGGCGACGACGACATCGGCACTGGCGACGAGCCGTTCGACAACGTCGCGTGCCCCCGGCTTCTTCAGATCGAGGCAGATATT
>JANNRP010000548.1:0-2225 GCA_031401535.1 Hyphomicrobiaceae bacterium | reverse complement strand
TTTTCGTGATCATAAACTTTTCTGAAACCTTATGCGACGCGGCGCGTAACTCATTCAACTCCCACATGGGAGCCAGAAAAGAGTGGAGGCGTTCGTGTCATACGTTTTGAAGTCGAACATTACTCGCGGGCTGGGTGCCGTGGCGCTGGCGACGGGGCTGGCCCTCGCGCTCGTCAATCCGACGCCAGGCTTTGCCCAAAAGGCCGAAAAGACCGTGATTGTTGGCGGCGCTGCGATGTTCCCATCAAAGAACATCATCCAGAACGCCGTGAATTCGAAGGATCACACGACGCTGGTTGCCGCAGTCAAAGCAGCGGGCCTCGTCGATACGCTGAGCGGAGCCGGTCCCTTCACGGTGTTTGCACCTGTCAACAAGGCGTTCGACAAGTTGCCGAAGGGCACGGTGCCAACGCTACTCAAGCCGGAAAACAAGGCAACGCTGTCCGGGGTGCTGACCTACCATGTCGTGTCAGGCCGATTGACCGGCGCCGATCTCAGCAAACAGGTTGATGCTGGTGGCGGCAAGGCGACACTCAAGACCGTCAACGGCGCCTCCCTTACCGTGATGCGCAGCGGAAAATCTGGCCTCGTCGTCGTCGATGCCAAAGGCAACCGCGCCACCGTATCGATCGCCAACGTGCTGCAATCGAATGGCGTGATCCACGTCGTCGATACGGTCATGCTGCCGGGCTAGTCAGTCGCCCATCCCAATCCTACCGGTTGCGCGACGGTGAACCCTCGAGCCGATTGCGTCGCTGGTTGGTGCCGACCCCGCCCTGCATCCCCTGATGCTGGGCGGGGTCACTCATTCACCATCCCAATAGTGCTTCAAATCCAACGGAGAACTCCCATGATGACGTTTCGCCGCACGATGACGACCCTGCTTTCGACCGCCGCCATGATCACGTTTGCCGCTGCTTCCGCCAACGCGGAAACGGTTGCTGGCCTAGTCGGCGACAAATCGCTCGCGCACATTGATACCGCAGGCATGAAAGTGACCAAGACGGTTGAACTCGATACGGCGTTGGTCGCCATCGACGTGCGCCCAGCCGACGGCATGCTTTACGGCGTCACCATGGATGGCGGCATCGTCACCATCGACGCCATGACCGGCAAGACCACCAAGAAGTCGCAGATTTCTGAGAAAGTGCCTACCGGCATGACGATCTCGGTCGACTTCAACCCTGTTGCCGACCGTATGCGCCTGATCGCTGCCGACGGCACCAGCCTGCGTATCAACGTGGAGGATGGCAAGGCAACGGTTGACGGCAAACTCAAGTACGCCGAAGCCGACGCGATGAAGGCATCGACGCCAAAGGCCGGAGCTGCCGCCTATACCAATAGCTTCGCTGGCACCAAGGAAACTGCGCTGTATGACATCGACGTCACCAGCGGCGTGCTCGTCAAGCAAGTGCCGCCGAACGACGGCACGCTGAACACCGTAGGTAAGCTCGGAGTCAAGGTTGACGGCCCGGTGGCCTTCGACATCCAGTCGGACGGCAAGGGTGGCAACATGGCTTGGCTGATCGCCGGCACGACGTTGCACTCGGTTGATCTCGCGACCGGAGCAGCCAAGGCCGTCGGTCCGATCGCTGGCCTCAAGGCCGGTTTGAAGGACATGGCGATCCTCAAGTAATGACGCTGATGGCGTTCATGGCTTGACAATAGCGCGGTGTGGCCTCGGCCTGTTACCAGACCACACCGCAACTTGTTTGATTGTCAGCTCAATGCGCATCATTGCCGACACGATATCGTCGGAGAACTGATCGCGTCCAAGGCTGTGACCCGCGAGCTTGGCTCGTCAGCCTTGCCGGTGGCGATCGGCCGGTTTGTCGATGCCGAGTTCGACGCGGCACGGACGGTGTTCGGTGACCGCCCCCGATAGATCGCAAAACACCGTCACGACACAAACGCGCTGTTCCAGCGTTAGTTCAGGTGCGCGCTGACGGTATAGGCGACTGCCAACGTATGGCTCGCTCCCGGCGCCACGGTGACGATATCTGTACCAGCGTTTGTGGTTTCGACGCATACCATGCCGCGATAGCCATCGGGTCCCATGTCACCGAGCCGCGCGCACTTGTCGATCCACGGATTCCACACCACCGATGAACGGCTGCCCGATTGCGCAATGGCGATCTGCCGTTTCAGTGCGTCATCGTGAATTACCGATCGGCCGGTGTGATGGTCATAGATGCGGTCGACCTCCCGTCCGAAGCGGATCAAGC
>JANNRP010000547.1:0-3025 GCA_031401535.1 Hyphomicrobiaceae bacterium | reverse complement strand
CGCTTGAGACCCGGCCATGGCAAACCAAGACCAGTCAGATCAACCGGCGCAATGACTAGCGCCGCAAGCACAATCAGCAGCAGAATGAGCGGGAGTCTTGCCATTATACCGCGCGCTCCTCTTTGCGTCCGAGCAGACCCTGCGGACGGAACAGGATGACAAGCACCAGCAGCAGCAGTGGCACGGCCTGCCTATACTGAGTTGAGACGTAGGCCGCCGCCAGATTGTCGATCACGCCGACGACAAGACCACCCGCGATGGCGCCGCGCACTTGGTTGAAGCCCCCGACAATGGCCGCGACGAAGGCCGCAAGACCAAGGGTCTCGCCGCTTGTAAACTTGGCCAAATAGATGGGCGAGATCAGCAGCGAGGCCATGGCGGCCAGCGCAGCGTTGATCAGGAACGTGTACATAATCATGCGGGGCACATCGACACCGAGGATGCGAGCCACGGTTGGGTTCTGCGCTGCTGCCTGCATCTGCCGCCCGGTGCGCGTACCGTTCAGGAACCACGCGAGCAGCAGGATGGTGCCAAGAGCGATGCCAAGCACACCTAACTGGGCCAGTGAGACCTTGATGCCAGCGAGCGAGAATTGGACATCAGGCAAAATCGTCGGAAACGGCTGAGCTTCGGCACTGTAGAGTTCCTTGACACCATCGCGCAAGAACAGGCCAAGCCCGATGGTCGAGATCACCAGCGGCATGGCGCCATGTCGGATCAACGGATCGACGATCACGAGTTTGAATACAACGCCGAGAAACAGCATTGACAATACGATCGCAAGCAAGGCTGCAACCGGAAATGGCAAGCCCATCCACGTCATGCCAGCCAGCGCAAAAAACGCCGGCACCATGACAAACTCACCCTGGGCGAAATTGATCGTCTGCGAAGTCTGCCAGAGCAGCGTGAAGCCGATAGCGGCAAGTGCGTAAATTGCACCCGTGGCAAGCCCGGCGATCACCAGCTGAAGAAAATCGGTCATAGCACCGCTCAGTTGACTGAAATGAATTCAGGTAAATGTTCAATAAAAATGGGCCGAACTTTTCCAGTCCGGCCCCTATCCAATTACTTCTTCAGTTTTGGCAGTGTCGAGGTGATGACCTGCTTGCCATCTTTGATCTCAGCCAGGAACGAAATCCGGTCAATTTCTCCGGTCTCATCCCAGCTTGCTTCGATAAGGATGCCAGGTGTCTTATCGGGGCTGATCGTCAACCCGTGCAAGGCAATCGCAATCGCCTTCGAGTCCCACTTGCCGGCCTTTTCTACTGCGGCCTTCAACATGTAGGGGGCAATGTAACCCTTGATGCCATTGTGGTCGGACTTGTACTTGAACTTGTCCTCGAATTTTTTGCCGAACGCCTGAACCGCTGGGATCGGAGCGTCGGCCGTCAAGCCAACGTGACCCTTGGCGCCGTTAGCGGCGTCCTTGGCAAGATCGATGACCTTCTGACCCAGTAACGTGGTCTCACCGACGAGCGGCTTGTTGAGACCCTGCTTCTTGGCTTCGATCAGGAAGCGCGCGCTTTCTTCTTCGTTGAGATATACAAACACGGCGTCTGGGTTGGAACTCTTGACCTTGACCATGTCAGCCGCAAAGTCGGCTTGACCGGCTTCCGACGACAGGTCCGCGACAACCTTGATGTTGCGCGTTTCGAGTTCTTTGATAATGGCGTTGCGGCCGCCTTTACCGAAGTCGTTGTTGACATAGACGACGGCGACCGACTTCGCTTTCACGTCATCACGCAGATAGTTGGCGATCTTGGGCATTGAGACGTTCTGGCCAAACGACGTGCGGAACAAATGCTTGGAGCCCTGGGCCGTAAGGTTGCCGGCTTCACCGCCAATGATCTGGGCCACGCCAGCCTCGTCCGTTAGTTTCAGCGTGGCGCTGACGGACCCCGAATAGATCGGCCCAAAAACGGCCATCGGTTTGTCATCGAGCGCACGTTGGATGGCGGCACGGGCCTTGCCGGGGTCAGAGCCAGTGTCGACGAAGTCGAGCTGGATCTTCTTGCCCAGGATGCCGCCCGCCGCATTGATCTCGTCGACGGCAAGCGTCGAGCCGTTCTTCCAGTTCGTGCCGACAGTGGCGCCAGCGCCCGACAGCTCGATGATGTTGGGGATCTTGACGGTGTCTTGCGCAAAGGCCGACGAGCCCATGGCAAATATCGCCCCGGCCGCCAATGCCGTGAGATAGTGTCGCATTCTTAACTCCTCCCAAATGACGACGCCGATTAAGAACAGCGTTCGTGGTTAGCATCTCCTAGCACAGGGTACGGACACGCCGCAGCGCCTATGACCGATAAATTCATGATCCGTTGGTTTTGTAACGTCAAATACCATTTTATGACTGATGCATAATCTAATGTTATTTTTTACTGACCTTTTGCTGCATGATGCTCGCCGATCGCAATTTTTCCTCCATTTCCCGGCGCAAGGTTGTGATGAAGAACTGGGCAAACCCCGACAAGCTCGAATCGTTGCGGTAGGCGACATAGGTCTGGAACGTGGTGTCATCAGTGAGCGGGATCCGCACCACTCCCGGTAGGCCGCCCTCGGCGAGGGTAAACTCGTCGATGATGGCGATGCCAAGCCCGTTCTTGACCAGCGCCATCACGGTCGCGCCGAACCGCGCACGGATAGTGACGTTATAGGGCAAAGCCTGCCTGACAAAAATACTGGCCATAATGCGGCCGTAGGGGTCGGTCGGATCGATCCCGATTAGCGGATGACGCGCCACTTCGGCGACCGTGATCGTCGCGCGCACGGCCAACTCATGGCCCACTGGCACGATGCAAAACAGCTGCCCCTTCGCGAGCGGCTCGAAGGTCAGCAATGGATGCTCAAGCCGGTAACTGATGGCGACCAGCTCGCCCTTTCCGAGCAACAGATAGTCAATCGCCTCTTCAATCTTCAGGATGTCGACATCGATCAGCAGCGATGGGAATCTGGCACGCACGGCTGCAATCGCGCGCGGCACCATCACGTAGGAAATACTCGGCACCGAGGCGATTTTCATGGTTGC
>JANNRP010000546.1:0-4040 GCA_031401535.1 Hyphomicrobiaceae bacterium | reverse complement strand
AGGCTCGACGAGGTTTGAACAATGCGGAAGTCTAATGATCAGCATGCAACACATGACGCAGGTTTTACGCTGATCGAATTGCTCGTCGTGCTGGGAATTCTCGCACTCTTGGCCGGTATCGGAGCCCCACAAGTCATCCGTACGGATACACTACGATAATGGGCTCAACGACTTGCATACCTTTACGGTCGACTGCGAACATGACGTGCTTTTGCGTATCATTGAACCTCCCCAACCTGCGTCAAATCCAAACAATTGAACGTTGCCTCTGATGGCGCTTGATTGGGTGGATCAGCACTAGCCACAGCTGACCAATCCTTGAACACAAAACCGTAAAATGAACGCGGTGTGATCTCAATCGTTGCCTGCCTGGAGAAGCTTGCGGCCTGTTCGCGACGGACCGTTACTTCAATCGTATACGTCATGAAATTCGAGCGTGTCCCTGAACCGAACGTTTGGCGTAGAACCTCACGGCGTTGTGCGAACGCATCCGGTCCGGTCGCCTCCGGAGCCTGAATTTCAGACAGGGCCAAAAGAACGGGCAGAGATGCGACACCCAGATCGATGCCCGGCAATCGCGAATGTACAGTAAAGACGTGCTGTAGCTTTGCTAGCAGTTGCGGGTTCATGCCGAGCACCTGATCGAGTTCCATGACCGTCTCGAATGGTCCATTCTTCGGCATATGAGGCATACTGGCTGCGCGGTATGCGTCGGTTTCCGCCCCACCCGGCGTGACATCGTCATCCGCATCTCGGAAATCAACTATCGCAGCGGCAAGGGATACGGCCTGCTCGGCGGTGAGGCCCACGTTGCGCAGGACGCGCTCCAGCACTCCGGCGGTAACGGCGTTGATATCGATCAACCCAGCGACGTCGCGAACCGAAAATAGGGCGCTGCTACCGTCGAGGCGGCAGCCAATCTGTCGACCATCTACTAGCAAACGTTGCGCTGCACGTGATTGCGTCAGACGTAATGCTACAAGCCGAACAAGCCCATCAGCTTGGTTCTCCAGTTCGATGCGTCGCAACAAATTACTTTTTGCTTTAATGTCCAGTCGAACCACTGACGCCAAAGTGAGAATGAGGACCGACAGTAGCGCAAGCGCCCCGATCACGGCGATCAAAATGAAACCTGATTCACTGCCGGATCGGAGAGAACCGTCTGTGGGGCTATCGTATGACACGATTGAAATCGCGCTCGTAGACGTTTCGTCCTCGATGGCCCTGCGTGTCATGCGGCTGCATGCGGGCCCTGAACTCTTCCGTCACTTGCCGTGCTTCGTTAGCATCACGCACGACGAGAGGCCGAATGAAGATCACAAGCTCTGTTCGGTCGATACTGTCGGTTTTGCTCCGAAAAGCGCTTCCTACCAGCGGCAGATTGCCGAAGAACGGTACTTGGCTGGTCGTTGTATTGTCACGCTTCTGGATGAGCCCCCCAAGCGCTACAACTTCGCCGTCAGTGACGACAATGGTCGTCTTAACCTTACGCTGCTGAATGGTTGGCGAGTCGATGCCCGAGCTGGTGGTTCGCGCAACGTTGCTGACTTCTTGTTCAATCTCAAGCACAACCCGGCCACTATCGTTGACCCTGGGAGTGACAGCGAGGATAACACCAGTGTCTCGCAAGGTAACAGAGTTCACGATTGGTGAGTCCGGATTGATCACACTCTGCGACGTTTGCGTGGTGATCGGAACTTGGTCGCCGACTTGAAGCGTTGCCTTCCGGTTGTCCATGACCATCAGCGACGGCGCTGAGACGACATTGACTTTGGTAACGTCTGAGATGGCGTCGAGCGCCAACTGCACGTTAGCAGTCGAGAAAAAGTATGAAAAACCCGGGAACGCGGATTTCACAGCACCTGTAACGGCGTCAGTGAAGGTGAAGCTGCTGTTCTTCTTGTCCAAGTACCACTTAAGCCCAAACTTAAGCTCATCATTGAGTGTAACTTCAGCAATCACGGCCTCAAGCATAACTTGGACGGGCAACGTATCCATACGCCGAAGAATGCGAAGGATCCGCTCATATTCCTTCGGCACGGCTTGAATCAGAAGCGCATTGTTTGCCTCGTCGGCGACAACCTTCGTCGAACCCGCTTGGAACGACACGCTGGATGAGGTCCCATCACCATTGATTGGGGATGGAACGGTAACCGGTGCCGCACTTGCCGCCGTGCCGAAGGTGCGGTTGCCACCGACATTCGATTGCTGCGACAACAGTCTCGAACCAGCTGATCCACCCACAGAGGTAGTTGAAACTTCCGCCGCCTCAAAACGCGGCGCAACGATGCCGCTCGATTGCGAACTTTCCTGTCTGCCAGTGTTCAAAAATTTTTGGAGCAATTGCGCCATATCGCCGGCAGATCTATTTTCTATTTTATAAACGAACATTTGCGCTTCGCCCTGCTCGGCGAGCTTGTCAAGCTTAGCAATCCAGTTCTTGGCCGTTGCAAGGTGTGCAGGCTTTGAAGAAATGACAAGCACCGACCCAAGTCGACGGTTCGGAATAAAGCGGACTACTCCCTTCAAGGGCCCGCCCTTGTCGATGCCAAAGATCGTTTCAAGTTCCTGCACAATCGCCTCCGGGTCTGACGTTCGAACCGGGTACAGCGCGAACGACATGCCGCGCATCCAATCCACATCAAAAACTCCGATCATGTTGGCCACATCGGCCAATTCCCGCGCCGTTCCCGATACTACGAGCAGATTCCGTGCTTCGTCGACGCGCACCACAGATCCTTGCGGAACAACTGGCTCGATTAGTCGCTTCATGTCGGCTGCACTGACATGTTTGAGCGGCACGATCTGACTTTGCACGCCTGGACCCTGGGGTGAAGACGGGCGTGTCATAGGCTGCCCCAACGGGGCAATGCCAGCTGTTAGCACCACTTGGTAAAACCCGTTAGCCTGGATGATGGATGCTCCGTTTGATTTGAGTACAGCTTCGAACGCTTCGACAAGGGCATCGCGCGGGATGGCATTTGTCGTCTGAATTGTAATTGTCCCAACGACCTTGTCGTTAACAGAGTAGTTGAGCTTGAGAATATCACCGAGGATTGTCTTGGCTGCCTGGGCCACCGGCACATTCAGCAAATTCAGCGAAACTCCTTCTTGCCCGGCTTGCGTCGGCCCCACTGAATAAGGTGGTGCTCTGCCAACAAACTGACCGGTACCGCGGCTCTCCGTTTCGCGGATACTTTCAAGTCCGCTGCTGCGGCCGCCAGCCAGCAGTCCATTCTGATTGCGCGACTGACCACCTGTCGCGCCCGAGCCCCGCTGGTCCTTGTAAGTTGCCGCTGTGCTGGCACGAAATGGGCCTGACATTGTTTCTTGAATCGAGGTTGTTGTTTCACAACCTCCGATCATCTGGGAACAAATCAAAACAATAACAGCACGGAAAATTCTCTTCGTACGCACGGCAACGGTCTCCTCACCTCAGTGCCTGACATAAATCTGTCTGCTTAAGGTCTGATCTGTGCGTAACCTGTTGATAACTGGCAGGTCAATGCAATGCTGCTAATGACCTGATTTCGGCCCTGCGGTGCGTCTCGCAAACCTCAGTCGAGTGCTCACGTTCCACACGATGAATGAGAGCAGTCTTCAAGGCATCACTTCATAAGGTTGCGCACCTGAGAACCATGAGCATCGCTCACCGTATGCGCTGTCATCGAAAATTTTGTTGCCGCAAAACTGTTCAATTGTGCAATCGCCGAATGGCTCTTAGAAAGGTGTCATGTGTGTGCCTAATCTAGAGTAGTTCGCAAACTTATTGACACGCATACCATCGTGGGCCTCCTCTCAGTCCGTCATTGCGCAAAGCAGGCCTGTCAGCTGCAAATCAAGATGGTTGCGCGCCCCCGCAACCACCTTTACCGAACTTTCGAACGGAGACGGAATGGTGCCTCCAGGCAGTGTCACGAGTTTTACGATATCTCCCGTGAGTTCAATGACATGACCATTTTCGTCGGCATGAACGGCAACCCTCTCGACTAGACTGCGTAGGACCTCTGCCGCTTCGCCCCGCGTATCGGGATGAGCCA
>JANNRP010000545.1:0-9797 GCA_031401535.1 Hyphomicrobiaceae bacterium | reverse complement strand
AGGCTCGACGAGGTTTGAACAATGCGGAAGTCTAATGATCAGCATGCAACACATGACGCAGGTTTTACGCTGATCGAATTGCTCGTCGTGCTGGGAATTCTCGCACTCTTGGCCGGTATCGGAGCCCCACAAGTCATCCGTTATCTTGGCACGGCCAAATCAGAGACCGCTAAGACCCAAATCGTCAGCCTAGCGGGGGCGGTCGAACTCTACTATCTCGATGTCGGCGCTTATCCGCAGGCCGAGCTTGGTTTGAAAGCGCTCGTGGAAACTCCGGTGCAGGTTACCGACTGGAAAGGGCCATACCTCAAAAAGGGCAACGCACTGACCGACCCCTGGGGTAAGCCGTATGTATACCGATTGCCTGGGCAACATGGTGCCTTCGATATTTTCAGTCTTGGTCGCGATAACCAGCCCGGCGGTTCGGGTGAGGACAAAGACATCACAAGCTGGTGAGCTACGGTTGTTCCAATTGGGCGAGTGGTAATGACACAACCAGTTTCGGCCACGTGCGACGGATCGGGCCATCAAGAGTGACGACAATGCTCACGAGCAGTGGCAGGCGCTCCGCGTGAACCCAGTTTGAGCGCCAGGCCGGCTCCACCGAACCATCCGCGGCCGCAAAGTACTGAAAGGAAGCTGTCGTAACATCCCTGATCAGCACAACACGAAGTGAAGGCTGCGGTGCAATAGCGTTACCGTCACTCCGACTCAGTCGCTGGTAGCGCGTCATGGCTAACGCAAAGTCTCGGTGGTCTGGGTTGCCTTCTGAAGGAGCAACAATCAGATCTACAACATAAAGCCCTGCGTACTGCCCGCTAGGTGCAAAGCTTGTTATGAACTGGGCACGGATTTCGGATCCAATGAACACGGCATCGACGGTTGATGGTGGGCTATCCAAGCGGATAGGACGTGCTTCCCGCACAATCTGTTCAACTAATTTTTGAACTGCTCCTAAGCTCGCATCAGCCGTCAATCGTTCCGCCATCTCCAGCGCTTTGCGGCCGCTGCGCAACGCGTCGACTAACAGGACAGCGGTCAGCGACATCAGAGTGATCGCAACCAGGAGTTCAAGAAGCGTGAATCCGGAATCTTTGTCCGGCGCTTGGTCAACGCTATCATGACGACCCGTCATCAAGGAACCAAGCCCAACTTAACTGTGCGCAATGTGACGACCGGTGTGCCGTTACTCCGGAAGGCTTCAAAAACAACGGTGAACGCCCGGATTTCTTTTGCGGTAGCTGGTTGGGTCGCGGACGTGATTGGCTGAACCGTGATGCGCCAGATAATGCCCTTAACGAGAGTTCCGCCGATCACATTGGTCACAAGGTGACCGTCTGCCCCAATGGCTTCAAGTTCGGATCGAGCAAACGCAGCCACATCCTCTCGCAGTTGCCCCTCGGCTGCCAGTTGGTACGAATGTTCGATCGCACGATACAGGCCGACAATCGCGAAGACCACAATTGTGAAGGCGACAATAACTTCGACGACTGAGAATCCGTCCTCTTTACAGGGAACACGGTGCTGCATCATCGGGGAGGGGTATCCCCGATCGTGACTGAACCAGTCAACCAGTCAACAGTTACAACCAGATTTTGCTGCCGCTGTGATATCAACAGCCGACCGCCCGTGGACGTGCCGTCCGGGAAAAATACAAGGCGTGCTTCGTCGATCGTGCGGACATGCTGCCGTGACGTAATCAAAGTCATGTTGATGCCGAGTGGTATCTTTGATGCGTTTGGCTGACCTTCGAATACGTAGGTGCGCTCACCCGCGTTGAGCACGAATGCACGTTCATTATTTCTAGCGACCGCCATGGCCCGCACGGCCCGCATTTGTGCGGCGATTTCAGCTGCTAGCAATCGCGGTCGACTGCCGTCATTTGGCTGACGGAACGTTGGCACAGTGCTCGCTAGAACGATGGAAATAATGGCCAAAACAACAAGCATTTCGATCAGCGAAATCCCGTAGTCACTGGGCGCGATAGTTTGAGCGTGTGTTCGCTTCGAGGTCATCGGAGAACCAGATCGTTTACGCTCAGGATTGCCTGCATCACCGAAACGATCAATCCGCCCACCATGAGGCCGATGATGACTGTGAGGGCAGGTCCCAGCAAAGTCATGGCACGATCAATTTTGCGATGTGTAGCTTTGTCTGTAAGTTGTGCAAGATGGAGCAGCATTTGATCGAGACGACTAGCTTCCTCGCCGATAGCGATAAATCGCAAAGATGTCAGCGTGAACTGCCCAGTGCGCTCAAGTGCCGTTGTTAGTTTCTGTCCCTCTTTGACGGCCTCCGTGGCGCTTCGTATTGACGCGGACATGGTGCTGTTCGAAACGACCTCCGCCGTGATCTGTAGTGCCTGGATGAGCGCTACGCCATTTTTCAGTAAAATGCCCAACGTCTTTGCGAAGATGGCAATACTCGCACTGCGGCTCAAGTCGCCAAAGAATGGCAGCCTTAAACGTAACGAATCCAAAGCTATTATGACGCGCTGTGTGCTCAAAATTGCCTTGCCGGACAGCAACGATGCAATAACGACGACGACTGCGATCCGCCAATGCTGTATCACCGCCGTGGCGGCGGCATCCGCGGCCCATAACACTCTTGGCGGCTCGGCGCCGTTATCAGTGTACAACGGCAGCAGCGTTGGAACCAAGAATGTGATCACAATACCAATTGCGGCTAAGGCTGTAATGGCCAATACAAGCGGATAGGTGAGTGCTGAGCGAATGCGCGACTGCATCTCGACGCGAGTTTCCAGGAACTGCGCCAATTCTGTGAGCGTAGTGGCCAGGTTACCACTCGCCTCGCCAGCCCGCACCAAACTTGAGACGATTGCGGGGGCGCTTGACGCATGCTGCTCCAATGCTGACGAAAATGTATGGCCGCCCAGCACGTCGGCGAGTAGTTTTGTAGCAAGATCGGTAACTGCTCGGTTGTTCCGCTGCGCCACTATGAGACGCAGACCATCATCGATAGGCAAGTCTGCCTGTAGCAGAACTGACAGTTCACGGGTAAAATCGGCATAGTCAGATGGGGAAGGTTCAACTTGATTGGACCACAAAAGCCAGCTGGTGCTGGCTTTTGTGTTGGACGCGATTTCTTCGGTGTAAAACGGTAGTAAACCGCGTGAATTCAAGACTCTAAAAGCATCTTGAGATGACGATGCCAAAATGTCACCAACTTCGACGACTCCCTTAGCCGTGTACGCCTTATAACTATAATGTGGCATGCTAACTCTGCGTTACGCGATGCAGCTCTTCCACGGTGGTCTCCCCGGACAGCACCTTGCGCAGGCCGTTCTGATAGAGGGTTTCCATGCCGACACCCCGATTTGACGCCATAACATCCCGATCGGTCGACCCATGCTTTATTCGTAGTCGCACGGCATCGTCGATTAACAGCAGCTCTGCTATACTCGTTCGGCCGCGAAAACCGGTATAGTTGCAGGCCGCGCAGCCGATGGCTGTGCGGACATTTTCCGTTTGGGTGTGCTGATGGGTAACAGCAACGTGTTGCAGCAGGTAATCCTGCTCGGCACCGCTAAGTCGGTCGGCAACGGAGCAGCTGACGCAGAGCTTTCGCACCAGCCTTTGTGCCAGAACGCCAGATACTGTCGAGGCAAGTAGATAGTCTTCCAGTCCCATGTCGAGCAGCCGGATGATCGAAGCCGCCGCGCTGTTGGTATGCAAGGTCGAGAGGACGAGATGGCCGGTCAGTGATGCCTGAATTCCTATTCTAGCTGTTTCGACATCCCGCATTTCGCCGACCATGATTACATCAGGGTCCTGGCGGAGAATTGATCGAAGGCAGTGAACAAAATCTAAGCCTATACTAGGCTTGATCTGCATTTGGTTGACACCTGATAGTTGGTACTCGATCGGGTCCTCCACGGTGAACACCTTCCGTTCGATCGAATTCAAGACCTTGAGTGCGGAATAAAGGGTCGTCGTTTTTCCACTGCCGGTCGGTCCCGTCACGAGAATGATGCCGTGCGGAGCCCTGAGAAGGCCCATGATTGCCGCTGTAGTGTGTTGGTCAAAGCCGAGCGCATCAAATGACAGTTCGACCTGATCCTGGTCCAGAATGCGCAGCACTATGCTCTCACCGTGTAAAACTGAAGTCGTTGAAACTCTTAAATCGATCTCCCGGCCTCCAACCACCACCTTGATGCGGCCATCCTGTGGCAATCGCCGTTCAGCGATATTGAGTTTGGCCATGATCTTAATGCGGGAGGCGATTCCGGACTGCATACCAGGAGGCAGGCGTTCAACTTCGGCCATGAGGCCGTCGACACGAAATCTTACTCTTACACAGTCCACCATCGGCTCGATATGGATGTCGGACGCCCGCTGCGCTACGGCGCTGGATATCACGCGGCTGACGAACCTGACGATCGGCGCCTCGCTGGCTATGTCGCGGAGGCGCTGGACGTCATCCTCGTTGACGAAGCTGTCTGTCAAGACACGATTGATGGTATCGGCAGGTATCGGTTCATCGTTTCCATAGATCCGACCAAAAGCAGCCTCGATTGTTCTCGCGGTTGCCAGTGTAGATGTAACCGGCTTGCCAACAAAATAGGCGATCGCTGTGAGTATGTCAGTATTGAAGGGGTCAGCGCATGCCACGATCAGTCCAGTTGGCGAGTCGGCCAACGGAATGATTAAGCTGCGGCGCAAAAACTCTACCGATAGGATATCCTCAAGAACGGGCTGTGATGGAAATCTGTCAGCGCCAACAATCTCCAATTGGCAGCACTTACCGAGTGCTTCGAGCAAGATAGGTTCTGAGATCAGTCCCAACTCGGTGAGGATGGTATCAATCCTCTGCCCGGTTTGACTTTGTGCCAGCAATGCGCGCTCACAGGCGCTGTGTTCGAGGTGACCCTGGTTCAGTAATTCGGCCATAAAAGCTTGAGAAAAAACCGCACTGCGTGGATCGCCGAGCACTGTTCCCGGTTGCGGTGGTCGCGTAGATGGCTTGACTTCTGTGGCCATAGAATAGGAACCTAATTTTGATGCGTCAGCCTACCATCAAGATGACCCAGGGCGCTTGATGGCACAACCCTCCTCTGCTAACCCAACGCTGTGAGCTGACGATCGCTTTGCGGGTACCATTGTTTTTTTGATTTTGACGCACTGTAGTCAAAAAAGAGTAGAGAGGCTTTGTCGTCGTGCCGCACCGTGCAGTCACAGTTGCCATCGGCTTTTGGCGAAGCGTGAGGGCGGCTTGGGAGTGGTGGACAAGCGAGCTCTGGTCGCTCGTACCCAGTGGCTGGCAAGCAGCACTCGCCGCTGATCCGCATCCGGTGTCGCTCCTGGTCAGCGAAAACTCATTTGCTGTCACCATACCATCATTGGGATTGCGAACATCTGGTCGCGAGTTGGTTGTTGTCGAAGGAGGGTGGGACGCTGCCAAAGCCGCCGTCGCGCGGGAGCGTCGCAAATGGGGACCACTCCTAACAATTCGGCTCGATTTGCCTAAGAATAGTTGTCTGGTTCGCCGGAAGCGACTGCCAAAGGCAGCACTTGGCCATGCTAGCGCCCTGTTGGCTCTTGATTTGGAAGGTAGCACCCCGTTCAGCCTCAGGGATGTGTACACGCACTATTGGGTGCCAGGGACTGCACATAACTCCTCGGCAGAAATTGAAGTCGAGCATATTGTTGTAAAGCGCAACTTGGTCGCGCATCTGCTGCGCGATCTTCGATCGACGGGGCTATCACCACACGAACTCGGGGTGCGTACCGAAGACGGGACGCGCCTTCCAGTCAACCTGTTGCCGCTTTCGGAGCAAGCGCCCAATAGACTTAAAAGTAATATTGATCGCGTGCTCATCATTGCGGCGTTTACAACGGCTTTGCTACTGGTTGCAGCATCCTCGGCCGCGATCTGGCGCCAAGAATCGCTCCTCTCCACATTGCAAGCCGATACAAACGCATTGCGAACCAAAGCTCTTGCTGTTCGCAAGCAGCTGACAGAGCTTGATACCGCCGTGCGATCCGTGGAGCGCCATCGACTTCGTAAGATCGATAGCGTCTTGGTCATTCAAGTTTGGGAGGAGGTAACTCAACGCCTGCCAGATACCACATGGCTGACCGATCTACGCATTGATGAGGGCACTGTGCTTCTTGACGGGTACTCGAAAGCGGCGTCGGAATTGATCGGTATTCTGTCGCGGTCCTCTATTTTTCGCTCAGTCGAGTTTGCGTCGCCAGTAACGCGAGACAGCCAACAAAGTGTAGAGCGATTTCAAATTCGTATGAAACTTGCTCACCGCGACGATAAATCCACGACAGCGCGCCCCCCGATGGCGGACAAGCCATGATGTTGATCTGGTCGAGCCGATCACTGATGCGGCGAGGCAGTGCGGTCGGACTCTTACTATTGATTCCGATCCTATTGTGGGCTCTCGGGCAACCCATCAAAAGATGGTATGATGAAAACGAGAACAAGATCAGCGAGACCGCCGTGTCGCGCGCTCGTTTCAAAGCCGTCATCGACAATGGACTAGCAGCTGACAGCACGCCGGGGTCAGATCAAACGAGCCAATACAGCATTGAATTCCTGCCGGGCGGTCAAGACTCTATTGTCATTGCAGATCTGCAGACCCGGTTGCAGGCCTTGGTCGGCGCAAAGGGCGCGGAACTTACGAGCGCACGCACTCTGTCTGCCAAGTCTGTCGACGCCCAGCTATACCTTGGCTTGCGCCTGCAGATGCGCGGCACGATGACAACGATCCATGAGATTTTGTATGCAATCGAGACCGGTACGCCCTTCTTATTTATCGACCGAGCGCTTCTGAGACCGGAGGAACCAAGAAGCGTACAGCATATGACCGGATCGAACGTGCCGGCATTTCTGGCTGAAGTTGATGTCTTTGGGGCAAAGTGGCCTATTCCTGTGGCCTCGATCAAGGTCGGAAAACAACCATGATGCGCCTCGCCATCCAGTTGGTAAGTCTGATAGTTCTACTTGCAGGGGCAGCAACATTGTTCGCACAACTTTCGGAAACGATTGAGTCACAATCGATCGCTACGCCTGCGACCACATCTGGCCAGTCCCCAGCATTAATTGTGCGTCAAAAGCTTGGAGAGTTCCAACCACCTCTACCTTCTGCCTTTCCGCAGACCCTGTCGCGGCCAGCCTTTTTTGACGGTCGCGCATTCCCAACCAGCAAGCCCAAGCAGACCCAACTGACGCTACCAAAACCTCCAACAGAGGTTGCTGTGCCGACAAAACCAACGTTACCGATCGATAAGATTAAACTGCTTGGACTGCACGTAGAATTGGACGTCCAACGTGCGTTGTTAGAGATCACGCCAGGTTCGGCAGCTTGGCGCACGGTAGGTGAAAAAATTGATGCCTGGGCCATAATCTCGATCGACGTGGGCGGCGTTACATTGAAGGCCGGAAGTCAAACGGGCAAGTTGGAACTTTACAGGTCATTGGGACGATAGAAGTCCCTGGATACTGAGAGACGACGTTGATGCCGATTGACCAAGGCCGCGGTCCTTCGAAGTTGCGATGCAACGAGCGCCTCAGGCAGAGTTATTGCACAGACAGCGGAATAAAATCGGCGCGCTCCAACCAATGAGAGCTCGTCGAATTTATTTGGATTACTATTCTCAATCGGCATCTAAGACGCCCTGCGCACGCTCGGAACAAACCTGGCAAGTCATTTTTTGCTCAGTGTGCCTTGAAAAATACACAGCAAACGGTATCGGAGGCTTTGCTTGTAAAATTCGTGGCGCTTTCCGATCTGTTCCATCATGCTCATTGAATTGGTTATGCGAACCTATTTGCGAGTACGAACATGGCATTCATGCGTTCGGAGATTAATGCAATTTTTCGCAGTCTTTGCAGTCGGTGCAACGTACACGGAAGAGGTAGAAAGGCCGTAGTTCAGCTAACTGCGTTGGCCCCAACGCTTGCCGCAGATGTGGGCGGGGAGACTGCAAGACAATTTTTGCTTGGCCACGCGATGGCGCTTGCTATTTCTGCTAGCTGTATTTTTGCTTCTAGTCTTGCTTCTGCTCAAGTGAGCCACTCCGACACTCAGGTCGTTGGTGACGTGGTAGATCGGAGAGGGGGCGGCTCCGGAGTTAGCGCTGCCGGTCCGTCAAATGTGGCGCCTAATCTACCGCATATCCCCGAACTAAAAACCGACGGGGCAGCGCGGCGATCGGGTCAGGTCAGGAGCCAAAGGGGGCTGCTCGATGTACCAGTCGTTGGATCGCCTCCTGCGGCGACCCAGATTGAGCGACTATCGACTGAGCCAACTGCAAGCGCGCCCCAACCACCGAAAGATGCGGCAGCCAGCAGCACGACGTCAAAAACAGCCTCTCAAAGCGGGCAACCAGCTGCCGCTACCAGCGCAGGTACGACGGAGGGGCAACCAGCCCCGCAGAGCGAGATTGACAAGGCCTTTCAAAAACAACAGCAGCCGCCGATGAATGGCAGCTTTACGTTGCGCGAGCAGATTGATCTACCAGCGTTTCGCGGGTTGGAGCCAAAGCTTGCACTTTCCTATGATTCAAACATTGGCCAGCGGCCTACGGGTGCGACTGCGGCAACGCTGGGTGTCGGCTGGCGTCTCGATGGCGTCTCGGAAATCCTGCGATCCGCACGCGTAGGGGGCACGCCCGCATTTGATACCTCGGATCTCTTGGATCTTGCTGCCAAGGATACGTTCCTTCTTGATGGCGAAGAGTTGGTCCGGTGCAAGGCAACAACCGACAGCCCAAGTTGCTCATCCGGCGGCACTCATGCGACGCGCGTTGAGAGTTATAAGCGGATCAAATACGACACCGCCGCCAATCGCTGGGCCGTCACGACGCGGGACGGAACCGTCTACGAGTATCAGTCGATTGGTGGACTTCCCAATACCGGTAGTCCGTCTACCAATATTTCGGCAAAGTACCGTTGGTTGCTGACAACCATAGTCGACCGGCATGGCAATACCGTCACCTACAGTCATTCGTGCGCTCAACTGCCGATCTGCTGGCCCGTGACGATTGCCTATAATGGCACGACTGTAGCCTTCAAATACGACGTGCGGCCTGACACCCATTCTTATGGCACCAGCGCATCTGTGGCGACAGTCGATAAGCGACTGAGAACGATCGACATTGCTACTGGCGGTCAACGTGTTCGGTCCTATGCCCTCAGTTATGAGGCTGGATCAGAGACAGGTGCGAGCCGCTTAACCTCGATTAAGACGTACGGTCGCGATGCCGTCCTCGATGGCAATGGGATCGTTACCTCTGGCACCGCTTTGCCATCAACAACTCTGACGTATTCAAGCAGCCTGCCAATTGCAGATATGGGCAATGTCGAGGCGCTGAATACTCATCATGGAGATACCAGTACCCCGGCGTGGGAATTAATCTATGGAGACTTTAACGGTGATGGTCGGTCGGACGTACTGCGCATTGAGTTAAATCCATGTTCTGGAGGAAACCTGGAAACAGGAGAACCAGCGGCTTGCGGTGGCTTCAACGCGATCGCCAAGTTGTTTTTGGGGCAATCTGACAGTAGTTTTACGGTGTTTAATATTTCTTTCAATGGGGGCTATCAAAGCTTTCCAGGCACACCTCCCAACGGCATACCTGTCCCCTTAGTTCCGGCGCAATCTCGAACTACATGACCTCCCACAAGGAGTTGGGCCATGACACATGCGATGCCGGACGATCTGTGGCGTGATTTTCCCAAGACGGCGACGGAGTTCGAGGCGCGGTTCGCGACCGAGGAAGACTGCCGCGCCTATTTGATCGAGGCCCGTTGGGGCGGCACGC
>JANNRP010000544.1:0-1563 GCA_031401535.1 Hyphomicrobiaceae bacterium | reverse complement strand
TGTCCGGCGGAATATAGTGGCTCAAATCCAACAACAAGAAAAACGTCATCCGGACGAAGGTCGGAACCCACGACGAGCCAGGATGACGAAGCTCAACCGGAATCAAAAAGGGCCGCTGCGAAGCGGCCCTTTTCGTATTCCCGAGAGGCTTAAGATCAGAACTTGATGATCGCGCCCATCACGACAGCGTCGAACTCTTGCGAAGCCTTAACCGTCGTACCAGCAGCAGCATTGGTACCCGACACGGTCCGTGCACCCTGAATGTCAGTTTCAAAGTGTTTGTACCCGATATACAGGTCCATAGCGGCAGCATCGATCGACTGCGTCAAACCAATGCCCCAAACCGTGGTCTCCGCCGACTGGAACCCGTTCCCACTCAGTGTCGATACCACGCCGGTGGAACTCACCGAGGACGTATTTACAGCGGGGTTTGCACCGCTAGCACCTAGCCCCGAGCCCGCCTCGTAGTTGCCGTATTCACCGAACAATGTGGTCTTGCCGAGGCCAAACCAGTTCTGTTCGATACCAGCCTGAACATACCAGCTGGTTTCTTTGTCCTTAGCACCTGCACCGAGCAGAGCCTTACGGTTTTGGTCGTCAAGCTGACCCCAAGCACCGTGAACGTATAGCCCAGTCGCCGTGTGCATGACCGAACCCGAAACGCCGATGCTGTTGCAATCAACCGCGCTGGTGCCAGCAGTGGTAGCTGCTAGATCCGCGCACCTGGGTCCATCGCCACCATTTTTACCGAAGTTGTCGTTGATCTGGCGATAACCGCCACCAGCGGCAACACGGAAGCCAGAGAACTCACCGGCGTAACGCAGAGCCGCGTCCCACTGGTCATCTTCACCCCAAGCCGCCGAGACCGAGAAGCCTGCAAACGTTGGCGAGACGTACTTGACGACGTTATTACGATCGCCTTCGCCAACGCCCCAAGCGCCAGCCTGGCTCGGCGTCACGCCGTTCCAAGTCTGCGTGGAAAGCGTACCGTTGGTGTTGCGCAGGAGAAAACCACCCTGCCAAGCCGAAGCGTCGATGCCGCCAGTGATTGCATTGGCGAGATTGATTTCGGTGATGCCATCGGTTGCAGTGGAGGTTTCACCAACCCAAACGCGACCAAGGTTCTTATTGTCGATCCACCAAGCACTGTGACGGATGTCGAGTGAGTTGGACTCGCCGCCAGCAGTAGCGGTTCCCTGAGTACGGTTGCCAGAGTTGGCGTAACGAACGCCGATTTCGAGCAAATAACCAGCCGACCAGTCGGCGTTGATCTTGGCGTCGCCGACGAAGCGGAAGCGCGTGCGACCCATGTTGTTGGAGACGACGTAAGCGTTCTGCTCCGTGCCATCATCCCAAAACATGATGGCTTCGTTGACCTGACCCGAAACGGTCAACTTGACCTTTCGGTTGCCCTTGCGAGCGGTCGTTGCTTCGAGTTCTGCAACGCGCTCTTCGAGATCCGCGCAGCAGTTACCACCGAGATCGGCAGCCTGGGCGGCAACGCCACCCGCTACAATACCGGCCGCAGCGACAAGCGCGAAGCGGCTAGCTGACTTGAACAGT
>JANNRP010000543.1:0-25002 GCA_031401535.1 Hyphomicrobiaceae bacterium | reverse complement strand
CCATGCGATGTGACCTCGTCCATCATGTCCGACATGTGGGCATCGGCATCTCCCATGTTGGCATTCATCATGTCCGACATCGAACAGTCCATCATCGTCGACATCATCCCGTCCATGTCGTCCATGGCAGACGCCATGTCCATGGTGTGCGCCGGTTCGAGTGTGTCGATGTCATCCATCGAGGTTGCCGCGTGGGCGGTGACGACGTGGTCGTCGACCATCGTGCGAAGGGTATCGAGCTCCGTCAGGGCATCTGCTCCAAGCAGGGAGTCTGAAGGAGCGCACGCAGTGATGAGGGCGAAGAGAAGCATGAGGATCTCCGAACCCGCGGGAATGAATCGCGGTCTACCCCAGCCACAGCAAGGGCCGTGCCGCGAATGCCGGAGCCTGCGCACCCGGCGCCGCGAGCGGCTTTGGATCACTTGCCTCTCGGTGAGCCCATGCTGTCGACCACCGTGACGCGGTATCGCCCGGGTCCTGCGGGCCGGTCGTCCCGTCAGCGAAAGCTGCCCCTGCTGTTGCGGCCAAGGCTGCTCCGGCTGCAGCCGCCAAGGTTGCTCCTGCAGCAGCTGCTACCGCAACCACAGCCCAGTAAGGGCTGTGCCGACGCTCTAGGTGGCAGCAGCAGACATCGTTCGAGCGGCGTGTTGCTGGTTGGGTAAGCAACCCTGAAAGCAGTAATTGCGCCACAGCTTCGCGGCGGACGTCTATTCGGCTGGCTATAGTGTGTGGTGTTCAGTGCCAAGTCCGTTTAGATTCGGCATATCGGAGATCCGGAGGTGAGTGTGGTGATAGATTCGAATGCCCAGACATCAATGGGCCAGTCCCTGTGCAAACTATCGCGGATTGGAAACGTGATTGCCGGATTGCTGTTGGCTGCTTCGTTGGCCGGTTGTTCAGCCGGGGGTGCCTCTGGTGGAGACCCTGGTGCTCAGGCGCTGCCATCCGGTATGTCGTGCCAGTCGCTAAGGGCTGATTTGAACAAGATGGACAGTCAAGGCGCCCAATCAAAGGTCGAAGCTGCCAGCCAGGGCAAGGGTTCGCCGGAGGCCCGTGCGACTGCGGGCCGCTACAATCAGTTGTTGAACTATTACCTTGGCGCTCGTTGCCATGTGTGAGCGTTGATGGGTTTTTGTAGTTGTCGATCGTAGAGAGCCTCGCACGATTTGCGGGGCTCTTTTGCATTTATTGGGACATGCGCATCTCTGCAGCCGGGCGTGCTCATTTGCGTGCAACTGCAAGGCGTCGCGTCGTCTGGGTGACGGTCAACAACAGCAAACGCTTGACATGGGCCATGCGGTCCGTCGGGATGGCTCGTTAGAGTGTGCGCGAACAATCCATAGAAAAGGTGGGAGTACGACCTTGAGCAGCTACGACATCATCATTATCGGTGCAGGCCCCGGTGGCTATGTCACCGCGATCCGTGCAGCCCAGCTCGGTTACAAGACGGCGATTGTCGAGCGCGAACACTTAGGAGGCATCTGTCTCAACTGGGGATGCATCCCGACCAAGGCACTGCTGCGTTCAGCGGAAATCTACCACTACGCCACACACGCCAAGGATTATGGACTGGTGTTGAATGGCACGATGACGGTCGATAACGCCGCTGTCGTTGCCCGCTCGCGCGGCATCTCGGCCCAGCTCAACGGTGGTGTCGGGTTTTTGCTCAAGAAGAATAAGGTCGATGTGATTTGGGGTGAGGCATCGATCTCGAAGCCGGGCGAGGTGGTGGTGGCGGCAACCCGAAAGACCCCAAACCTGCCGGCGCACCCGGCACCCAAAGGTGTGCTCGGTATTGGCACCTATCAGGCCAAACATATTATTCTCGCCACCGGTGCACGGCCCCGGGCGCTGCCAGGAATCGAGCCTGACGGAAAACTGATATGGACCTACTTCGAGGCGATGGTGCCACCTGCGCAGCCGAAGTCGTTGATCGTGATGGGATCAGGCGCGATCGGGATCGAGTTCGCGTCGTTCTACAAGACCATGGGGGCCGACGTGACTGTGGTCGAGGTCCTACCGCAGATCTTGCCCGTCGAGGACGCCGAGATTGCGGGGGTCGCCCGCAAGCGCTTCGAGAAGCAAGGGATGAAGATCCTGTCCGGCGCCAAGGTCACGCAAGTGACCAAAGGCACCAATAGCGTGACTGCAACCGTAGATCTAGGGGCAGGCAAGACCGCGACGATCACGGCGGAGCGGCTGATCTCGGCTGTGGGCGTGGTCGGCAACGTTGAGGGGCTGGGACTGGAAAAGCTTGGCGTCAAACTAGACCGGGGCTGCATTATCACCGATGGCCTTGGCCGCACAAATGTGGCTGGGATCTACGCGATTGGCGACGTCGCCGGGCCGCCGATGCTTGCCCATAAAGCTGAACACGAGGGCGTGCTGTGCGTCGAGACCATCAAGGGCATGCACACGCATGCGATGGACAAGGCGAAGATACCGGGCTGCACTTACTGCCACCCGCAGATTGCGTCTGTCGGCCTGACCGAAGCCAAGGCAAAGGAGGGCGGCCGCGAGGTCAAGGTCGGGCGCTTCCAGTTCCGTGGCAATGGCAAAGCCATCGCTCTGGGTGAGCCCGAGGGTATGATAAAGACGATCTTCGACGCTAAAACCGGGCAATTGCTGGGCGCACATATGGTTGGTGCTGAAGTGACTGAGCTGATCCAGGGTTACGTTATCGCAATGCAGCTTGAGACCACTGAAGAAGATTTGATGCACACCGTCTTCCCGCATCCGACGCTGTCGGAAATGATGCACGAAAGCGTACTCGACGCCTATGGCCGTGTGATCCATATGTGATTGGGATAGACTGCGCGCCAAATCATGTCCCGTACCTTCTTGATTGTCTTCTGCGGACTGCTGCTGGCATCCAATGCATTCTCAACGGATGTGCTGTTGCCGGCAGTGTTTTCAATGGAGCTGGCATTTGCCGCCCCGATTGAGCAGGTGCAGATCGCGATGCCCCTGTTCATTTTTGCCAGCGCCTTTGGGCAATTGGTCTTTGGCTCGGCGTCCGACAGGTTCGGACGAAAGCCTGTGCTGCTTGCTGGCCTCGGGCTCTATACTGTCGCGGCATTGGTAGCACTCAGTGCACCAAGTATCATGGTATTGCTGGTCGCCCGTGCGGTGCAGGGTTTTGGATCGGCGGCGGCTATTGTGATCGGGCGAGCAATTTTGCGTGACACCCATGGAGGTCCGGATCTTGCCCGCACCATGGCTCTAGCGATGACAATGATCTCTTTCGGTCCCATTGTTGCGCCGTTGGCGGGCACAGGCCTGGTAGCGATTGGCGGCTGGCGTATGACATTTGCTGCCATGGTGGTGTTTGGTGCGGCGATGGCGACCACCGCCGTGCTGAAACTGAGCGAGACCAATTTAGTACTGCGTCCCGATGCGCTCGATGCGGGTCAATTAAAGGCAGCGACGGCGCGGGTACTAGGTCACCCACAGTCGCGGTTCTTTCTGGCACTAGCCGCCGTGTTGGCATTCACTATTATCTCGTTCATCGCGCATGCTCCGCGTTTTTTCAAAGTTGCCTTTGGTTGGGATGGTACAGCGTTCGCCCTGGCATTCGGCGTCATGGGGTTGGGGATCATTGTTGGCCAGTTGATCAATTCCAGAGCGATTGGCCGTTATGGCGTACTAGCGACCACCAAGGTAGCCCTCGCCTTGCTGGTTGTTGTATGCGCGTCGGTGGCCGTGTTGACCAACACCGGGCTGCTGGCGCCGGTTGCGTTTGGTTGCCTTATGTTCCTCTTCAATTGCTGCTTTCTGAGCGTGCTGGCGAATGCGGCGAGCCTGACCCTCGATCCCCATCCTGACATCGCTGGGTTGGCCTCTTCGCTGTTCGGATTTTTGACCCAGATGGTGCCGGCGGCGCTGACGATCGCGACCCTCTCGCTGATCGGCGGTGACATAGCGCGGTGGTCAGCAATCACTTCGATCTTGACCGCAGCGCTGCTCATCGCACTTTGGCGTTACGATGCCAGTAAGGGATCGACGTAGACGCGGCGCCAAGTGTGCGACAAACTGACCATCGTTGCGATTCGGCAACCTGGGAGGCTCTCATGAAAATGGACGCACAGGCGCTTATCATCACCGTCGTGATCGGCATTGTGGCGGGCTTTTTGGCTAGTCTGCTCGTCGGCGGCGGCGGACTGGTTCAATACCTAATCACCGGTGTAATTGGTGCGTTCGTCGGCAGCTTCCTGCTTGGATCGTTAGGGGTCAACCTGGGGATTCGCAACGCGCTCGCCTCGCAGATCGTCACCAGTACGATTGGTGCCATCATCGTCGTGATATTGGCACGGTTGATCAGGTAATTTGAGGTTGGCAACCACCGTTTACGACACATAGGAGATTATCATGGCACAACTGCAACCTTACATGCCGCTCATCATAATGGCTGTGATCGGTATCATCGCTGGCTGGCTAGCGGGCCTCCTTCTTGGCGGCGGTGGCTTATTTCGGAACCTAGTCGTTGGCGTGATAGGCTCATTCATTGGCGGGTTTCTGGTCAATCAGGGGCTCTTGAAGTTGCCGATCGATTTCAACGTCTATATCCCAACCTTTGGTAACCAAATCGTCGTCTCAACGATCGGCGCGGTGCTGGTTGTCATTTTGGCGCGACTACTTGCGCGCTGACGGTCTGCAGCCTTTAAATCACGATCCTGATTGGCTATGTGTGGTGGATCGCGCACAGCCTGTTTGGGGTTTGATTTTATGCGGCTTGGAGCACGTTTATGGTCACCATTCTTGATAGCAAGCCGCGCCACCCGGAAAAGGCCAACCGGGTGGAGACACCACTGCAGCGTAAGCCGGACTGGATCCGGGTCAAGGCGCCTACTTCATTAGGTTATGCCGAGACCAAGGCTATCGTGCGTGCGCATGGGCTGGCGACCGTGTGCGAGGAGGCGGGCTGCCCCAACATCGGCGAGTGCTGGACCAAGAAGCACGCGACCATGATGATCATGGGCGATACATGCACCAGGGCGTGCGCGTTCTGCAACGTCAAGACCGGCATGCCGCAAGCGCTGGATCAAAGTGAGCCAGCGAACGTTGCCGCTGCAGTGAGTAAACTTGGCCTCGAGCACGTCGTTATAACATCAGTTGATCGTGATGATCTGGCTGACGGTGGGGCGCAACATTTTGCCTCTGTGATAGGCGCCATTCGCCTCGAAACCCCTTCGACGACGATCGAAATACTTACCCCGGACTTCCTGCGCAAACCTGGCGCTTTGGAGGTAGTGGTAGAGGCCAAGCCAGACGTATTCAATCATAACCTGGAAACCGTGCCAGGCCTCTATCTCAGCATCCGGCCTGGTGCGCGCTATTTTCATTCCTTGCGGCTGTTGCAACGCGTGAAGGAACTAGATCCGACAATGTTCACCAAGTCGGGTATCATGGTGGGATTGGGTGAAACCCGGGAGCAGGTTTTGCAATTGATGGACGATTTGCGTTCGGCAGACGTCGATTTCCTTACCATTGGGCAGTATCTTCAGCCGACCCGTAAGCATGCTGAGGTGAAGTCTTTCGTTACGCCAGACGAGTTCAAGTCCTATGAACGGATGGCCTTGGCCAAAGGTTTCCTGCTGGTCGCATCGTCACCGTTGACGCGGTCGAGCTATCATGCCGGCGAGGATTTTGCGAAGCTTCGCGCTGCACGTATTGCTCAACAGCGTTGAGCCACGGATGCAGCGAATTATGATCGTCGGGAGTAGCGGTACTGGCAAATCGACTGTGGCCCGTGCATCCCACGCGACAGCCGGTCACGTCCCCTAATTCTCGAACACATCGTAACTTTAATTATGCCTACGTTTTCCACGCGCCGCATCGTGCCGTTCACTCCCCGCCAGATGTACGATCTGGTGGCGGACGTCGAGAAGTATCCGCAATTTCTGCCGCTGACCGAGGCGCTACGCATTACGTCTCGCCGCAAAGAGAACGGTCGGGACGTGTTCGCCGCTGATATGACGGTTGGCTACAAGGCCATCCGCGAGACATTCGGAACGCGGGTGACGCTGTATCCCGACGCGCCGAAAGTGTTCGTCGAGTACATTGACGGTCCGTTCAGCCATTTGGAGAATCGTTGGCAGTTTTATGCCGTGCCAATTGGCTGCGAGATTGATTTTTATATCGATTACGCATTCAAGTCGCGCATGCTGGGGGTATTGGTGGGCGCAGTGTTTGATCAGGCGTTCCGTAAATTCGCCGATGCATTCGAGACCCGAGCCCAGGCTGTTTACGGCCAACCGGTGAGCGCAATCGTCAGCTGACGTTTATGCCATAATCTTGCGGACCAAGGCGAGTGCGTCGTTCACCGTTGCTAAGCGTATTGCAGCTCTTCCAATGTCGCCATATAGCCGAACGATTGCAACTGAGGAGTGCCCCTCGCGAGCAGCAGCGAGATGGACTAGTCCAACCGGCTTAATTGCTGATCCTCCGCCCGGGCCTGCGACGCCGGTCACCGAGACAGCAATGTCTGCGTGCGAATGTCTTAGAACGCCCTCGGCCATGGCTAAGGCGACCTGGGCACTGACGGCGCCGTGCGCCGCGATGAGTGCTGGCTGCACGCCAATGAGTTCGATCTTAGCCTCGTTCGAGTAGGTAACAACGCCGCGCTCGACGACGTCGGACGAGCCGGGAATTTCGGTCAGCAGGGCCGCGATCAAGCCACCTGTGCAACTCTCTGCAGTAGCAATTTTCAACCGACGCGCACGTAAATCGGCGAGTAGGCGCATGGCGGCATCGGTCAAATCTGCAGAGAACATGACTAGGCCTCACCGCGACGAAAAAAGCGCGCCAATTAGGGCGCGCCTCATCATAGTGCCATCAGCTATTCTGATACAAATAGCGTTATGCTGTACCCAGCTTCTCGGCGTGCTGCAGCAAACCATCTAGGGTGGCGCGGCTGTCACTCCCCATAACGTTGAGTGCGCGGCGCTGGGCCTCTTGCCAAACCGGAAAGGCGTCTCGGATAATTGCCTGGCCCTTTGGAGTTAAATGCAGACCTCGCCCGCGACGACCAGCAGGTGGGTCCATCACGATCAAATCGAGTGCGAGAAGACGCTTCAGATTACGCGACAGCGTCGACTTCTCGATATCAAGCGTGAAGCCAATTTCAACGGCGGTTATCCCGTCCTGCTGCGCCAACTGCGTGAGCAGCGTGAACTGGCTCGCCGTGATGCCCAAAGACCGTAGAGCATCATCATAGACACGCGTCACGATCCGCGACAGTTGCCGCACGCGTGTTGCAAGGCACGTAGTGCGTGTCGCCTCGGCGATTTCACCGATATTGATTGGCGAAAGACTGGGCAAAGATGACGTCATGACGTTCATGGTAGGGCTCCCCGAGGTGGGTCTACAACTGCACCAGTGCGTGATGCCGCGATTCGCGTTGCGAGAGCAAGTTATCAGGTGGGGAACACCAGGGTAGCTGATGCCATGGCCGCGATGCCTTCGCGGCGGCCTGTGAAGCCTAAGCCTTCCGTGGTCGTCGCCTTTACGCCGACCCGACCGACATCCAAACCAAGCATCAAGGCGATTGCCGCCCGCATGGCGTCGCGATGCGGCGAAATTTTTGGTAACTCGCAGAGCAGCGTCACATCAACGTTGGTGATATGTGCGCCCCGTTGCGTTGTCCTTCTGGCGGCATCCTCCAGGAACAGGTGGGAGGCTGCGCCCTTCCACTTCGGATCACTGGGCGGAAAGTGCTCACCAATATCGCCATCGCCGAGTGCGCCCAGGATAGCGTCGGTAAGTGCGTGCAACCCAACATCAGCGTCCGAATGCCCATCAAGCCTGTGTGTGTGCTGAATGCGAACGCCACAAAGCCAGACCGCGTCGCCTTCAGCGAATTTATGGACATCAAAGCCAGTGCCGGTACGGATATCAATCGCTGGCCCCAGCTGTTTGGCGGGTGAGCGGGCCGACAGTACGTGATTGGCGATGATCAAATCGTCAGCAGTTGTCAGTTTCGAGTTTGCATTTGATCCTGAAACGAGTTGCACCGGGATGTTCGCCCATTCGGCAATGCTTGCATCATCGGTGAAGTTTGTTTCACCAGCCGCTAGCGCCTTCCGATGGGCCTCTAGAATGAGGTCGAAGCGAAAGCCTTGCGGTGTTGATGCCCGCCATAGTCCACCCCGGTTGACTGTTTCTGCGATGGTGCCATCCACTGCCTGACGCTTCAGTGTATCCGACACAGGTATCGCGCATATTGCTGCTGGCCCGCTGTTCAAGGCTGCAATCACGCTGGCAATCTCGCTCGGCGACACGAACGGGCGTGCTGCATCGTGGATTAAAACGCGAACCGGTGACAGAGATGCGATGGCTTCGAGGCCAGCGAGCACCGACGCCTGCCGCGTGGCGCCACCATGGACCGGCGCGCGACAGCGATGCCGTAGCGGGCCGAGACTGGCTGAATACAGTTCATGGTCGTCAGGGTGGACAACAACTTGGATCATATGAATGTCGGGCGCTGTCACAAATGCCTGCACCGTCTCTGCGAGCACCGTTGTGGCGCCCAATCGCCGATACTGCTTTGGCAGGTGGTCCTCGCCGACAGCGGCGCGGGACCCTCGACCTGCTGCGACGATAACGACGGCTGTTGGCACGGCGTGCTGCCCCCCATTTAACCCCCACCTGTTTGATGGGGATTGATGCCGCTGATAACCAACGCACTCGCTATGCGCAATGCAGCTGTGGCATCGGCAGAATGCCACAGGCATGTTTCGCACTTGCGAGAGAGAGTCGTCCCGCCTAGTCTGCCCAAACCTTCGGCAACTTCAGGTGCGGCCTAAAAAATGAGCACTGTCGTGGAAAGCGTAGTGAACCTTGGTCCATTGCTGTCCGCGTTTCGCGTGGGCAAGCATGCGTTGGCTAATTCCGTCCTGATCGCTCCCATGTCGGGTGTGTCGGATCGGCCGTTCCGCGACGCATGTCATGCACTGGGTGCTGGACTGGTCGTTTCCGAAATGGTGGCAAGCGAAGAACTGGTCCGCGAACGCCCGCATGTGTTGCGCAAATCTGTGGCCGGGTTGGCTCAACCCTTCGTTCTCCAACTTGCCGGCCGAGAAGCGCATTGGATGGCAGAGGGCGCGCGCATAGCTGAAGGACTCGGCGCAGATATTATCGACATCAACATGGGATGTCCGGCTCGCGAGGTGACCGGCAAGCTGTCGGGTAGTGCATTGATGCGTGACCTCGACCATGCCGAGGGCCTCATCAAGGCAACGGTCGCGGCCGTAACGGTGCCTGTCACGTTGAAAATGCGTATGGGCTGGGACCATGTGTGTCTGAACGCACCGGAACTGGCTCGGCGGGCTGAGGCTGCTGGCGTCCGTATGGTAACGGTGCATGGCCGTACGCGCTGCCAATTTTATAAAGGGCATGCTGATTGGGCCTTCGTCGCAAGCGTCAAGCGTGCCGTATCAGTCCCCGTCGTCGTTAATGGCGATATTGTTGATAGCGCTACGGCGCGGGCGGCGCTCAAGGCATCAGGTGCCGACGGCGTGATGATCGGGCGCGGCTCTTACGGTCGGCCTTGGATCGGGCGTCAGGTCGCGGATGCGCTTGCTATGGGTCGCGATATGGGGCCGCCGACCCTTGCCGAGCAGGGGCAGATTGCCTTGCGGCATGTCGAGAACATGCTTGGCCACTACGGACGCTCTTTGGGGTTGCGCACGGCGCGCAAACACATCGGTTGGTATCTTGCGGCCGCTGGCCAGACGGATGCCGTGGTGAAGGCTTGGCGTCGGCGATTGTGCCAGGACGATGACGACGCGCGGGTGCTGGCCGGTCTGGCCGAATTCTATGCTGAACCGAGGGAGCTGGCCGCCTGATGCCCGAACCTCAAATAGCAAGCCTCCCGTTGGTGCCGTTGAAGCGACACATCGAACACGATCTCCTGTTGGCGGCGTTGCCACATCCGATCTTGGTGCTAGGCGAGGATGACCGGATTATTTACGCGAATCCAGCCGCCGAGGTATTCACTTCATCTGGCCACGCCGTGTTGAAGCGTCAAAAATTGGCTGAGATCGTAGCCTTCGGTTGCCCGCTGCTGGCTCTGGTTCAACAGGTGCGTCGGACCGATGCCACGGTCAATGAGTACGGTGTCGAAGTGTTGATGCCGCGGGTCGATGGCGCCAAACTCGTCGATGTGCATAGCGGCACACTTCCCGATCAGCCGGGGCTGGTTCTGCTGATGTTACAGCAACGTAGCATGGCGCAGATGATTGAACGGCAGTTGACCCATCGTGCCGCCGCCCGCTCAGTGTCAGGGATGGCAGCCGTGCTCGCCCACGAGATCAAGAATCCCTTGTCGGGCATCAAAGGTGCAGCCCAATTGCTGGAACCTGCATTAAGCGACGAAGACCGCGTTCTTTCGCAGTTGATCTGTACCGAGACCGAGCGTATTCGCCAACTGGTGGACCGCATGGAGGTGTTTGGAGACGAACGGCCCATGCAAAAGGAGCCGGTCAACATCCATGCGGTGCTCGATCATGTGCGGCGTCTTGCCGAGAGCGGCATCGGCCGGGATGTACGGTTTGTTGCAGAGTACGACCCATCATTGCCCGCCGTTCCGGGAAATCGGGATAAATTAGTGCAGGCGTTTTTGAACCTCATCAAAAACGCTGTAGAGGCGATCATGGAAGGCGGTGACACCGGCCGCATTGTATTGACGACGGCGTTTCGACCAGGAATGCGCCTTAGCGTGCCGGGCAGTGGACCACGTGTGGCATTGCCGCTGATGATTGAAATTACCGACAACGGAGCGGGCATACCCGAGTCGGTTAAGGAACACCTGTTCGACCCGTTCGTGACGACCAAACGAACAGGCTCAGGCCTAGGATTAGCGCTCGTCGCCAAGATCATCGGCGATCACGGCGGGGTCATCGAATGCGACAGCGAGCCCAAACGGACCGTGTTTCGCGTGCTTCTGCCGATGCAGAGCCGCTTGCCTGTACCATCCCATAATAAGCCAGCAGGAGCGATCAGATAGGCCATGGCCAAAGGCACCATACTTATCGCCGACGATGATACGGCTATCCGCACCGTCCTAAATCAGGCGCTTGCCAGGGCCGGCTACTTGCCGCGTGCCACCGGTAATGCAGCAACGTTGTGGCGCTGGGTCAGCCAGGGCGAAGGCGATGTTGTCATAACCGACGTCGTGATGCCGGACGAGAATGCTTTTGATCTCATTCCGCGCATGAAAAAACTGCGCCCAGATCTACCGATCATCGTCATGAGTGCGCAGAACACGCTGATGACGGCGCTGACGGCAGCTGAGAAAGGGGCTTACGAGTATTTGCCCAAACCTTTCGATCTGTCAGAGCTGGTGGCTGTCGTTGGTCGCGCGCTGGCCGAGCCGGGTCGGCGCTCCCAACGGCCACCGAGCGAGGCTGAGACCGAGGAACTGCCCCTGATTGGCCGTTCGTCAGCCATGCAGGAGATATATCGCGTGCTCGCCCGACTCACCCAGACCGATCTCACGGTCATGATCACTGGTGAATCCGGCACTGGAAAAGAACTGGTCGCACGCGTACTGCATGATCACGGGCGGCGGCGAGGCGGTCCGTTTGTTGCGCTGAACATGGCGGCGATCCCAAGGGAGTTGATTGAAAGCGAACTTTTTGGACACGAGAAGGGCGCGTTTACTGGTGCCCAGACGCGGACTCAAGGGCGGTTCGAACAGGCCGAAGGCGGTACGCTGTTTCTCGACGAAATCGGCGATATGCCGCTCGAGGCGCAGACGCGACTGCTGCGCGTGCTGCAGGAGGGTGAGTATACGACGGTCGGAGGTCGCACGCCGATCAGGACCAACGTGCGGATCATTGCGGCAACCCACAGAGAGTTGAAATCACAGATTAGCCAGGGCCTGTTTCGCGAGGACCTGTACTATCGCCTCAACGTGGTGCCAATGCGCTTACCGCCGCTGCGCGAACGGCTCGATGATATTGGCGATCTGGTGCGGCATTTCCTGCGCACGGCGGGGCGCCAGGGACTTGGCACCAAAACGATTGAGACCGCTGCCATCGAGCGGTTAAAGCGGCACTCGTGGCCTGGCAACGTGCGTGAACTTGAAAACGTGGTGCGCAGACTTGCAGCACTTCATGCTCAGGATACGATAACTGCTGCCATCGTTGAAGGCGACCTTGCCAGCGTGCCATCGCTCAGTCCTGCGGACGACGGCGATGACCCCAAGAACTTGTCGGAGATCATCGAGCGCCATCTTGCAGTTCATTTTGGCAGTTTTGGTCGTGATCTGCCGCCAAATGGTCTTTATGATCGCATCATTCGACAAGTTGAATTGCCGTTGATTAGGGCGGCACTGGCAGCTACGCGTGGCAATCAAATCAAGGCGGCGGAACTGCTCGGCCTCAATCGCAATACGCTGCGCAGCCGCATTCGCGAACTTGATATCCAGGTTCTCAGGGTGCCGCAGTCCTGAAGGTTTTACAGCGTCGCTTAGAGCCGTCGCTTGACGCCACTAAAAGTGGTGGTTACGTCTGTATCGATGTCGCGAAAATGTCACAGATGATGTGCCATGTCGGGATGTCTCGTCTCTCAATCGCCGCAGTGTTGCGGAAAGAGAACGTGACGTCGCGGTCAGTTGCCGCTGTTTCTTGTGGTGGCGCAGCCAAAAAGTAGGAGCCAGACGGAATGACGATGGCGCCGCCGGGCCAGGGCCTTGAACCTGCGAGCGCTGCCGCAGCGTTCGACGATGGCGATCTGCCGTTGCCGGAGGCCAAACCGTTAGCGTTTTGGATCGGCCTTGCCGTAACGATCCTGGCGCTTGTCTCGGGGTTGGCGACTTTCCTCATCCTGACCGGCCTAACGCCTATTGTTCCGCGCAACAGCGTGGTGTTCTGGGTTCTATTGATAAATGCCTTGCTCATTGTCGCCATGATCGCGGTCGTGGCTTGGCAGGTGCGTGATTTATTGGCTGCTTGGCGGGCCAAAGTCCCAGGCTCCAGGCTGCACATTCGAATTGTTGCCCTGTTTAGTGTGATCGCTGCACTTCCTGCAATCTTGCTCGCTGCCGGTGCGACCACCACGTTTGCACGCACGTTTGACAGTATCTCCAGCCGCACCAAACAGATCGTGGAAAACTCACTCGATGTGGCCAATGCCTATCTCGAGGAACATGGCCAAGTCATTCGTACAGACATCGTCAATATGGCCAAGGATCTCGACGACGCAGCAGAACTTGTCGGTGGCAATCCCGTACAGTTGCGGCGTCTCGTGATTGCTCAGGCCGGGTTACGCGAATTGCCCGTTGCCTATGTCATTGACGCCACGGGCAAGGCGTTAGTCGCAGCGCTTGATAACGAAAAACTGCCCTACAAGGTACCGCCACCTGAAATTATCGCGTTGGCTGAACAAGGTCAGGTGCCGCTATCGACGCCGACTGAGAATTTTCGGGTCAACGCTATAGTCAAGCTGCAGCGTTATCCAGGCAACTACCTGTACGTTGCTCGCGGTGTCAGTCCGAAGGTTATGGGCCATTTGCGACGCACGCAGGCAGCCGTTACCGAATACGAAGAGACTAGAAAGCGCCGCGGTGAACTGAAGTTCGCGCACGGTTTGATTTATTTTGCCCTGTCTTTGACCTCACTGCTGGTGGCGATTTGGGCAGGGCTCTGGTTTGCCGGCCGTTTTGTCGCCCCTATCCGCCGATTGATCGGCGCCGCCCAGCAGGTGTCGCGCGGCAATCTGCAGGTGGCACTTCCGATCCGGCGTGGTGAAGGGGATTTGCGGCGTTTGTCGCAAACCTTCAACACCATGACGTCAGAGCTCAAAACGCAGCGCGACGCATTGGTTACCGCAAATGAGCAGTTGAGCGAACGTCGTGCGTTCATGGAGGCTGTACTTACCGGTGTGTCGGCTGGCGTGCTCGGGGTCGATGCCCAGGGTTGCGTGACGCTGGCCAACCGTTCGGCCGAACAGTTACTTGGACAACCGCCGAGGGCGCTGATTGGTCGTCGGCTGGATGAACTCTTGCCCGAAATCGCAACAACGGTCGGGGGCGGTTCGGAGCAGGTGGTTCGCTCACGCCCTCAACACGAGGTAAAACTCACGGTGAACGGCGAGGAGCGGACGTTTGCGGTGCGTGTGACCCAGGAGCAGGCAGGCGGCAGCGATCAGGGAGCGGTTGTAACGTTCGACGATATCACCGAACTCGTTTCCGCGCAGAGAACGTCGGCCTGGGCCGACGTAGCACGGCGGATCGCCCACGAAATCAAGAACCCTTTAACGCCGATCATTCTATCCGCTGAGCGGCTTCGGCGGAAATACGGCCGCGTTATCACCGAAGACCGCGAAACCTTCGACAAGTTGACGGCGACGATCGAGCGCCAAGCCGGCGATATCAAAACCATGGTGGACGAGTTTGCAGCGTTTGCACGCGTTCCAAAGCCGGTAATGGAGACCAATGATCTGCGCGAGGCTCTGCAAGAGCCGGTCATTCTGTTTCGGGAGGCACATACCAGCGTAAGTTACATCCTGGATATTCCAGTTCAGCCGCTGAAGGGTCTTTTCGACCGTCGTCTAATCAGTCAGGCGATTACCAACCTTGTCAAGAATGCGACAGAGGCTGTGGAGAGCGCGGCGGAAGGCGCGGAACCTGGCTGGAAGGGGCAGGTGGAAACGCGCCTTAAGCTGACAGAGGATCGTGCTGAGATTGAGGTTATCGACAATGGGATTGGACTACCCAAGCAGAACCGCGCGCGTCTGCTTGAGCCGTATGTTACCAACAAAGGGCACAAGGGAACGGGACTTGGCCTTGCGATTGTCCAGAAGATTGTGGAGCAACATGGTGGGGTGCTTACCCTTGAAGACGCGCCGACGGCACCAGGCCGCGTGCGTGGCGCTTTGGTGCGGATTTCGCTGCCGCTCGGCGGGATAAGCCGTGACGCAGCGCCAGCGGCGGCATGATGAAAGTATTTTCTGGGGTTTACAGAGTTCTAATTGAGCCTTCGGCCGCAAGGTCGTGTCAGTTAATGACGGGGTTGGCGCTGATCGCCACCCAAAATGGGAGAAAATACCATGGCATCTGACATCCTGGTTGTGGACGATGAAGCCGATATCAGGGATCTTGTGTCGGGCATTCTCGAAGATGAAGGCCACAGGTGTCGCCTTGCGCGCGACAGCGACGAAGCCCTGCGCGCCATTGAAGAACGGCGTCCGCAGTTGGTGATCCTCGATATCTGGCTACAGGGCAGTCGTCTTGACGGGCTTGAGGTTCTATCGATCATCAAGAAGGTGCATCCGGACCTGCCGGTTGTCATCATATCGGGACACGGCAACATCGAGACGGCTGTGACAGCTATCCGGCGCGGCGCGTACGACTATATCGAGAAGCCGTTCAAATCCGATCGGCTGTTGCTCGTCACCATGCGCGCGCTGGAGACCTCGCATCTGAAGCGCGAAGTTCGCCAGCTCAAAGAGCGTTCCTCGCAGAGCGCTGACATGATCGGGAAATCCGCGGCGATCAACCAGCTGCGTGGGCATATCGATCGCGTGGCACCAACCAACAGTCGAGTGCTGATCCGGGGTGCATCGGGGGCAGGCAAAGAATTGGCCGCGCGCGTTATGCATTCCAAGAGTGCACGCGCTGACGGTCCGTTCGTGGTGCTCAATGCGGCAGCTATGGCGCCGGATCGGGTTGAGGAAGAGCTGTTCGGGACCGAGGACCGCTCTGGCGGCCCTCGCAAGGTGGGCGCATTGGAGGAAGCTCATGGCGGTACACTCTACATCGACGAAGTGGCCGATATGCCAATCGAAACCCAGGGCAAGGTTCTACGTGTCCTAGTCGAACAAAAATTCCTCCGGCTTGGCGGCAGCCAAAAAGTGTCGGTCGACGTCCGGATCATTTCATCGACCAGCCGCGATCTTGAACGCGATATGGCCGAGGGTCGATTCCGTGAAGATCTTTATCACCGCTTGAATGTCGTGCCTCTCCGAGTTCCTGGCTTGGCAGAGCGCCGCGAAGATATTCCAGAACTCGTGCAGTATTTTGGGCATCAGGTCGCACAGACATCGGGTCTCGCCGTGCGCCGGATTGGCGAGGACGCGATCGCCGTACTACAGGCTCATGATTGGCCGGGCAATGTGCGGGAACTGCGCAATAACATCGAGCGTGTCATGATACTCACTGGCGGCGAGCCTGACGCCATCATTACCGCCGACATGCTGCCGCAAGAGATTGGTTCCAACGTACCACTCCCGATCAACGGCAAATCGGAGCACCTGATGTCGCTGCCGCTACGCGAGGCGCGGGAAATTTTTGAACGTGACTATCTTCTTGCGCAGATCAATCGATTTGGCGGCAATATTTCAAGGACTGCCGAGTTTGTTGGCATGGAGCGATCGGCGCTCCACCGCAAATTACGCGCGCTTGGTGTGTCGTCCGACCAGCGGTCGGGCAGCGGCGTTGCCTGATTGCATCTAGAAATTGGGTAGTTCGACCGCTGGAGCCTAGCCATGAGCCGCACTGTCTACGTCAATGGTCGTCATGTGCAGTACGCTGCGGCCCAAATCCACGCCGAGGATCGCGGCTTTCAGTTCGGCGATGCGATTTACGAGGTTTGCGAAGTGAAGGCCGGGCACCTCATCGACGAGACACGACATCTGGATCGCCTCGACCGTTCGCTGCGAGAGTTGCAGATGACGGCACCCATGGGGCGTCCCGCCTGGAACCGGGTGTTGCGGGAAACAATCCGGCGCAATCGACTGGTGGATGGTTCAATTTATATTCAGGTGTCGCGTGGCGCGCGACCGCGGGACTTTCTGTTTGCTCCCGATGGTGAGATCCCGCCAACAGTAATCGTAATTGCACGGTCAAGCGATCCTGCGGCTGCAGACAAGCGGGCGGCCGTCGGCATTGCTGTTAAAACGATGCCCGACACGCGGTGGGAGCGTTGCGACGTCAAGACCGTGATGTTGTTGCCAGCTAGTCTCGCCAAGGAGGCGGCCAAGGCGGAAGGCGCCAAGGAAGCATGGTTTGTGGATCAAAGCGGCAATGTCACCGAGGGAGCGTCGAGCAACGCTTGGATTGTTGATCGCGATGGGCGGCTGATCACCCGACCGGCTGGAAACGAGATTTTGCGCGGCGTGACGCGAACGACGCTGATCGATTTGATTGTGCGCGAGGGCCTCGTGCTGGAGGAGCGTGCGTTTACAGTCGCTGAAGCCAAAGCCGCGCGGGAGGCTTTTATAACATCGGCGGGTAATATTGTGATGCCGGTGGTGCGCATTGACGGAAGCCCAATAGGTAACGGCGCTCCAGGCCTATTATCCCAGCAACTCAGGATTGCATTTCATGGTGTTGCCGAGCGTGCAGAGGCGTAACACAGCATATCAACATGCTGGATGCATCACTGCGACAGACTGGCGCGGAGCTCAGGCTTTAACGCATTGGTTCAAAAAACAGTTATTGTCCTAAAGCGATGAACTTGAATTAAATAGCGTCTGGGCACACTTCAGTATGGTCTTTGAATTGATCGCGTCCAGCAATAACAAAAACCGCAACAACGGGACAACAAAAATGGCATCCGAACGCCAGCAGAGCCTGCAGGACACGTTTCTCAATCATGTCCGGAAGGCCAAAACACCTCTGACCATCTTCCTTGTCAACGGCGTGAAGTTGCAAGGCATCGTGACGTGGTTTGACAATTTCTGTGTGTTGCTTCGTCGTGACGGACATTCGCAATTGGTTTATAAACATGCGATTTCGACGATCATGCCAGGGGCGCCGGTTCATCTCATGGACAACGACCCGGCCGAAGGTACTCCGGAGTAATCGGCCGTCACAGACGCACCGCACACCGAAGACTTAAGCCAAGCGACAGAGAGTTCGCATTCCCGAATGCGTGCAGTAGGCGCCGTGGCACGAGCCCTGGTGCTTGTGCCGGTCTTGAACCGTGGACGGCGACCGTCGCACGTGGTTGAACCTGCGTCTTCTGATCCTGACCGCGCCAGAATCAAGCGTGTGCCAGCACTACACAGCGCCGAAGATCGGTGCGAGGAAGCAGTGGGGCTGGCCCATGCAATCGATCTCGATATCGCGGACGCCGTGATTGTACCATTGCCGCACCCTCGTCCAGGCACCCTGTTTGGTTCAGGTAAGGTCGAAGAAATCGGCGCCTTGGTTGAGTCTCAAGCTATTGATCTTGTGGTGATTGATCACGCCGTAACGCCAATCCAGCAGCGCAATTTGGAGAAGATCTGGAACTGCAAGGTGCTGGACCGAACTGGCTTGATTCTGGAGATCTTTGGCCGTCGTGCCCTGACGCGTGAAGGCCGCTTGCAGGTAGAACTCGCTCACCTGACCTATCAAAAAAGTCGGCTGGTGCGCAGTTGGACCCACTTGGAACGTCAACGCGGTGGAGCCGGTTTTTTAGGCGGTCCGGGCGAAAGTCAGCTCGAACTCGATCGTCGCCTGATTCAGGATCGGATCGACGGCATCAAGGTGGAACTGACGCAGGTCGTCAAAACTCGCGCTTTGCATCGTGATGGTCGCCGCAAGGTGCCATATCCGGTTGTCGCCATTGTCGGCTATACAAACGCTGGAAAATCGACCCTTTTCAATCGCTTGACCGGTGCCAGCGTGCTCGCCAAGGATCAGGTTTTCGCAACTCTCGATCCGACGATGCGGGAGGTGCGGATGTCGGGCGGCCGCCGCGTTATCCTTTCCGACACGGTCGGTTTCATCTCCGACTTGCCGACGATGTTGGTTGCCGCGTTTCGCGCTACGCTCGAAGAGGTTATCGAAGCCGACTTGATCCTGCACGTGAGGGATATTGCGCATGTTGAGACAGAGGCGCAATGCGCCGACGTGGAAGCGGTGCTATCGGAGCTGGGAATTGTCGCTCAGGATGCTAATTGCACAATCCTTGAGGTTTGGAACAAGGTCGATCTGTTGAGTGCCGATCAACACGAGCACGCACGCAACGCGGGTCGCCGTATGGCCCAGCTTCCAGCGCTCGTATCAGCTGTGACGGGCGAAGGTGTTGATCAACTACTTTCACTGATTGACGCCCGATTTGGTCAGCGAGACGACCTGATTAAGGTCATCATACCGCCGACAGACGGGCGAGTGTTGGCGTGGCTGCACGCCAACGCCGAGGTTATCAGTCAGTCTACCGACGACCATGGCAGAATTCACGCAGATATCCGTATTGAACGGGCCAAGCGGGGGCGTCTGGATAGCCGCATCGCAGGTACCGATGTCAGTATCGCCTGATCAGCCCCACGAGCCGACCTTGAATATCGACCTGGTCAGGCCCGAATATGCGCGTCTCATAGGCTGGATTGGCTGCTTCAAGGGCGATCGCTGCGCCACGCTTGCGTAGGCGCTTCAGCGTCGCTTCCTCTTGCTCGACGAGTGCGACAACGATATCGCCGTTCTCGGCTTGATTGCAGCGTCGGATAATCACGGTGTCGCCATCGTGAATTCCGGCATCGATCATCGAGTCGCCACGGACCTCTAATGCGAAATGTTCGCCATTTGTAAGCAGGTCGGGAGGGCAAGCGATATCGTGACTATGTTGCTGTATGGCGCTGATTGGTACGCCAGCAGCAATTCGACCCATGACAGGCACCGAAACAGTCCGGCTGTCCAGCACTGTGGAGGGGGGTGGAACGAACGGTTGCTTGCCCCGGCTACCTTCAATGACACTCGGCGTGAATGCTGGACGCTTAACTTGTGCCGTGGTCTCGGGTGAGTTCTCGGGCAATTTTACCACTTCGAGCGCCCGGGCCCGGTGCGGCAGTCGCCGGATGAAACCGCGCTCTTCCAGCGCCGTGATGAGCCGGTGGATACCCGATTTAGATTTCAGCTCAAGCGCGTCCTTCATCTCGTCGAACGACGGCGGAACGCCCTGCTCCTGTAGCCGTTGATGGATGAACAGCAATAGCTCTTTTTGTTTCTGAGTGAGCATCTTGGACCTCCCGCGGATCGCGCGCATGAACGATTGAGCGTCAACTGATACGCGAACATAAGTACGTACAAACGTGGAACAGACCGTAACTGTTCATGTCTCGTTCCGCAAGGGGGGTATTGCGTGATCCGCAGGCATCGAACCCCGAAATTCATTCATGCAATCAAAAATCGAGATGGAGAATGTCGAGGCGATCACCCGGCAATGCTGACGCCGCGTTGGGAGCACGTACAATTAGGCAATCGGCGGCGGCGAGTGGCGCCAGAAGGGAGCTGTCCTGGGAGCGGACCGGCCGGGCGGCGCGTGCTCCAGACGGGGTGGGCTCCAGCGTCGCACGCATATAGTGGGTGCGCGGCCCGTTGGCCTCGATTGCGACGGCTGCGATTGCGGTTGCAAGGTCGAGTTCGCCGGTCGACGCTACGCCCGTCAGAGCTCGGATCATTGGGACGATAAACACCCGCGTGCAGATCAGCGCTGAGACAGGATTGCCTGGCAGCCCTACAACGCGTTGGTCACCAAGGCGGCCAAAGAGCAGGGGCTTGCCTGGACGCATGGCAATTTTCCAGAAATCGAGCGTCATACCTCGGGCCTGCAATACGGGGGCGATCAGATCGTGATCGCCGACCGATGCGCCGCCGATCGTGATCAGGATGTCGGCGCCATGGGCAGCGTCGATGTGGGCATTGAGCGAGTCCCGCGTATCGGTTGCTATTCCCAGCAGCCGTGCCGTGCCGCCTGCTTGCTCGACCAGGGCCGCCACCCCGAAGGGGTTTGAGCAAACGATCTGGTCGGCGCCAGGCGTTGTGCCAGGCATCACCAATTCATCACCGGTTGCAAGGATGGCAACGATTGGACGTCGGTGGACGTTCAGAGCGCTGTGTCCCATGGCCGCAGCGAGCGTTATTTCGCGTGGCCCCAGTCGTCGTCCAGCCTCGAGCAGCGTGGCGCCTATATCGAAGTCGCCGCCGCGTCGGCGAACGTGGCTCTTGTCCGGAGTGCCGTCGACCACCTGAACGACGTTGCCATCACGGCGACAGTTTTCCTGGATAACAATCGCATCTGCACCCGCTGGTATGGGTGCGCCGGTAAAGATGCGGACTGCTTCTCCTGCCGCTAGTCGTCCATTGTAACCCCGGCCAGCGGCCGACTCGCCGATGCAGCTAAGGGTTGCGGGCACGGGCAAAACATCTGCGCTGCGCACCGCATAACCATCCATGGCCGACGCATCGAACGGTGGCTGCGTGTACAGCGCTGCAAGGGATGCAGCCAAAATGCGGCCTGCAGATTGGCCGAGGGACACATATTCAGTTGCGAGGGGTTGGACGCCATTGAGCAGCCGTGTCGTGGCGTCCGCGACCGAGAGCAAGGTCATTGTTTCAGTCCTTCGCCGCGCGATAGGTCCCCGAGCGGCCGCCTGTCTTCTCAATCAGGCGCACATCCTTGATCGTCATACCCTTGTCCGCTGCTTTCAGCATGTCGTAAATCGTCAGGCATGCCACCGAAACGGCGGTCAATGCTTCCATCTCGACGCCAGTTTGGCCGGTAACACGAACTTCGGCTGAGACATAAATGCCGGGTGGAGTCTGCTGCGCTGTAAAGTCTACAGCAGCCTTCGTGATGGCCAATGGATGGCACAGGGGTATCAGTTCGTGAGTTCGTTTTGCGGCCATGATGCCAGCTATTCGCGCAGTTGCCAGCACGTCGCCTTTCTTGGCAGTGCCGGTCTCGATTAGTGAAAGGGTCGCGGCTGCCATCGCGACGAAGCCCTCGGCGACGGCCGTACGCGACGTCGACGCCTTGTCGGATACATCGACCATCCGGGCTTCCCCGCGCTCGTTCAGATGAGACAGCGGGTTGCTCATGTGAGATTGCCCAGCAGCGTGCGGGTGGCGTCTGTGACATCGGCTTGCCGCATCAGGCTTTCTCCAACCAGGAACGCGTTGACACCGACCTTGGACAAACGCGCAACATCGGCGCGCGTGACAATGCCACTCTCGCCGATGACGATGCGATCACTCGGAACTTTCGGGGCAAGGGCTTCGGTGGTGTTCAGCGTTACGTCGAAGGTCTTCAAGTTGCGGTTGTTTATGCCGATCATACGGCAGTCGAGCTTGAGCGCGCGCTCAAGTTCTGACTCGTCGTGTACCTCTGCAATTGCATCCATGCCCCAGTCCTTGGCCGCCAATGCTAGATCATGGGCCTTTGCATCGCTGATTTGCGCTAAGATGATCAGGATGCAATCGGCACCCCAAGCACGTGCTTCGACAACCTGGTAGGTGTCCAACATGAAGTCCTTGCGCAACGCCGGTAGAGTACAGGCGGCACGCGCCGAGGTAAGATATTCGGGCTTGCCTTGGAACGAAGGCCAGTCCGTCAGTACCGATAAACAGGCGGCACCGCCCGCCGCGTAGGCTTGCGCCAGCGCTGGTGGATCGAAATCAGCGCGGATTAAGCCTTTCGACGGCGATGCCTTCTTGATCTCGGCAATCAGCGCTGGTCGCGCTTCCGCGTTTTTGACCAATAGCGCGGCGGCGAATGGTCGAACTGGGCTAGCCTTCTTGGCCAGCCTGGCAACGTCCGCCGACGGCCGAGCTAACTTGGCTTCGGCGATCTCGATCAATTTATAGCGAGTGATCTTGGAGAGGATATCTGGCATGCGTGCTTCTATACGCGCTCAAACGAATGCGGGAAAGACCGTGGATGCATGTTCGCGTGGTCGTTGCGTGACGGTGGCATGACGGCTAAACGTGCCGACGACAGCGATTTATCAGACCGCCCGGCGGTCGCTTCACGAGGTTCGAATATGGTCACGGCACAAACCGGCACGGGAGATACAGGAATTACCGGCATGGCAAACGCGATCCGCGCACTGGCGATGGACGCGGTCGAGGCGGCGAAGTCTGGTCATCCGGGCATGCCGATGGGAATGGCTGATGTGGCCACGGTCTTATTCACGGAATTTCTACGGTTCGACGCCGCCGATCCGAAATGGCCAAACCGCGATCGCTTCGTGCTGTCGGCTGGGCACGGCTCTATGCTGCTGTACTCCCTGCTGTATCTAACCGGCACGCCGGGCATGGACCTCGATCAGCTCAAGAACTTCCGCCAGCTGGGCTCGAAGACGGCGGGCCATCCTGAGTTTGGTCACGCGCCCGGCATCGAAACGACCACGGGGCCACTCGGGCAGGGTCTCGGCAACGCCGTTGGCATGGCGCTGGCGGAGCGGCTGCTGAACGCCCGGCACGGCGACGCAATCGTTGATCACCACACCTATGTCATCGCTGGCGACGGCTGCCTGATGGAGGGCATCAGCCACGAGGCAATCTCACTGGCCGGACATCTCAAGCTGTCGAAGCTGATCGTGCTGTGGGACGACAACAGCATTTCAATCGATGGCCCAACCAACCTGTCGGTGTCTGACGACCAGCGCCAGCGCTTCGAGGCGTCGGGCTGGGCGACGCTGGCTTGCGACGGGCATGATGCCGCTGCTGTGCGCAAGGCGTTGCAGGCAGCGCTGAATACCGGCAAGCCGACCATGATCGCCTGCAAGACCGTGATTGGCTATGGCTCGCCCAAGAAGCAAGGCACGGCCGCGGCGCATGGTTCACCGCTCGGGCCCGATGAAATCGCGGCGGCACGCAAAGTCCTGGGCTGGGAGCACGGGCCGTTTGTCGTGCCGGCACCAGTGTTGTCGGCCTGGCGGACGGCGGGGTCGCGTGGCGCGACGGTCCATGCGGCCTGGAGCAAGCGGGCAAAGGGCCAGGGCGCTGTTCTTGGCGATCCGATTGATGCCGATGCCAAGGCAGCTATCGCCAAAGCGACCGCCGAGATCAAAACCAAGTTCACCACCGACAAACCGAAGATCGCGACGCGCGTGTCGTCGCAGCACGTCATCGAGAAGCTGGTCCCTGTGTTGCCATCGCTGATGGGCGGATCAGCCGACCTGACTGGCTCCAATGGTACGCGCACAGGGCTGCACAAGTCGGTGACGCCAGACAGTTTCGGCAACAATTACCTGCATTACGGTGTGCGCGAGCACGGTATGGCTGCCGCCATGAATGGCCTTGCGCTGCATGGCGGACTGGTGCCCTATGGTGGCACGTTCCTGGTGTTCACGGATTACTGTCGGCCGGCCATCCGGCTGTCGGCGCTGATGGGCCAGCGCGTCATTTATATTATGACGCATGACTCGATCGGGCTGGGCGAGGATGGGCCGACGCATCAGCCCGTGGAGCACTTGGCAGCATTGCGCGCGATCCCCAACCTCAATGTGTTCCGCCCGGGTGATGCCGTCGAAGTCGCTGAGTGCTGGCAAGTGGCGCTGGAAAGCGCGGGTACGCCGTCGGTGATGGCGTTGTCGCGCCAGAACATGCCAACCTTGCGTGGCGACGGCGCCGAAAACCAGTCGGCCAAGGGCGCTTACGTGTTGCATGAGCCGAAGGGGCCACGCGCCGTAACGCTGATGGCCTCAGGCTCCGAACTGATGCTGATCCAGGTGGCCGCTGAAACGCTGGCCGCTGCCGGCATCGCCGCCGCTGTTGTCTCCGTCCCGTGCATGGACCTGTTCGCCGCGCAACCGGCCGCCTATCGCGCGTCGGTGCTGGGCAGCGCGCCGCGTATCGCCGTAGAAGCTGCCGTGCAGCAGGGTTGGGACCGCTGGATCGGCGACACCGGCACCTTCATCGGCATGCACAGCTTTGGCGCGTCGGGCCCGTTCGAGAAACTCTACGAGCACTTCGGCATCACGACAGACAAGATCGTTGCAGCGGCGAAGCAGGCGGCAGGGATCTAACACGTTCTTCGATCTGAGCAGGGCGGCGAGGCGTCGGGGCGACCGGCAGGGCGCCCGCGACCGTGCCTCAATCGCTGTCTTCGGCGTTGTGGACGGACGGGCGCCCCTACGATTCTGACCGCATGTCGCTCCCCCCAAGCAGCGATACATTCTTTACGTCGCCTTGAGCGCTATGAGGACAAGTTATGCAACTTGACACCGTACGGACGATTGACGGAGCGAACTTCCGCGGCAAGCGCGTGCTGGTGCGCGCTGACTTGAATG
>JANNRP010000542.1:0-6330 GCA_031401535.1 Hyphomicrobiaceae bacterium | reverse complement strand
CTCAAGGTCGAACGGCGTTTCGGCATCGAAACGGCGTGCAATCTCGGTTTGTGTACGTGATGCGATGTCAGTAACTGCGGCCTGCTCCAGCAGGACGCGATCGCCGAGGTCTCGGACGCTGTCATAAAGCCCTTCCAAAACCTTCGGCATCGGCTTTGCCAGCGTCGAGGCATCGACGAGGAGGCTGTTGGCTGACTGGTCAAACAAAAGGTGTGTGCGAAAAAATTTACGGTAGGCCGTCAGGTCAACAGGCTCGCGATGCTCGAATCCAACCGATAAAGGGTGCCAATCGCTGCCGGCCGCCAAACTCAAACGCAGTGTCAGCGTACCAAGTGCGAACGCGGTGTACTGCGTCGATGCCACATTGAGAGTTACCGGCCATTTCCAGGAAAAGCAGCCGTCGTTGCCTTGCAATTCAAAGGTGGCGCGAACCACGGTCATGTGCACCGCAAGGTAGTGTGCCGTAACGTTCAATGCCTGACGAATATCCGGTGCCGACATCAGCATATGACCAAGCAGACCACTCCCGCCAATGGGAAAATGGCGAGCGTAATCAAGCCCGAATGAGGGCTCATCTAACGATTCTGCAGCGCGCTCAAAGACAGTCACGACGGCAGTTAAGGGTATCAGTGCGCGCGGATCGCTGACGGCCAGTGGGTCGAGCCCGGCTTGCTGGAGCAATGGGTCGGATCGGATGCCTCGGCGCGCCAGATAGTCCGGCAAGATCGTTAGCACACCCGCTCGCACAGCTGGCTCGGCTAGAGGCACAAACTCCTCCTCCCTGTTCCACCATTTAAACGTTACATCCTATGGTTGAATGGTACAACGGCCTAGATCACAAGCTGATGAATCGCGTCTTAACCTGCTTGCTGATGTCAGGTTAACTCGGAAGTCCCCGGTGCGGATTTAGAAACACAAGTATTGAAAGTTGTACAATTTTGCGTTTATTGACAGTTGTCACGCTCGCAGGGTCAAGAAAGTTCCATGGTCATTCTGTATCCGGAGTGCCATAGCCTTGAAGAGTAAGCGGCGTTGCGATCTGATCGCGCGTCAAGTCCAACCCCCTCCCCCAGGAAACATTGATGGCCAAAGCTAACAACGGTGCCACCCAAGACGCATCGGCTCTACATCTGTTGCATCGTGCAGGTCAGTGTGCCGATGAATTGTTCGCTAACAAGATCGGCAAGAGTGATCTCACACCGCGCCAGTATGCGGTGCTTCAGACCGTGGCAAAGTCCGAGGACGTCAGCCAGACCGGTCTTGTCGATGCCACCGGTATTGACCGTTCGACCCTTGCAGACATCGTGCGGCGGCTCGTTGAACGCGGCATGTTGATCCGCAAGCGTACAAAAGAAGATGCGCGCATGTACGCCGTACGCCTGTCGGCGGCCGGTCGTAATGTGCTCGAGTCAGCTTCTCCCGGTGCGGTGGCGACCAACGAGGCGCTGCTGGCAACGTTGCCAGTTTCGCAACGTAACCAGTTTGTGGCCTCGTTACAGAAAATTGTCGAGACCATGGGCCCCATTAGCAGTGCGCGGGTCACACCGAAGGCTGCCAGTCGCGCAGCGGCTGCCCAGGAAGCTACAACGACGAAAAAGCGCGGTTGATCAAATCGCTGCGCGTCAGGCATGGTGCGTGATAATTTCGATGTCACGTTACCTGCCCTTGCCTTCGAACAGCGGCATACACCAGTTAAGAGCTCGCCGTGTTGCCTGATAGCCGACCGTGGTCATTATGCCGGTCGCAGGTGTTCCGCGCCTAGGTGTCGCGCTCTTTTCCGTACGAGCAGTGTGGTGCTTTGCTTGGCGGCAAGCCCCTGAACATGGTAGTGCGCTGCATCCGGCGCGGCTTATGCTCGGCCTCAATCGTGTGATCGCTGAGGGCGGCAGCGCAGTCGAAACTGTCATGAACCGAGGCCGAACCATGCCCAAGCCTGCATCGACGTCCATGAGTGCATCAGGCGCGATCCCGTTTTTTCGCCACAGTCTCGCAGAGCGCGACCCCGCAGTTGCTAGCGCCGTGGCCAAGGAACTGGGTCGCCAGCAGAATGAGATCGAGCTGATCGCGTCGGAGAACATCGTCAGCCGGGCGGTGCTTGAAGCGGCAGGCTCGGTGCTGACCAACAAATATGCCGAAGGCTATCCGGGTAAGCGTTACTACGGCGGCTGCCAATACGTCGATATCGCCGAGGAACTGGCAATCGAACGGGCTAAGCAACTATTCGGATGTGGATTTGCCAACGTTCAACCGCCGACCGGCGCGCAGGCGAACCAAGCAGTGTTCTTCGCCTGCCTGAAGCCAGGTGACACCTTCATGGGGCTTGATCTGGCTGCTGGCGGTCACTTGACGCACGGCTCGCCCGTCAACCAATCCGGTAAATGGTTCAATGTGGTGCCTTACACGGTGCGGACCGACGACCACCGCATCGATATGGAAGAAGTGGCGAAGATCGCAGCTGCCGCTAAGCCCAAGCTGATCATTGCTGGTGGCTCCGCCTATGCGCGGACCTGGGATTTCAAGCGATTCCGCGAGATCGCCGATGAGGTCGGTGCAGTGTTCATGGTCGACATGGCACACTTTGCCGGACTGGTGGCGGGTGGCGCCCATCCCTCCCCCTTTCCGCACGCGCATGTAGTGACCACGACGACCCATAAGACACTGCGAGGGCCACGCGGTGGTCTTATTCTGACCAATGACGAGGAACTGGCGAAGAAGATCAACTCGGCTGTTTTTCCCGGCATCCAGGGCGGTCCGCTGATGCACATCATTGCCGCCAAAGCAGTGGCGTTTGGTGAGGCTTTGTTACCTGAATTCAAGGTCTATGCTCGCAATGTGGTCGACAACGCACAGGCGCTTGCCGAGACGATCAAGGCTGCCGGCTTCGATATTGTTTCAGGCGGTACAGACAATCACTTGATGCTGGTCGACCTGCGGCCGAAGAAATTGACCGGCGCCAAATCGGAACGCTCACTTGGTCGCGCGCATATCACTTGCAATAAGAACGGCGTGCCCTTTGATCCAGAGAAGCCATGGGTGACCTCGGGCATCCGGCTCGGCACGCCCGCTGGCACCACACGCGGCTTTGGCACACACGAGTTCCGTGATATCGGGCGCATGATAGCGGAGGTTCTGATTGCCGCGGCCGAGACAGCGGACGGGGTTGCTCCTCAGGTTGAGGCGCGCATCAAGGATCAGGCCATCGCGTTGTGCCAGCGTTTCCCGATCTATAACTGAAGCCCGAACGAAACCGAAGGATAACGTCCGTTGCGCTGCCCCTATTGCTCGTCACCGGACAGTCAAGTCAAAGACAGCCGTCCGGCGGAAGAGAGCTCAGCCATTCGCCGCCGTCGGGTATGTCCTGACTGCGGTGGACGATTCACCACCTTCGAGCGCGTGCAGTTGCGTGAGCTTGTCGTTGTCAAACGGGCTGGCCGCAAGGTGCCTTTCGTGCGTGACAAGCTATTGCGTTCGGTCGAGGTGGCGCTGCGCAAGCGCCCTGTCGAACAGGAGCGCATCGAACGCATGGTGTCAGGCATCGTCCGGCGCTTGGAGAGCACTGGTGAGGCGGAAGTGCCGTCATCTATGATCGGCGAAATGGTAATCGAGGGCCTCAAAGGGCTTGATCCGGTAGCTTATGTGCGGTTCGCCTCGGTGTACCGGGATTTTCGTGATGCTGCCGATTTTCAAACGGTGCTGAGCGAAATTGCGCGCGATGCTGTCGACGCCGAAAGCTCAGTCGATGGCGGAGAAGCCGAATTCCGGCCAACGCGCTAATGTCTGGAAGCCGCGATCAGAATTTCATGCGCATGGCCCTGGTGTTGGCCAGGCGCGGACTTGGTGCGACGTCCGCCAATCCATCGGTTGGTGCGGTCATCACCGACGTCGATGGCATGCAAGTGATCGCACGTGGATGGACCCAACCGGGCGGTCGTCCTCACGCGGAGACGCATGCACTGCAGCGCGCTGGTGCAGCAGCGCGCGGTGCGACCATGTACGTAACCCTTGAGCCATGCTCGCACCATGGCCACACGCCACCCTGTGCCGATGCGGTGATAGCGGCTGGGATAGCGCGTGTCGTCATCGGCGTGGAAGATCCAGATCTCCGGGTGTCGGGGCGCGGCATTCAACGGCTGCGGGATGCAGGCATCGCTGTCGATGTCGGCGTGCTGGCGGATGACTGTCGGCGGATGACGAATGGTCACATCCGACGAGTCACGCGCAACCGGCCGTTCGTGCAGATCAAACTTGCGGTCGGGTCGGATGGGCTGGTGCCGCGCGGTGGCAATGGTCAGCCTGTCTGGACCACGGGCGCTCTGGCGCGCGCACGGGCGCATCTGATGCGGGCTCAGGCAGATGCGATCCTGATCGGCAGTGGCACTGCCCTAGCCGACAATCCTGATCTTACCTGCCGGTTGCCGGGCCTGGCCGAGCGCTCGCCGTTACGTGTTGTGCTCGATACTAACTTTGCGTTGGGTCGCGATAGCTGCTTGCTTCAAACCGCGTCAACGGTCCCGGTGATGGTCTTCGCAAGCAGCGAGGCGGCAGCCCGGGTGGCGGGGTTTGCCGTCGGCAACAGCATCGAGGTCGTGGGCGGTGCGCGCGCTGCCAGCGGACTCGGACTGGATCTCGCCCAAGTACTGCAGGTATTGGCCGGGCGCGGCATCACACGCCTGCTCGTCGAAGGCGGACCGACCGTTGCAGCAGCCTTCATTGCCCAGGGCCTTGCCGACCAATGCGTCATCATGCGAGGAGCCGCACCCGTTGGCGCGACGCATGGTATGCTCGCCCTTGGTGGCGATGACATCGAACGCGTCACTGCCAACGCGGGATGGCGGTTGCAGGCCCGCGAAGCGGTCGGCGCAGACACCATCGAGGACTATTGGTTTGAAGGACAAAAGCCAATGTTTACAGGGCTCGTTACCGACATCGGTCAGGTTGTGGCGCGCGATGCTGGACGCTTTACCATCCGTTGCGGCTATCTGCCGGCGTCGATCGAGCTTGGCGCGTCGATCTGCTGCAGTGGGTGCTGTCTGACCGTTACCGGCATCCGGGCCGATGGCCATATCAGCGAGTTTAGCGTCGATGTGTCCAACGAGACTTTGTCTAAAACAACGATCGGCGCGTGGGTGTCCGGCACCAAGGTTAATCTAGAGCGGTCGCTGCGGGCTGGAGATGAACTCGGCGGTCACGTCGTATCTGGTCACGTCGACGGTGTTGCGGTGGTCGTCGAAGTTAAAGCTGATGGCGAGAGCCAACGATTTATACTTGAAGCACCAACCGAGCTTGCCAGATTCATTGCGTCCAAAGGTTCGATCGCGCTCGACGGGACCTCGTTAACTGTCAATGAGGTCGATGGAAACCGCTTCGGCGTCAATCTCATTCCGCATAGCTTGGGCGCCACGACCTGGGGTAATACAAAGGTAGGCGACCGGGTCAACGTCGAAGTTGATATGTTTGCCCGCTACGTTGCGCGCTTGATGGAGTTCCACCGGTGACAAAGGGTTTGAAGACCGTTGAATATCAGGGCGGCAGAGGTTTTCTCTCCGCCACCACGGAGATTATAGAGGATCTGCGCAACGGGCGCATGGTCATTTTGGTTGATGCCGAGGACCGAGAGAACGAAGGTGATCTCGTGATCCCGGCCCAGATGGCAACGCCGGATGCGGTCAACTTCATGGCCAAGCATGGCCGCGGCTTGATCTGCCTGACGATTACCAGGGCACGCGCAGACGAGTTGCGTCTGGAAAGTATGGTTCGCACCAACGCTTCACGCACCGGAACCGCCTTTACCGTTTCGATCGAGGCGCGGGAAGGAATTACCACCGGCATCTCGGCACACGATCGGGCGCGCACGATCGCAACCGCAATCGATGCGAGCAAAGGCCATGAGGACATCGTTTCGCCGGGGCATGTGTTTCCGCTGATCGCACGCGATGGCGGGGTATTGATCCGAGCCGGCCACACCGAAGCCTCCGTTGATCTGTGCCGCATGGCTGGGCTCTATCCATCGGCGGTCATCTGCGAGATCATGAACGACGACGGCACCATGGCCCGCGTCCCCGATCTCATCCCCTACGCCGAGAAGCACGGCCTCAAGATCATCACCGTCGCCGACCTCATCAAGTATCGGCGCCGCAACGAGAAGCTCATTCGCCGTGCCGCCACCGTGTCGCTGCCCACCAAGTACGGTGACTTCAAGGCCGTGGGCTATGAGTCCGTGATCGACGGCGGTCACCACGTCGCCATCGTCAAGGGCGACGTCGCCGGCCGCAAGGACGTACTCGTGAGGGTGCACTCCGAGTGCCTCACCGGCGACTCCTTCGGCTCGCT
>JANNRP010000541.1:0-3278 GCA_031401535.1 Hyphomicrobiaceae bacterium | reverse complement strand
AGGCGCGTCTCGCGACCGGTCAGCTCTCGATCACGGCATCGCTCGCATTCGGTCGCTCTGTGCTGCAACCCATCATCGCCGACTTCACGGACGCTCATCCACTTGTTAGCGTTTCGATGCTGTTATTCGATCGCGTCGTCGATCTCGTGGACGAGGGGTTCGACTTGGCGGTGCGGATTGCTCACCTGCCGGACTCGTCACTGGTGTCGAGCCATGTCGGCGATGTTCGTCGCATTCTGGTGGCGAGCCCGAACTACCTGTCTAAACGCGGAATGCCCAGACGTCCGGCCGACTTGAATCCCCATGCAATTATTGGGCATACCGCGCTGATGCCCAATCGAGAATGGAGATATGTCGATGCGGGCAAACCAGCACGAATGATGCTTGTCCCGCGCATCGAAATCAACGACGCCCACGCGGGTATCCAGTTGGCTGAGCAAAGCAAAGGCATCACCATCGTACTTTCATATATGGTGGCAGACGCACTGCGGACCGGACGTCTGATACCCGTTCTCGGCGACTATGCGCCTCCCCCCGTTCCAGTCCATCTGATTCATGCGCAACGCCGGATCATCGCGCCGAAGGTCCGCGCCTTCCTCGACTTTGCGGCACCCAAACTGCGTGCGGCATTGGCTGATTTGAGGAACAAATCGGGTAAGGGTGCCGCGAGAAAGCAGAACCGGCAATAGGAATTGGCTGTGAATCGGCGCGCGCTATTGGCCCCGCTCGGGTCAGTGATTTCATCGAGTTAGAGTGCCGATCGGCGTCATTAGCCCCACGCCTGTTCACAACCAGCGGTGCCGTGCACGACCAACGCGTCGCTATAGAGCGGTATATTGATCGAAGATGCCATGTCGGCCTCGGTAAGTTGTCGACACTTATAGTGCGTTTTGCGGCGGTGGTGGTGATCCCCGCTATGATTTGTGAGCTTTGGAAAATGCTGGACAGGAATACCATTGAGCTTGCGCCGATTTGAGCCGCGGCACGAACGCCGCGGCTCTCCTTCGCTTCTATTTCGCCTGATAGGCGATTTCAAAGCCGATCAGCAGCGCTATCACCGAAAGCGTGATAGCGACCCCGATCATCAACCCACGCGAGCTGGGCGGCTCGCTGGGGGGTGGGATTTCGTTTTCAATCTGCGTTTCGTAGTCATCTTTCGACATTTCAATCTCGCGGGTTTGAGATCAGAAAGTCGGACAAAAAGTGACTTTCACAGCATGAGTTTCTCCCACGCCGGAAGCGGCTCAAGCGCCGGCTACGATCAATGGAGTTGACGATAATCGTACTCAGGAGTGCGGGCTGCGGGGAGGAGCACGCGGCGGGTGACTACGCATTTCGGTGAACCCTGAAACACGCTGGGAAATCAGATTGCCGACTACAGCGGGCTTTGTAAGCGTCGAAATCAGTCAGCGGATTGACGTAGCGGCATGATCGCAGCACCTCGGACAGCGGACCTGAGTGGTGAGAACGGAAGGCCGATCAGGGAGGGCAAATCCGTTTGCCCGCTCTAATAGTCGGAGACCGAAAATAAAGCACCCGACGAGACGCGCCCCACTATAGACAAGCCGCAAAAGACTTGGTCACTCTTTCAGCCTTTGGCCCAACAAAGCGATGATGGTGGACTCTGCCCTGGGGTGTCGATCAATCAGCTTCATTGACTCCTCGCCGTTTCACATCAACATCGATGAGTCTACTAGGCAATGCCAACGCCGATAGTTAGGGACGCGCGGTTGCGTGCAAATGCGCTTACAACAGCAAAATGAAACAAACCAAGGTCTTTAAGGTCTTTATCAGCTCGACGTTCATCGATTTCGTCGCCGAGCGCGAAGCCCTACAAGAGCGGGTTTGGCCAAGTCTTCGTGCCTTTTGCCGCGCGCACGATACAGAGTTTCAGGCCGTCGACCTGCGTTGGGGCATAAACCAGGAAGCCGCACTCGATCAACGGACTGCTCTTATTTGCCTTGAGGAGTTGGAACGCTGCCAGCGCCTCTCTCCGCGTCCTAGCTTGGTCATTCTACTCGGTGATCGTTATGGTTGGCGTCCGCTTCCTTATCAGATAGCACAACCCGAGTTCGAGCGGATCATTGCCGCTGTTCCGGCCCTGGATACGGCCGGGTTGCTCCGCTGGTATCGGCTGGACGAGAATGCGGTCCCCGCTGCGTTCGTATTGCAGCCGCGACGTGGCGAGCACCGCGATCCTGCGGTTTGGGCGGGCGAAGAAAAGTTGCTGCGAACTTGTCTTGAGGCCGGCGCTGCGGCTGCGGGGATCGATCCCACTCCCTATCGCCTTTCAGCGACTCACATGGAGATCCTGGCCGGAACCGGAGCGAGTGCACCTACCGAGAACTGGTTCGGTTTTTTCCGCACCATCGCAGACACAAACGCGGATGCTCTCGCCCGCGCTGGCTACCTCGACCTAACCGGAACCGGTGAACGTGATGGCGAGGCCGCAGTAACGATCGATGCACTAAAAGCCGACTTGCGCCGCGCTAGTTCACACGCTGTCACCGACTACAGCGTCGGCTGGACCGATCGTGGCCCGTCCGCCGATGATATCGCGGCTTTCTGCAACATGGTGGAGCAACGTCTTCGCGCTTCGATCGAGAGCGAACTTGAAAGGCTTGCCCAGATTGATCCCGCTAAATTCGAAATAGCCGCACACCGAAACTTTGCGGAGGGCAGGCGTTCTGTTTTCTTCGGGCGCCAAGACATCCTGCACAGAATTACCGAATATGTGGGAGCCTCAGCTCCGCCAGGCCGTCCGCTGATCCTCTATGGTGAAGGCGGCAGTGGCAAGTCGGCCATCATAGCTGCCGGTGTGGCTGCGGCACGTGAACAGTTTCCTCACGCCGTCGTCATCGAGCGCTATGTTGGGGCGTCGCCCGCTTCGAGCGACGCGGCGCAGCTTGCCAAGGGGATCGTCGACGAAATCGCCCTTGCGCTCAAACTTCCATTACTGCCATCACACATCAGCGAGGATGACATTTTGGCTGCGTTTGCAGTCAGCCTGACGGAAGGCAACGCAGAGCGGCCGATCGTGCTGTTCATTGACGCGCTGGATCAATTGGCGAGCGCCTGGCTCAGCAACGCAATAAACTGGCTGCCAGCGCGCATCGGACCCCACTGCCGGTTGATTCTCTCAGCGCGGGCTGAACGAGAGTTGGCGGATTACGAGCTGCGGCTCCATTCTGATCGACTTCTTCTCCGGGGAACTTTCGAAGAATACGTCAGCGAGAATGCGCCAGTCTCCTTCGAGAGTGACTGGGTAAACAAGAGCG
>JANNRP010000540.1:0-2362 GCA_031401535.1 Hyphomicrobiaceae bacterium | reverse complement strand
AAAGCGTTCGACATCTGGGAGGATCGCGGAGCATGCGCTAAGGGCTGCCGCCTTGATGAGCGAGGCCTTGCCGATGCAGAGCCTGCGATCATGCAAGCTATTGCCGACCGCGTTGATCTGCTGGTTATCAACCGCTTTGGCCGGGCCGAAAGCTTGGGGCGCGGGTTGCGGACGTGCTTTGAAGCCGCACTCGCAGCCGATGTTTCAGTACTGACTGCTGTGCGTAAGCCGTACGATGACGCGTGGCAGCAATTCCATGGCGGTGTCGGGTACGACTTACCGTGTGATATAGATCAAGTCGCCGATTGGGCGCTGGATGCCCGCGCGACGGGGGCTCACTCAGAGAAGTGGCAATCAATGCGCGTCCCAGGTGAACTCGATTAGTTGGCAGCGTTTCTTTAGGATCGCCAGAAAATCGTTGAGAGCATTTTGGCGGGTGTCCACAGATGAGTTCAACCATCGATAGTGCTCGCATCTATCCGGTTCGCAAGCCAGCGCAGGCGTTTGTGCTGGGCGCTGCCGTCGGCATGCTGGGTGGCCTGATTGGGCTCGGCGGTGCTGAGTTCCGGCTTCCGATCCTGGTACTAATCTTCGAGCTGTACGCCCATCGTGCAGTTCGTATCAATCTTCTGATCAGCCTCGTCACACTCATTTTTGCTGCGGGCACCCGGCTCAATTTCGTTGGCGTCAGCGCACTTATTCCGTTCCGCTTCGAAATCGCGGCCATGATCGCTTCGAGCGTGCTGGCGGCCTGGGTCGGTGCCGGTGTCCTATCGCGTATTCCGAAGCATCGGATGACCTCGATCCTGGCCGTCCTATTGATCGCTATTGCCGCTTTGCTGGTGGGCGAAACGATCTTTCAAGGGACGACCACACTGCAGTTACCGGGCAACGAAGTCCTACGCGCTTGTGCCGCGTTACTGGCAGGAGTTGTCATCGGTTTTCTATCGAGCCTGCTCGGTATAGCTGGCGGCGAATTCATCATACCGGTGATGATTTTCCTGTTTGGCACGGACATCAAGACCGCTGGCACTGCCAGCTTGCTCATTGCCATTCCAACCGTGCTGACGGGTGTCGTTCGGCATTGGCTCAACGGCCGGTTCAGGTCGCGGTCGATGATCATGCTGCTAGCCATTCCCATGAGCCTGGGTTCCGCTGTCGGCGCCATGCTTGGCGGCGGGCTCGCTGGCGTGGTTCCGAGCGATGCCCTGCGATTTACACTGGCGGCAATCCTTGCCGTGTCGGCCGTGAAGCTTTGGCGCACGCCGGCCACTCGGCCCGCGTGACCCAAGCGACTGTCTTGCTGTTGTCATATATTTCGACTATTCGATTTTTATGGAAACAAATGATGCGGCCGAGGGCTTTGGTGCGCTCGCCCAGGCAAAACGCCTCGATCTAATGCGGCTTCTGGCGTCCGCTGGTGCAACAGGTATGCCTGCTGGCGAACTTGCCGCGCGGCTCGGATCGCCTGCGTCGAGCCTGTCATTCCATCTTGCAGCGTTGGAGCGCGCGGGCCTCGTCCAATCGACGCGGCAGGGCCGCCAAGTCATCTACGCCGTGCGCTTCGTCGGCCTGCGCAATCTCTTCGGTTTTCTGACCGAGACCTGCTGCGGTGGCCGGCCAGATTTGTGCGGCGACCTTGCTCGCCTGCTGCCCGATGAACCCCACGAGGAGGATGTCATGTCACCTGCGTTCAATGTCCTGTTTCTGTGCACCCATAACTCCGCGCGCTCGATCATCGCGGAAGCTGTGCTTGAGCGCATCGGCAAGGGTCGCTTCAAGGCCTACTCGGCCGGGAACGAGCCGGCTGCATGCCCGATGCCGGACGTGCTCGACCGTCTGAAGGTCCTTGGCCACGACGTCACCGGACTGCGCTCGAAATCGTGGAACGAGTTCATGGGGCCGGATGCTCCGCGCATGGATTTCGTCATCACGCTCTGCGACACGGTCGATGGCCAGATCTGCCCCGACTTCGGTGATCGGCCGGTGACGGCCGCCTGGCCATTTCCCGATCCGGCGAAGTTCCATGGTTCGGACGTCGAACGCGCGACACTGCTGAACGAGCTCTACGGCATGATCCGACGGCGGCTCGAAGCGTTCAGCAGTCTGCCATTCGCATCGCTCGATCGGATGGCGCTGAAGGCGCGGCTCGACGAGCTCGGTGACAGCAGCAAGGTAGCACGATGACGGGGGATCGGATGCGCGTCGGTATTAATGGCATGGGTCGCATCGGGCGCCTTGCGCTCCGAGCAGCCATGGGTGGCTTTCGTCGTCCAGATGGCGACCCGCGTGCGGGCAACCGCCTCGATATCGTTCATGTCAACGAGTTGAAGGGGGGCATTGCGGCGACCGCGCATCTCCT
>JANNRP010000539.1:0-11647 GCA_031401535.1 Hyphomicrobiaceae bacterium | reverse complement strand
ATAGCGGGCGCTCGGTCCCACCAGATAGCGGACGGCATTGGCGATGTCGGATGACGCGCCCAGGTGCCCCACGAGCGTGCGGTTGACGTTGTGGTGGGAGGGCAGCGGAGCGTTCGGGTCGCGGTTGGTGTTGATCAAGCCGGGGACGACGCAATTCACGGTAATTTTATCACCACTAAGATCATGTGCCAGCGCCTTGGTAAACCCGATTAGGCCAGCCTTGGCGGTGATCACATGTGCGCGGTGCTTGGCGCCGGTGTGGGCCGAGACGCCACCGATGCTGACTATGGCGCCGTGACCGCCAGCTTTCAGGTGGGGTAACGCTGCCTTGGTGCAATGAAATGCGCCATCAAGAATCACGCCCATGACCTCACGCCACTGCTCGAACGACATGGTCTCCAAGGCGCCTTCCTTGCGGATCGCGGCATTGTTGATGAGAATATCGAGACCGCCGAATGCGTTCACGGTTGTTTCGACCATGGCTGCGACCGCAGCTTGATCGACGACGTCGCCCATGACAGCAATGGCCTTGCCGCCCGCTGCTGTGATGTCGGCGACGACGGCATTAGCTTCAGCGCGATTCGAGCGGGCGTTGACGGCGACAGCAGCGCCGACGGACGCCAACGTCAACGCAATCTCGCGGCCGATGTTGCGGCCAGCACCGGTTACTAGGGCAACGCGGCCGCTGAGTTCTGTCGAGGCTATGGTCATGGCGGTCTGCCTATTTTGCAAGTGGGGTTAGATCGACGGGGCCCTGGAACAAGCCGTGCACCAGCGTCAGTACACTGTCGATGTTGCTCTCATCCCAGCCGCCGTAACGGGCGTTGAGTTGAAACTTCGCTTCGATATCTGCGGCGCTCAGCGGTTCGCGGGCGCCGCCGCGCAGGTGCGGTTGACGCTCTTCGATGATCTGGCCGTTGATGAGTGTGACGCGGATATGGCCGGTGTAGTTGTGCGGATACTCACTGTTTGGATCGATCTCGTAGCCAACCTTGGCGGCTAGTGCGCGCAATGCCGGGTCAACAGCGGCCTGATCGGTAAATGTATCGAGCCCGACGTTGCCGTTCAGGATGGCTGCGGCGACACAGAATGGGACTGAGAATTTTCCAGCGTATCCATTCGGCGGCTGCCGTTTCGAGGCGATCGGCTCCCACAGCCGATGCACGTAACCTTCGGCGGTTTCACACCTGATCGATACGATTTCACTAGCTGGAATGCCGCGTTTGGCAAACCGCCGAGCACAGTCGATGTAAGGATGCGCCATCGTCCCGCATGGATACGGTTTGAATGCGATGGTCGTGGCCATCCAGCGGTCACCGAAACCGTCAAGTAACTGACTCCAATCGCCGTCGACGGTATTGGCGAAGCCATGGAATAGTCCGTGCGGGCCTTCAAATACAGTGCGTGGCCCATTGAAACCGGCGCGACCAAGAAGGACCGCCCGCAAGCCAGATTGCGCTGCCCAGCCGGGATGCATCCGCTTGGTCCAAGTGCCGTCGGTTAGGTATTCTATGAGGCCGCTTGCCATGCTGCCAGCGATGCCCAAGCTGTTGACGAGTTCCTGCGGTTTCAGCCGCAGCGCCGCGCCGACGCCAGCCGCTGCCCCCATCGCGCCTAACACGGCCGTCGGGTGGAACCCGGCGGTGTGGATCGCCTTGGGCTTGACGAGGCTCAATCGGCACATGACTTCAACGCCAACCGAGATACCAAGCAATGCTGCTGCGCCGTCGAGTTTCTCGCGCTCGACGGCTGCCAGCACGGCTGGCACGATCACCGTGCCGGCGTGCACCGGACCGCCCTCGAACGTGTCATCGAAGTCCTCGCCATGGGCCGCGATGCCATTGATGAAGGCTGCCGCCGCAGCACTGGACGTTACCGAATGACCGATCACAGTTGCTGTGCCAGGGTCGTCGAAGCCCACCCGCGCGCTGGCGATATAGTTTTCATTACGTGCGGCGACGCACAGACCGATGACGTCGATAACGAGGTTCTGAGCCGTCGTCTTGAGCGCGGACGGAAGCCTGTCTGTATCGAGGGCGCTGATGCGTTCGGCAAGTTTTTCGGCAATGGCCGACGCTTCGGAAACGGCTTTCATAATGTCCCGATCAGGAGGTTCTGAGGCGCTGGCCGCCACCGAAACCTGGAATGCGGTTCGCCATGATGATGACGGCCGCGCTCATGATCAGCATGACCAGCCCAAGCACGGCAATGGCACCGAGATCGCCACTTTCCTTTAGATCGAAGATCAGCACCGACATCACCTTGGTGTCCGACGTGAACAAGATTATTGCTGCCGACAGTTCGCGCACCACGGCGACAAAGATGAAACACCACGTAGCGATCACGCCGGTGCGCAGCAGCGGAGCCGTGATCTGCCACAACGCCTGCAACCGCGTGGCGCCGAGGATGCGGCTGGCTTCCTCCAATTCGGGGTGTACTGCATGGAATGCGGATTGCAATTGCTGATAGGCGGCGGGCAGCTCAACTGTCACGTAGGCAATCGCGAGGATCCAAAGCGTGCCATACAGCACCAGTGGTGGCCGTGTGTAGGACAGGAAAAGCCCGACGCCGAGCACGATACCGGGAATGGCAATCGGTGCGGTTGCGAGCGCGCCCAGGAATCGATGGCCCGGCACCGCCTTGCGCGACACGAGATAGGAGATCACCAGCGCCAGGATCGTGCCCGCCGTCGCTGTCATCGCGGCAAGCAGAAATGTGTTGAACAACACGCGCCGGGTCTGCGACAACTCGAAGAATGTGAAGTAGAAATTTTGCAGCGAAAACGTGTCGAACGTAACGAGCCGCGAGGCTGTCTTGGAGAACGCCGCATTGAGCAGAGCGCCATAGGGCAAGAACACCGGCAGCATCAGCAACGCAAAGCACAGCACGACGGCCGGGATACGCCAAGCGCCCAACGGCACGAGGCGCGGCGAGCCATACTTGCCGCCGACAACGCTGTAGCCGCCACGGCCGAGCACCTTGGCCTGGGCCCGCAGCAGGATTACGGTGAGCAGCAGCAGCGGCATCGATGCGGCCGCCGCAAGTTCCGGCTTTGGCGGGAACTGGAACAGGGTCCAGATTTTGGTTGTCAGCGTGTTGAAGCCGGCCGGGATCGCGAGGATCGCCGGCGAGCCGAACAGGTTCATCGCCTGCAGGAACGCGATCAGCAGACCGGCTAACAATGCCGGCAAGGCAAGCGGGATCGTGATGCGCCGCGCGGTGGTCCAGGTGCGGCCACCCAGCATGGACGATGCATCTTCCAGTTCGCCGGGGATTCGATCGAGCGCGTTAGCCACCAGCACAAACACGTAGGGGAACGTGTAGCAACAGATCACAAAAATGAGCCCGCCGAGCGAGTAGATGTTGAACAAGGCATCATCGGGCCCGGCGCCGGTCACACCTCTGTAGGCCTGATTGAGCAGTCCGCTGTTGGGGGCGGCGAGCAACTCCCAGGCGATGGCGCCGAGGAACGGAGGCGTCACGAACGACGCCATAATCAGCGTACGAATGGTGCCCGTCATCGGCATGTCGGTACGGGCAACCAGCCACGCCATGGGGGCCGCGACGGCGCAGCAGATCACGCCGACGCTTGTTGCGATGGTGAGTGTCGTGATCAACGGTTCGAAGAAGCTCGCGTCCGTGAACAGTCGAGCGAAGTTGGCGAGTGTCGGCGCGCCTGCCTTGTCGGTGAAGGCGTACACCACGAGCCAAGCCATTGGCACCACGATGAGGGCGACGAGGATGCTCGCGAAGGCGATCATCACTGGCATCGAAAGGTCGAAGCGGAGGCCGGAGCGGTGTGCAGGAGCTATCGTGGCGGTGGAAACGGACAAGGGCGATGGATCCTTCAACTGCACTCGTCGGAACGGTACTGCTTTGCAGCAGTACCCGACTGCATAAAGTCGTCATCTTCGGGTTTGTCCCAACGATGACATCGGTCGTGTGGTGGAAACCGAGATGTGTTGCTCAGACCTCGCTGTTCCACCCCTGCACTACACCTTGAAGATCTGCGTATACTTGGTCTTTATGTCGTCGGCCTGGGCGAGCACAGCCTCCGGATCTTCCTTCATGGTCTTGATATCGGCCAGCGCCTTGCGACCCGGCTTCGCCTTTACGCCTCCATGCATCGAGTACATGCCGGTGTAGTCGATGATCATCTGCTGGCCTTCGCCGGAAAACATCCAGTTGTGCAGCAGTCGTGCAGCGTTCGGATGCGGGGCGGCCTTGAATACTCCCGAAGGGTTCGACACGTAGGGCGAACCTTCGGTTGCAAACACGACATCGACGGGCGCGCCTTTGTCCTTCTGTTGCAGCACATTGTAGTGATTGCCGTCAGCCATGATCGCACGCTCGCCGAGGGCGATCTTCTTCGGCGGGTCGGTCGACGACTGAACTTGCATGACCTTCTGCTTCGCCAGCTTCTCGAAATAGTCCCAGCCGATATCGCGCGCCATCTGGAACGTGGCAGTGAGAATGGTTCCGGAGTAGTTCGGATTAGCCTTCACCATTCTGCCTGAGTACTTTGGATCGAGCAGATCTTTGAAGCTCTTAGGTACATCTTCAGGTTTCACAAGCGAAGTGTTGTAGGCAATTACGCTCAGGTGCACGCGATGGGTGGCGAACTGCCCGTCTGCATCGAAGGTGCCGGGCTTGAAGAACTTCGGTACATCCTCCGGCACGTAAGGTTGCAACCACCCTTCGCGCTTCCAGGCAATGAGATGAGCAGCATCAGCGCTACTCACGACATCGACCTGGGTTATGCGGCTACCGTATTCCTGGGCTATGCGCTGGAAAACGCGTTCGCTGCCTGAGCGCTCGACTTTGACGGTGATGCCGGCGAACTTCGCTTCGAACGCCTTTGCCATCGCTTCGGCGGCGGGCAGATCCATCGCCGTGTACCAATTGATTGAGCCTTCTTTCTTTGCAGCCTCGATCAAAGCCGGGGAAATGGCCTCGGCGGGCGGGGCTGCCGCCAAGACCCGTGTGGTCAGTGGGCTGATAGATAGTGCTGCAAAACCACTGAGTGTCGAACGTCTCGTTATTTTTGACATTTTGCAACTCCGCCGTGATCGACCAGTGTCGCATAGGCCGGGTTAGCGCCCCGTTTGGAGCCCGTAACCCAACAACCTATTGGTGATGCTCGATGACTTGGTATCATGACCAACCCGAGTGCTGGCCTAACCCGACCATCACACCTTGAAGAGTTTGGCGTATTTTTCCTTGATCTCATCAGCTAATTTTTCCACAGCCGCCGGGTCTTCTTTGAAAGTTTTAATGTCTTGAAGACGCTTGCGGCCAGGCCGGTCCTTGGTCAGCGCATGCGCCGAGTATAGTCCGCCCACATCGATGTTAAGCTGTTGAGCTTCCGCTGTGAACGACCACGTGTGGAAGAGCCGGGCCGCGTTCGGGTTCGGTGCATTCTTCGCAATACCAGCCGGGCCGACGATCAGCGGCGTGCCTTCTGTTGCGTAAACGACCTCCACCGGCTGGCCCTTGTCCTTCATCAGATAGTGCAGATAGTCGACACCATCGACTTGGATCGCGCGCTCGCCCAACGCCAGCTTCTTGGGCGGGTCGGAGGCCGATTGCACCTGCATGATCTTCTGCTTCGCGAGTTTTTCCATGAACTCCCAGCCAAGTTCCCGGGTGATCTGGTGCGTTGCAGTCATGATCGTGCCCGAGTATCCCGGATGCGCCTTGACCATTTTGCCCATCCACTTTGGGTCAAGCAGATCAGCGTGGCTTTTCGGTGCGTCTGCGGCCTTCACAAGGTCGGTGTTGTAAGCGATGGCGCTTAGCCAGATTCGCCACGAGGCGAACATGCCATCAGGGTCTTTGTGATCAGCAGGGAAATGCTTGGCCACATCCTCAGGCATGAACGGCGTCAACAGCCCCTCGCGCTTCCATACGATGAAATGAGCAGCGTCTGAAGAATGCAGCACATCGACCGCGTAGATTTTCGATGCTGTTTCCTGTCCCACGCGCTGATAGATGCGCTCGCCACCGGTCCGCTCTACCTTGACCGGAATGCCTGGATACTTGGCCTCGAACGCCTTGGCGATCTTCTCGGCGACATTGATGTCGACGGCCGTGTACCAGACGACCTTGCCTTCTTTCTTTGCGGCGTCGACAAGCGCCGGTGTTATGGCCGTTGGCTCTGGCGGGGCGGCACGAACGCTTTCAATAATGCCCGAACCAAACGTTGCGGTTGCCAACGCGGTCGAGCCGATCAACACGTCACGGCGCGTGGTCTTGCCCTTGGTCATGGTCGTTGCTCCTCCAAACACTTCGTTTCCTGATGGTTCATTTTTTTGTTTTTCTGACGTCTATCTCGCCAGTGCCAGACAATGTTCCTGGCCCAAGTGTACGTAGACCTCGGCACCTTCCGCAATGCTCTGTGATGGCGGCGTGGTAACTCGAAGTTCGGTTCCGTCGCTCAGTTGTGCGACATAATCCCTGATCGAGCCAAGGAATACGTGGCGTGTGATGGTCGCTGGAATGACGTTGGTGGTCCCGGCAGGTGGCGTTGCTGACAAAAGCCTGACGTTGTGTGGGCGAACTGCAACCGTAGCCGAACGGCCCGTCGGCATTGGCACACCTGAGCAAGCAATGGCATGACCGGCCACCTCAATGTGGTGCGCGTCGCGGGGCTGACCCTTGATGACGTTACTGGCGCCGATGAAGCGCGCGACGAATTCAGAAATCGGTTGGTCGTAAATCTCTTCCGGTGTGCCCAATTGTTCGATCCGTCCCGCATTCATCACGGCGATCAGGTCGGCGGTTGTCATGGCTTCGGATTGATCGTGCGTCACATATACCGTGGTGTAGCGGAAGGCGTCGTGCAGACGGCGGATCTCGAAGCGCATCTCCTCGCGCAGGTTGGCATCGAGATTGGACAACGGCTCATCCAACAACAGTGTTTCGGGTTCAATGACGAGGGCACGGGCGAGAGAAACGCGTTGCTGCTGGCCGCCGGATAGTTCTCCCGGATAACGCGCGGCGAGGGCTTCGAGGCGCGTACTGCTCAGGATTTTCGAAAGCTTGGCATCGATCGTGGCCCGGTCCATCTTGCGCAGCCGCAGGCCATAAGCGACGTTCTCCGCCACTGTCATATGCGGCCACAGCGCATAACTCTGGAAGATCATGCTCATGTTGCGGGCTTCCGGCGGCAGAGTGCGCGCTGTCGACGACACCACGCGGTCGCCGACGCGGATCTCGCCAGCTGTCGGCTCCATGAAGCCGGCAATCAAGCGCAGCGTGGTGGTCTTGCCGCAGCCCGATGGACCGAGCAGGCACACCATCAGCCCATGCTCGACGCGCAGCGACACGTTGTCGACGACCGTCAGGTCGCCATATTTTTTGGAAAGTCCGCGCAACTCAACAGCAGCCACTTGGGTCCCATTCCTTGGTATCGTCGGAGCTTTTTTTAATTGGGTCGCGTTGTGCGATCTTTTTTTGCTGTATCTCGCATTAGCGTTGCACAGCAGCGCGCCATATCACACGAGCATCCGGTAATTCCGCCTCGATGTCTACGGGCAGATTTTGCATGCGCAGGGTAGGCCTGCAATATTGGCGGTAAGAGTAGGCTAGATCTTCTGACCGGACTTTTTCCAGTCAGCCATGAACTGCTCCAGGCCCTTGTCGGTCAGTGGGTGCTTGACCAGGGCTTTCAGGATGGCAGGGGGCACGGTAACGACGTCAGCACCGATCAGGGCAGCCTGCTTCACGTGGTTAACGGTTCGGATCGACGCCGCCAGAATCTCGGTCGTTAGACTGGTGTAATTCTCATAGATTGTACGAATCTCAGTGATGAGATCCATGCCTTCCAAACCCTGATCATCAAGCCGACCGACGAACGGCGACACGAACGTTGCACCGGCTTTTGCTGCCAATAGCGCTTGCGTCGCCGAAAAGCACAGTGTGACATTGACCATTGTACCTTCCGATGTCAGCGCCTTACAGGCCTTCAAGCCATCCCACGTCAACGGCAACTTGACCGTGACGTTGCGTGCGATCTTGGCCAGCGTGCGGCCTTCGGCGAGCATGCCTTCGAAGTCGAGCGCTGCCACTTCCGCACTGACCGGTCCGGGCACGATGGTGCAGATTTCCTTGATGATGGTCTTGAAGTCGCGGCCAGCTTTTGCGACGAGCGACGGGTTGGTGGTGACACCGTCCAGCAGGCCGGTTGATGCCAGGTCTGCGATCTCGGCGACGTCGGCGGTGTCACAAAAGAATTTCATGCGCGTTCTCCAGCAGGCCTTAGCCCGGTCCCGATCGGAGGACTAGGGTTGTCCATTGTTGTTGATTCGCAACTTTAAGCAGGCGGCTAGGGCTTTGAATAGTCTGTTCGATTCTGATGACGCTGGTGATCGCCTGCACGTGACCGTGCCGGTGCTGCTGCCGGTCGCGCTCGACCAGACGTACGATTATGTTGCTGGTCCCGGCATGACGCTGGCGCCGGGCCAGTTCATTCTGGTGCCATTCGGGCCGCAATCGCGCATCGGCGTTGTGTGGGACCGCGTACTTGGCGATACCGGCAAGCCCGTCAATCCAAAAAAAATGAAAATGGTGATTGCCGAACTCGATGTCCCCGAACTGCCGATCCTGTCGATGCGGTTCGCCGAATGGATCTCAAAATATACGTTGGCGCCGTTGGGTATGGTGCTGCGTATGATGATGGGGGCCGCTGCCGCGTTCGAGCCGCAAAAGCCGCGCACCGGCGTGACGCTGGCGCAGGATACCAGTGATCCGCTACGCATGACGCCTGCCCGCTCAAAGGCTATGCGCGTGGCGCGTGATGGACAGATTCGTGCAAAGTCGGCACTGGCGGCCGAGGCGTTGGTATCAACCGGTGTCGTAGATGGTCTCGTCGAGGCGGGTCTGCTGGTTGAAGTAACGATTCCGGAGCGTAGTTATCCGCGACCTAATCCCGATCATGCCATCACGACGTTTGGCGATGAGCAGCAGGCGGCGGTTGATACCTTGAGGTCGGCAGTTGATGGCCGTAATTTTTCCGTGTCGCTGCTCGATGGCGTGACCGGCTCCGGCAAGACCGAGGTGTACTATGAGGCAGTGGCACGCACCCTCGCACAGGGTCGTCAGGTCGTAATTATGCTGCCCGAAATTGCGCTGACGAGCCAGTTCATGGACCGGTTCCAGCGCCGGTTCGGCGCAAAGCCTGTCGAATGGCATTCGGCGTTGGGTGCCGCCGAGCGTGGGCGCATCTGGCGGGCGGCGGCAACGGGGGCCGCGCGCGTCGTTGTCGGCGCACGATCGGCCTTGTTTCTGCCCTACGAGGATCTGGGTCTCGTTATCGTCGACGAAGAGCACGATCCGGGGTTCAAGCAGGATGACCGCGTGCATTATCAGGCGCGCGATATGGCGGTGGTGCGCGGCAATCTGGGAAAAATTCCGGTGGTGCTGGCGTCGGCCACGCCATCGATCGAAAGCCACGTCAACGCCCGCACCGGCAAGTACCGGCATGTGGTTCTTCCCGGACGCTATTCCGGCGCGGAATTACCGGTGGTCACCGCGATCGATATGCGCAAAGCCCCGCCTGAAAAAGGGCGTTGGCTGTCACCAGTGCTGGTCGATGCCATGGTGGAGACATCGGCGAAAGGGCAGCAATCGCTACTGTTCCTCAACAGACGAGGCTATGCACCGCTGACATTGTGTCGGAGCTGCGGGCATCGATTCGAGTGCCCGCAGTGTACCGCATGGCTCGTCGAGCATCGCTTCAAGAAGCGGCTCAATTGTCACCACTGCGGGTTCTCCCTGCCGCTGCCCGACAAGTGCCCGAAGTGCGCCGCTCCCGACAGTCTTGTTGCCTGCGGTCCAGGCGTAGAGCGCATCGCGGAGGAGGTGGTCGAGCGTTTTCCCAACGCCCGGCTTGCAATCCTGTCGAGCGACCTGGTCCCGGGCCTGATTGAGATGCGTGAAGTGATCCACAAAATCGAGCGCGGCGAGGCCGACATCATTATCGGCACACAGATCGTCGCCAAAGGCCATCACTTTCCTGACCTGAGCCTCGTCGGCATCGTCGATGGCGATCTGGGATTGGGTCAAGCCGATCCACGCGCCGCTGAGCGTACGTTCCAGTTGCTGCACCAGGTGACGGGACGTGCGGGGCGGGCCTTGGCCAAGGGCCGTGGGCTCGTGCAGACGCATATGCCGGAGCATCCTGTTATGGAGGCGATCATCTCCGGCGATCGCGCATCATTCCTCGATCGTGAGATCCGCCAGCGTCAGTTGGGCATGCTGCCGCCCTTTGGCCGCCTCGTGGCACTCATTGTGTCGGCCAAGCAGAGGGACGTGGCGGAGCGCTTCGCCCGCGAGATTGCCCGTCGCGCGCCGCCGGCCGATCGCATCGAGCTGTTGGGGCCGGCCGAAGCGCCGGTGTTCCTGGTGCGTGGGCGGCATCGCTGGCGGCTACTACTGAAAGCACCGCGCGATATCGACGTACAGGGCTACCTGCGCGTCTGGCTTGAGGCTATGCCCGAAACCAAGGGCGATCTACGATTGAGCATCGACATCGATCCGTATAATTTTTTGTGAAGTGAATTGTGTCTGACACCTCTCACATCCCATTCAAAAACACCGTGGCGCTCGTGCTGATCCGGTCTTTCTCCGTGGCGTCGAACTTGTCATAGGTCGCATACATCTGGCCCATGCGGGGATTGCCGCCAAGCTTGGTGCGGTTGCGAGCGAGGAAATCCCAATAGAGTGCATTGAACGGGCAGGCATCCTGACCCGTTCGAAGCTTCACATCGAACCGGCAGCCCTTGCAATAGTCCGACATGCGGTTGATGTAGGCGCCGCTCGCGGCATAGGGCTTTGACGCCAGCACGCCGCCGTCGCCGAACTGACTCATGCCCAGCGTGTTAGGTAATTCCACCCATTCGTAGGCGTCGGCATAGACGGCGAGATACCATTCATGCACCTCGCGCGGATCGATTCCCGCAAGGAGTGCGAAGTTGCCCGTCACCATCAACCGCTGAATGTGATGCGCGTAGGCGTCCTCGATCGTTTGCGTGACAGCGGCCTTGACGCAGGCCATGTCGGTGTCGCCGGTCCAGTAGAAATCAGGCAATGACCGCGAGTTGCCGAAGTAGTTCTCATCCAGGTAGCCGGGCATCTTCAACCAGTAGATCCCGCGCACGTACTCGCGCCAGCCGATAACCTGGCGAATAAAGCCTTCCGCTGCGTTGATCGGCACGTCGCCGCGGCTGTAGGCGGCCTCGACCTTGCGGCAGATATCGAGGGGGGCAAGCAGCCCGACATTGAGGTACATCGAGACGACCGCATGATAGAGGAAGCGTTGCCCCGTGAGCATTGCGTCCTGGTAGTCGCCAAACTTCGGCAGCGCTGTGCTGACGAAGTGATCGAACGCAGCCTCGGCATGCGTGTGTGTGACACCGAACCAGAACGGTTCAAGGTCGCCGATGTGATCGCCAAATCGCAGTTTTACAAGAGCGAGCACGCCCCGCGTGATCGCGTCCGGTTCGATGTGGAGAGGTTCCGGCATGAACAGATCGGCCTTTGGCGGTTTTCGATTGTCGTGATCGAAATTCCATTGCCCGCCAACCGGCTTGTCGCCGTCCATCAGCAGGCCGGTCGCTTTGCGCATCTCCCGGTAGAAGAACTCCAT
>JANNRP010000538.1:0-13336 GCA_031401535.1 Hyphomicrobiaceae bacterium | reverse complement strand
CAGTGGGTCAAAACCGCTGAGGGCTGGAAGCCCCGCAGCGTTGAATTGGACGGCGACGGGCAACTGACCTTCGGCGTGCTGTCGGATGCCGCTGCCCGCGATGATCTGGCCGCCGGTTTCCCCGAGGTATCGCCGGACACGGTTTTCGAAAGCCAGCAGCCGCAGTCGATCCTGGCAAAACTCCAGACAACAGCGCCCTTTGTCCTCCTCGTTATCGACTACGGGCACGAAAAGGCAGCCACCGGTGATACACTGCAGGCGGTGCGAGGGCATCAGCCCGAACACCCGCTCACGTCGCCGGGCGAGGCTGACTTGTCGGCGCACGTGAACTTTGAAGAACTGGCCACGGTCGCGCGTGCCCTCGGCTTGGCTGTCGACGGTCCGCTGCCACAGGCCGAGTTCCTGGGGCGGCTCGGCATCGTCGAGCGTGCGTCGAAGCTGATGGCGGCCAATCCGAACCGGGCACAAACAATCGAAAGTGGTGTCGCTCGGTTGATGTCGCCAAACGGAATGGGTGTGCGGTTCAAGGTTATGGCGTTGCGGTCTGCGGGGCTGCCGGTTCTGCCGGGGTTCGATGCAGGCGCGTGATTTTTCGCAGATGGGGCTTCGCATGGCGTTTGACGGCAAGGTAATGACGGCGACCAACCTCGGCGCACTTGCTGGAATCCGGCATGGCTTTTTCACGCGGCAGGGTGGTGTGTCGGATGGTATCTACGGTTCGTTGAACTGCGGTTTGGGCTCGAAGGACGACACATCCCGCGTGCTCGAAAACCGTGGTCGCGTCGCGTCACATCTGAATGCGGCAGCACACAACCTCGCTACTGTCTTTCAGACGCACAGTGCCACCGCGCTGATCATCGACCAGCCGTTTGCCCGCGGTGCCGTACCCAAGGCCGATGCGCTCGTTACCCGTACGCCAGGGCTCGTGGTCGGGGCGCTTGCCGCCGATTGCACGCCGGTTTTATTTGCCGACGCGAATGCCGGGATCGTCGCAGCCGCCCATGCCGGCTGGCGTGGCGCTGTCGGCGGCATCCTGGAGGCAACCATCGCAGCAATGGAAAGCCTGGGCGCGGTACGGGCGCGTATTCGTGCTGCAATCGGCCCGTGCATCAATCAATCGAACTACGAGGTTGGTGCTGAATTCGAAGCGCAGTTTCTGAATGCTGCACCGGGCAATGCAAAATTCTTCACGATCCCGTCGGGCAAAACCAAGGCGCACTTTGATTTACCGGGCTTCGTGGCATACCAGCTTGCCGTATCTGGTTTGCGGCAAATTGAGCTTCAATCCGCCTGCACTTATGCTGACCCGGCGCTGTTTTTCAGCTACCGGCGCAACACCCATGATGGCGTCCAAGACTATGGTCGCCAAATCTCCGCCATTGTCGTGACCTAATTGTTCCATCCACAGGTTCGGTGCGACTAGGTGCATTTCGTATTTGGCGTTGGCCGCGAATCTCAACAAGTTCGCGCTGGACGTTTGTGTAAACTGAGCGATACAAGTTATAGATCAATAGTTTACCGGTGCGTACGCGTGGGTCGCGTCGTGAGTAACGCAGGCTACCGGAGACCAGCGGGCCCATTACCAGGGCCTCAAACAGGGGGACGTCATCGTGACGACCATGGACGCTGCTGCGATGCTCGTTAAGCCAACGCGCTTCGCATTTGCCGCTTTATCTTGTCTCGTCGGGCTTGGCCTTGCGGGCTGTGAAACGAGCAATAACATCCTGTCGTCGGGCAGTGGACCGGTCGCTACGAATACAATTGCGCCGCCTCCTGTGGCGCAGACGCCACCACAGGCCATCACGCGAATTGCAATCGTTCCGGTGATTGGCCCACCAGAGGCGGTCGGCAAGCAACTCGTAAGCCAGCTGACAGAATCGGCCGAGCGTCAACGAATTGGCGTGACCAAAACGGCTGGCGAGCCTGCGAGCTATACGCTGCGGGGCTATTTCGTTGCGCCAGCAAAAGACAAGTCGAGCAACAAACTTTCATATATTTGGGACGTTAATGACACGGCTGGAAAGCGCGTCAACCGCATTACCGGTGAGGAGATCATAACGCCTGTGGCGGGTGGCGACAGTTGGTCTGCCGTGACGCCGCAATTGATACAGGCTATTGCCGACAAGACCGCCACGTCGCTCGCAGCTTGGCTGCCGACGCAGTCGCAAGTTGGTGTGCCGATCGCATCGGCAGCGCCGCCTGGTGCTGGTCTACCGCCGATCGTGCCAGTATCGGCTCAAGCGGGGCAAATCCCAACGCAGGTTGCTGGCGTAGCGTCCGGTTCCACGGGTAGCATTGCGGGTGGTGCTGCGGGCGGGTTATTGTCGGTTGCGCCTAAGGTGTCGGGTGCGCCGGGTGACGGCAATACGTCTCTTGCTGCTGCCATGCGTCGCGAACTCGAGGAAAAGGGCGTGCAGTTCCCAGCCCAGGCGCAGAATGCTTACCGAGTTATCGGCGACGTCAAGATCAAGCCGCCGAAGGATGGTAACCAAGCTATCTCTATCAATTGGACGATCAGCGATCCTAAAGGTGCATATGTCGCAAAGATCACGCAAAACAACGACATTCCGGCCGGCTATCTCGATAAGAATTGGGGGCAGAGCGCGGAGGATGCCGCTAAGGCCGCGTCCGTGCAGATCAAGGAAGTGATCACCAATCACCAATCGGGCAAGCCAATCCAGTTTTCAGCGAGCGACACGACCAAGGCACAATAAGAAGCCGGTTTTGAACTCCCAACTTGGAAGGCCCGCTTGCATCAGTGCTGGCGGGCCTTTTTGCATTTCAGCATCTTGTTGTTACGTTGATCGAATTGTTTGTGCAGCACCGGAGACGCTTGTGCCAGTGACGTCCGACTATCGTCCAGATCCCCGCCATGAGGGGTTAGGGGCAGAGTTCTACGACCGTGTTGTGCCCGCCAACTTTCCACGCACCGATCTTCGATTTCGCAATGACCGTTGGGCTGCCCGCGTTGGCCTCGATCGTTTGACGGACGCCGAGTGGGTCGCGCACTTCGCGCGCTTCAAGGTGTTGCCAGGCAACCTGCAGGAGCCATTGGCGCTGCGCTATCACGGGCACCAGTTCCAATCCTACAATCCCAATATCGGTGACGGTCGCGGCTTCCTGTTTGCGCAGGTGCGCGATGCGAAAGACGATAGGCTGCTCGATCTAGCGACCAAGGGATCTGGGCAAACGCCGTGGTCGCGTAGTGGCGACGGCAGATTGACCCTCAAGGGCGGTGTTCGCGAGGTATTGGCGACAGAAATGCTCGAGGCGCTTGGCTGTTACACGTCAAAGAGCTTCAGCTTGATCGAGACGGGCGAGGCCCTGCAGCGCAATGATGAGCCGTCACCAACCAGATCGGCGGTGCTGGTCCGGCTCGGGCATAGCCACGTGCGGATCGGTACGTTCCAGCGCTTTGCCGCCTTGGGAGATGTCGTTAGCTTACGCGCACTCACCGACTACGCCATCGCAACCTACTGGCCAGACGCGGCAGCGGCGGATGACCGAGTGGCTGCTTTCCTCAAGATGACAGCCGAGGCCGCGGCAGCTATGGCTGCAGAATGGTTCGTCGCCGGTTTTGTGCATGGCGTATTGAATACCGACAACACGGTCATTACCGGTGAGAGCTTCGACTATGGGCCCTGGCGGTTCCTCCCCCATGCCGACGCCAGTTTCACCGCCGCCTACTTCGACCATAACGGGCTCTATGCTTTTGGCCGACAAGCGGGGGCGATCAGCTGGAACCTGCAGCGATTGGCCGAATGCCTGATCCCGTTGAGCACGGAGGAACATCTGGTCGCAGCGCTGGAGGTCTACGGTCCTGCATTCGAGAGGGCGCTAGTGCGAGGCACTATGGCGCGACTGGGCCTGGCGGCCGATGCAACTGGCGACATGGATACACTGGCGCGGCCCTTTTATGCCGCGATGAGCCGCAGCCGGTGCGGCTTTGAGCAATCGTTCTTCGATCTCGTAGGCGGTGCTCGACCCGAGCGCCTAGCGCGGAGCCCTAGCTCAGAACTCTATGCGTCCGATGACTGGCGGGCGGTGATTGCCGCATTGCGAACAATGCCACTCACTGACGGGGTCGATGCCGCGCTTGCCCATCCCTATTTCCAGCGCCCAGTCCCCAAGACGATGCTAGTTGACGACATGGAGGCAATCTGGGCACCGATCGCGCGCGGCGATGACTGGAGCACGTTCAACGCAGCTATCACGGACATCCGGTCGATGGCCGAGGCATATGCGCCGTTGCTGATCGGCCGGAGGGGTGGGTAGTTGTTGAGAGCCTCACACTGGCCAAGGTAGCGAATAGGTCTTGACGTTGGAGTAGCTCTTCATGGCTTCCCAAACGCCTTCCTTGTAGCCGAGACCAGAATCCTTGATGCCGCCGAACGGGCTCATTTCGATGCGATAGCCCGGCACCTCCCAAATATTGACCGTGCCGACATCGAGCCCATTGATAAAGCGCGTGATGGTGTCCAGCCGGTTCGTGCAGATGCCTGACGACAAGCCGAAGGCTGTCGAATTTGCGATCGTGATAATCTTGTCAACATCGTTCGGCACCCGGATGATCGGCACAACGGGACCGAACGTCTCTTCGTGAACCAGCTCGCAGGTGTACGGTACGCGATCGACCACGGTGACCGGGTAGAGCGCGCCCTTGCGGTCGTTGCCGAGCAGCAGCTTCGCGCCTTTCGATACCGCATCGATTACGCGGCCTTCGAACTGTTTGGCTGCGCCCTCGTGGATAACGGTTCCAACATCCGTGTCGGGGTCCATCGGATCGCCTGATTTCAGCTTTTTCGCCTTCGCCAGCACCAGTTCAACGAATTTGTCGGCAACCTTCTCGCATACCAATATTCGCTTCACCGCTGTGCAGCGCTGGCCCGAATTCTTGGTCGCACCCTGGACCGCGAGTTCGGCCGCTTTGTCGAGATCTGAGTCCGACAGGTCGTCCATCACGATCAGCGGGTCATTGCCGCCGAGTTCCAGCACCAGCCGCTTGTAGCCGGCCGTATTGGCGATGTATTTGCCGACCCTGACCGATCCTGTGAAGGTCACCACATCAGCGTGCGGATCAGTGATCATGGCGTCGCCCATGGAGCGCGGATTGCCGGTAACAATCGACAGCATCTCCGGCGGCAGGCCAGCCTCATAGAGAATGTCGGCGAGCAACAGTGCAGTCAGCGGCGTAAGCTCGGTCGGCTTTGCCACCATGCGATTGTTCATCGCAATCGCAGGTGCGATCTTGTGACTGATCATGTTCAACGGGTGATTGAATGGTGTGATCGCCGAGATGCACCCCAGCACCGGCCCGCGCGAGGTATAGATGCGACGCGGCTTGCCGTGCGGAGTGATATCGCAGGAGTAGACCTCGGAATCGTCGCGGATCGCGAGTTGGCCAGCCAGCGAATAAACGTCGTAGGCGCGTCCGACCTCGTACATGCTGTCCTTCAGGCACAGACCCGATTCTGCTGTGATGACGAGCGCGATCTCATCGCGGCGTTTGGCCAGAATGTCGGCCGTCTTCATCAGGATTTTCTGACGGTCGTACTTGGTCAGTTTCGATTTGTAGGCGTTGCCAATTTTGAACGCTTCCGCGACCTGGGCGGGGGAGGCGGATGGCACGGTTGCCACCACAGCGCCGGTGTATGGGTTGCGCACTTCGACCTGGGCGTCGGCATCGACGAGCTTGCCGGCGATGCGCATATTCTCGTGTGACTTGATGCAAAGCTTTGGCGGAGAGATTTTTTGCTGCACGGCTTGTCCTTTTTTAGAATTATCGATGCCGTAAGGTGCAATAGCGAACCGTATTGCGACCTACGAAGTCACCCGGTTCAACGCCACGTCGAACACATCGAAATTGCGCAGGCGATGACCGGGCACCAGCGTCAGACGGCGGTTGGATATCATCGGCACACGCTGTTCGGTCAAACCACCGTGACTGCGTAGCGGCTCATCGAGGCCAGACAGATCGTGCTTGGCGGCCGCCGTGCCGATTGTCATGTGCTGGGTCGACGTGACAACGATATCGCCGATGCGATCGCCGGGCAGCTCGAACCGCTCGCAGGCCTCGACTTTCGACAGAACAACATCGATGCCGGGTAGCGCCTTGATCTGTTTACGCAGATCGCCAACATCCACGCTCGCTGGAACGTGCACGGTTGCGAACGAACCGAGCGCGCCGTGATGGGCGACGTAAGGGTCGGTAATCGGCAAGATGACACGGGTCGTGCCCGTGCCGACCCACTCGTCGAGGATCGACTGCAGATAGACAACGTTCGGCGCCTTCGACTTCGGATCATGCTTGTCGTTCATGCCGTGGTCGGCGGTGGCGACAATGATTGCTCCCAAGGCGTCGAGCGCTGCCAGATAGCCGTCGATCATGGCGTAGAAGTCATTGGCGATCTTGGTGCCCGGTCCCGCTTTATGCTGGATATAATCGGTGGTCGACAAGTACATCAGGTCGGGCTGATGTGTCTCCATCAGCTTGACGCCGGCAGCGAACACAAACTCCGAAAGGTCACCGGAATAGACCTCGGGCAGCGGTTTGCCGACGAACTCAAGCACGTTGTCGATGCCATTATCGCGCTTCGTTGCCTTGTTGGCGTGCTCCGACGAGAACGCGATGGCGCGGCCGGTCACATAGTCGAGACCGTTCGATAACAGCAGCCGCAACTTGTCCTTGGCGGTCACCATGGCGACCTTGGCGCCGACATCATGGAAGGTGCGCAGAATGGTTGGCGCGTGCAGGAACTTCGGATCGTTCATCATCACTTCGGTCTTGGTCGCCGGGTCATAGAAGAAGTTACCGGCAATGCCATGGACGACGGGGGGACGCCCGGTGATTATCGACAGATTGTTCGGGTTGGTGAAACTCGGGATTACGCTGTCGGCATGGACATGGGCGCCTGCCGACATGAACCGGGCGAACGTCGGTGCGCGACCGGTCTTGATTGTCTCCTCGATGTAGCCTGGCTCCGATCCATCCAGGCAGATCACGACCGTCGGCGCCTTAGGCCAGGCATAGGTGCGACCGTTGCAGGTGACGTCTTTCATCGAGGTCGCTCCTTCAATATCGATTGGGGCAGCTTGTTGTCGCGAAGATATCAGGCGGCCGACTTCAGGTCCGTGACGCCCATGTCGCCAAGCACTTGCCGCACAACAGCCAGGAACGCCCGCATGTGATCGGCATTGATACGACCGATGCAGCCAATACGGAAACTGTCGGCGACCGTCAGCTTGCCTGGATAGATGACATAGCCTCGGTCTTTCAGCGCATCGTAGAACGCCTGGAACTTGAAGCCCGGATGTGTCGGCATGTGGAACGTGTAGATGATAGGCGCTTGCAAATTATGCGAGAGCAGCAGTTTGAAACCTAGCGCCTGCATACCCTCGGCCAACACGCGGCCATTCTCCACGTAGCGTGCGCCGCGCCCTGGTTGACCGCCTTCCGCTATGAACTCCTGCAATGCTTGATGGAACGACACGATGACGTGGATCGGTGGCGTAAATCGGTACTGTCCGGTCTTGGCAAAGTTCTGCCACTGGTCGTGAAGATCGAGTACCAGCGTGGTGGCGTTGCCTTTGGTCTCCGGCATTGCTGCTTCGCGCGCGATGACGAAGCCAAGGCCCGGCACGCCTTCGATGCACTTGTTCGATGAGGCAGCAATCGCATCGACCGGCATGGTGCGGACATCGAGTGGCAACGCACCGAACGCGCTCATGCTGTCGAGCAGAAAGCGACGACCATGTTTCGCTGCGAGGGCTGCAACTTCGTTGATCGGATTGAGGATGCCACTGGTAGTTTCACAATGAACCATGAACACGTGACTGATGGCGGCATCCGCCTTCAGCATCGCGTCCACCGCTGCCAAATCTGGCGGTGTGTCTTCCGCGGTCTCGTGCACGGCGACAGCCCGGCGCGCGATCTCCAGAATGCGTTTAGCCCGCTGGCCATAGGAGCCATTGATGAGTAGCAGAACCTTTGCTCCTGGCGGCACGAAAGTGGTCAGCATGGCTTCGACAGCAAATGTGCCAGAACCCTGCATCGGCACTGTCACGTGGGTATCCGCGCCATGCACAATCTCTGGCAGTCGCTGTAGAACCTCCCGATTAATCCGCAGGAATGCCGCGTCGCGGGAGCCCCAATCATGCACCATCACCGCTTTGACAGCCCGCGATGTTGTGAGCGGTCCCGGCGTCAGCAACAGCGGATCGCCGGTTTCCGACATGCCATTGGTAGGTGACTGGGTCTTGGCCATACGTAATGCTCCCATTAATCGACCATATTAACACTAGCTGGCTTTCATCCATCGATCCAATATCGCATTTCGATGCACAGCATTGATACTATCTATGGATTAAATCCCGACCTTCTGACTCGCAAACTTTGTGGTTGCACTGCGAGCCTTGATCCGGCCTGATCAGGCAGCCCTACAATGGAGACCGATGCATGCAGATTCCAACTGAACGCGATATTCTGGACGGCATCCGCACCTGGGTGGAAATCGAAAGCCAAACCGCCGATAAGGATGGCGTCAATCGTGTCATGGATGCCTGCGCGGCCGGATGGCGGGGGGCTGGCGCTGCCGTGACCCGGATTCCCGGTAGAAATGGCGTCGGCGATCATCTTGCTGTGAATTCGGCTTGGGGCGGCGACGGACCGGGAATTCTGGTGCTCTGCCACCTCGACACGGTGCATCCGAAAGGCACAATCAAGGAGTTACCCTTTCGCATAGACGGCGACCGCGCTTATGGTCCGGGCATCTATGATATGAAAGGTGGTGCCTATCTCGCATTCGCTGCCTATCGTGCCATTGCCACCAGCGGTAAAACGACGCCGCTGCCGATCCGGCTGCTCTATGTCGCCGACGAGGAAACCGGCAGCACCACGTCCCGTACATTGATCGAAGAGTACGCCAGCAACGCCAAATACGTGCTCGTCACCGAACCGGCGCGTGACGGCGGCAAAATAGTAATCGCGCGCAAAGGCGTCGGCCGCTTCGTTTTGCGTGCAAAAGGACGTCCGTCGCACGCCGGCGCCCGCCACGACGACGGCCGCAGCGCCATTCTCGAAGTTGCGCGCCACGTGGTGGCGATCGAGGCAATGACCGACTATGGCCGCGGTATCACGTTCAACGTCGGCCAGATCAGCGGCGGCACAGCCGAGAATGTCGTGTCGGCCCACTGCGAAGCGACGATTGACATGCGTGTGCCAACGATGGCTGACGCGACACACTTCGAGGTGCATTTCAATGCCCTCAAATCCTATGACCCGGATGTCGCCGTCCAGGTTACTGGCGGGTTGAACCGTCCACCCTATGAACTCAGCACGGGAGGCGCCAAACTTTACGCCCACGCACAGAAACTGGCGGCGGACATCGGATTTGAACTCATCGGTGTTGCAACAGGCGGTGGCAGCGACGGCAACTTTACTGCGCACAAGGTGGCAACTCTTGACGGTCTCGGCGTCGATGGTAACGGTGCCCACACACTGCAGGAGCATTTGCTGATCTCGTCGCTGGTGCCACGCATGACCCTGCAGAAGCGGCTATTCGAGACGCTGGAATAGATCAGACTGATAAGTGGTTAGCTCTATTGCAACTGTGCCGACTTCACCGCGTTGACTTGATAGGGGCCTCGGCACCATATGTTGCAGGGAGCGACAGGAGTATGCCATGGCTATGTCCCAATCGAAGAAGCGCCCCGCGTTGGTGCAGAATGTTGATCCCATTTGGTCTGCCATTCGCCGGGAGGCCGATGCCGCGATCGAGGCCGAACCGGCCCTCGGCGGGTTCATTTTCGCGACCATACTGAGCCACGACCGGTTGGAGGCAGCGGTCTGCCATCGACTGGCACAGCGCCTCAATCACTCCGACGTCGATGCTGGACTAATTAGCCAGTTGTTCCAGGATGTGTTGGCTGAGCACTCGGAAATTGGCTATGCGATCCGCGCCGATCTCGCTGCTGTGTTCGATCGCGACCCGGCCTGCCACCGCTACATGGAACCGTTACTCTACTTCAAAGGCTTCCATGCGTTGGTCACTCATCGCTTCGCCCACGAATTGTGGCGCGCTGGCCGTCGCGATTTCGCTTTGTATTTGCAGAGCCAGTCGTCGCGGATTTTTGCTGTCGACATCCATCCGGCCGTGCAGATCGGTCAGGGCATCCTGATCGACCACGGCACCGGCATCGTCATCGGCGAGACCGCGACGGTTGGCGATAACGTGTCGATTCTGCAGAGCGTCACGCTGGGGGGCAACGGCAAGGAAACAGGCGACCGCCACCCGAAAATCGGCAACAACGTGCTGCTCGCGGCTGGCGCTAAGGTACTCGGCAATATCCGCGTTGGCAATTGCTCGCGGGTAGCGGCCGGCAGTGTGGTGTTGAAGGAAGTTCCAGACAACACTACTGTTGCAGGTGTTCCCGCCAAGGTCGTCGGTCCCGCAGGTTGCCCAGAGCCCGGTCTCACCATGGACCAGCGGCTCTCACCGGGAGACTGTGGCTGTGGCGATAATCATTAATCAAGCATCGCACTTCGAGAAAGACTGAACCGATGAAAGAAGACCTACCCAAGCTGCAGCGCTATCTGCGGAAGGTGTTCCGTAATGAATTGATCAGGGTGGCAATGCACGGCCGCAAGAAGGACATGGCCGAGGTCTTCGTCGACAAGGATCAGATTGCCCAGCTCTATCGTGACGAAGAAGACGGCGAAGTCAGCTATCAATTGCAGATGGCCATCCTTGATATCGACCTCGAAGACGTCTGAAAGGCACGGAACATAATGGGGCTCTACTCCCTCGACGGACAGAAAGTGAGTGGGCCGACAAGCGGCGTATTCTGGGTAGCTCCCAACGCCATCGTAGTCGGCAAGGTCATCATCGAGGACAATGCCAGCATCTGGTTCAATGCTGTGCTGCGCGGCGACAACGAGCCCATACGTATCGGTGCGGGCTCGAACGTCCAAGACGGATCGGTGCTTCATACCGATCCGGGCTTCCCGTTAACGATTGAAGCTGGCTGCACGATCGGTCACATGGTGATGCTGCATGGGTGCACGGTTGGGCGCGGCAGCCTGATTGGTATAGGCGCGATCATTCTCAATGGTGCCGTAATCGGCGAAGACTGCCTCATCGGCGCCGGCGCCTTGATACCAGAGGGTAAGCACATTCCGGCGCGTTCGGTCGTCATGGGTGCACCCGGTAAGGTCGTCCGTCCCACCACCGACGCTGACCTAGCCCGCATCCGTAATGGTGTTGAAAGCTATCAGCACAACTGGCGGCGTTTTGTCGGCAGCAACTCGGATGGCATGAAGGCGCAGTCTTAGCTCAGTACGTTGCACCATCATAGCGGTGCAGATTGCCTGACATCGGTATGGGGTTAAACACGTTGTTCACCATGACATCTGGTCGTTGGAAATGATGCGCGTTCAGCGCCCTCCGATTAAATCAGTATTTTATCAATTATAGTCAGATCACTCGCAGGCGGATGGTGCCGTGCGAGGGGTTGATAATGCGCTGCCAAGACCTGAATAAAGGGTTCAGCAAGAATTGTGGCGGCACCGTCGCCATGATTTTCAGCCTCACCATAGCAAGTCTGTTCGGCGTCGTCGGTTTGGCGATTGACGCCTCGCGTTCCTTCAGCGTTTCAAACCGGGTCGCGTCTGCCCTCGATACGGCAGCGCTTGCGGCGGCAAAGTTGCTCGACGACGAGAATGCAACCGACTCTCAGATCATCGCCAAGGCGCAAAGTTTTTTTCAGTCTCACGCCAGCACCAAATCAATGCCTGGGTTGCAGTTGAAGAACTTCAACGTGACGATCGATCGAGCCTCCAACAAAGTCAGCGTCGATGTCGATGTCCTGCTGCCAACAACATTCGCGCAGGTTCTAGGCTTCAGTAAATTCGACTTCAATCGCAAGTCCGAAGTCGTATTCAAGATGCGCAAGATCGAGCTCGCCATGGTGCTCGATATCACTGGCTCGATGAACGACGGCGGCAAGCTTGCGTCGATGAAGGCAGCGGCAAGCGATGTCATCGACAATCTGATGAATGGCAGCTCGTCAGAAAATGCTGTTCGCATAGCGGTCGCCCCATTCTCAGCGTCAGTCAATGCTGGCGCACTCGCCAACAAAGTGAGTTCGTCGCCAGCGGTGACGTCTTGCGGCATGACTTGGTATGGCGCCTACGAATGCTCTTCAGCCGCTGGCCAGGACGTTGATACCTGCGTCATCGAGCGCAACAATAGTCACGCTTCGTCTGATGACGCACCAACTGGCGTTGACATTCTGCCAGCGGTGCCTTCAACGCCGTATGGAAACTACAATTGCCCCAGTGCGACTGTAATACCGCTCCTTGGCAAAAGCAGCGCGCCCACAATCAAGACGACCATCAATAGCTATGTTGCATCTGGTGCTACCGCTGGCCATATCGGCGCAGCATGGGGATGGTATTTGCTATCGCCGAAGTGGTCGTCTGTATTGCCGGGCGTCAGCGCGCCTGCTGCTTATGCGGATAAGGAGGTGTCAAAATACGTGATCTTTCTGACCGATGGGATCTTCAATACCTCCTACATCAGTGGCGGGTCGACGGCACCGACCACACAAGTGAGCGAATCATACACACGCTTTCAGACGCTGTGCACGAACATGAAAGCCGCTGGCGTCACCGTGTTCACGGTTGCCCTCGATCTGCTTGATGCGCGAAGCCTGACCGAGCTACAAACATGCGGCGGTGCCAATTCCTACACGGCCGCTACAGGCACGGAGCTCAGAGGCGTGTTCCATCAAATCGTGAGTCAGTTGAACACGTTGCGCATCGCCGGATGATCGGTCGTGGCTGCCCAGATGCAGAGCTGGTGCGACGATAACGCTGGTTGATGCGTAGCGGAATGGCGCTCGACTTGCCAACCGGGCGTCTTCCGGCGATGACAGTGGTGTCCGACCAACAGGAACCACCATGTCCGCATCAACTACAGTGACGGCAAGCCTGCTCCCTCATTTGCGGGTCGAGACTCATCTCGGCATCCAGCGCATCACCATCTCCAACCCAGCACGGCTCAATGCGTTCACCGCTGCCATGTGGCTGGAGTTACCCAAGCTCATCCGGTATGCCGAGACCGATGACGCGGTACGCGTGATCATCCTGGAGGGTGACGGCGACCGAGCCTTCTCCGCTGGCGCAGATATCTCGGAGTTCGAGCAGAACCGTACGGTTGGCACGTCTAAAGCATATAACGATAGCAACAACATCGCGTTTGATACGCTGGCGCAGTCAGCAAAGCCAACGATTGCCATGATCAGCGGGTTTTGCCTTGGTGGCGGGCTTGAGGTGGCG
>JANNRP010000537.1:0-6280 GCA_031401535.1 Hyphomicrobiaceae bacterium | reverse complement strand
CCGTTCTTCCAGTATTTGCCGCGCTGGGTAACCTCGCGCAGGTTGATCTCCGGATTGAAGTTGGTCGCGAACGCCTTGCCGTGACTGCCGTCGTTGCAGTCGATGATGTCGATCGTCTCGATGCTGTCAAACAGGAATTCCTGCGCGTAGGCGCAGTAGATGTTGGACTGGCCGGGATCGAAACCGCAGCCGAGAATGGCCATCAGACCAGCATCCTTGAAGCGGTCCTGGTATTTCCATTGCCAGGAATACTCGAACTTGGCGACGTCGCGCGGTTCGTAGTTGGCCGTGTCCATGTAATGCACGCCGGTTGCTAGGCAGGCATCCATGATCGCCAGATCCTGGTAGGGCAGCGCCATGTTGATCAGCAGGTCGGGCTTTACCTTTTTGATCAACGCAATGGTCTCGGCGACGTTGTCGGCATCGACCTGTGAAATGTCGATCGGCGTCCGGCACTGCTTCTGCACTTTTTCGCAGCTGACGAGCCGACGCGAAGCGAGATGGATCTTCTTGAACACATCGCGGTTCATCGCGCATTTCTGGGCGGTGACGGAACCGGCGGCGCCGGCGCCAATGATGAGGACACTGTCCAAGTTGCTCTCCCGAGGCTAAAACGCGTGAGTGATTGTGAATGTGTCAGGCCATGACGACGCTGTGCCGACAGTCCGCTGCATGGCGCGGAGATAGTGCAATTGGCTCGCAAATACAATGATTGAGCTTGGGTGTGGCGCGACGTTCGTTACGCCTCAATCCTGCTTGCCAAGGTATTTTTCGAGCCAGTGGATGTCGTACATGCCGTTGGCAATGTCGGGGTGACGCACGAGTTCCACGAACAGCGGGATGGTGGTCTCAATGCCGTCGATGACAAACTCCGACAGGCACCGCTTCAACCGCATCAGGCACTCATTGCGGTTCTTGCCGTGGACGATCAGCTTGCCGATCAAGCTGTCGTAGTTGGGCGGGATGCGATAGCCCTGATAGGCGCCGCTATCGACGCGCACACCCAGGCCGCCCGGCGGATGCCAATAGGTAATGCGGCCGGGCGAGGGACGGAAATTCTTCGGATTCTCGGCGTTGATGCGGCACTCGATGGCATGACCGGAAAACACCAGGTCCTCCTGCTTGAGGCTCAATGGCGCGCCCGACGCGATGCGGATTTGCTCGATCACCAGGTCCATGCCGGTGATGGCTTCGGTCACCGGATGCTCGACCTGCAGGCGCGTATTCATCTCGATGAAGAAGAACTCGCCGTCCTCGTACAGGAACTCGATGGTGCCGGCGCCGCGATACTTCAGCTTCTGCATGGCCTTGGCGCAGGTCTCGCCGATCTTTTTGCGCTGGGCGGCATTGAGAGCCGGCGAGGGCGCTTCCTCCATGATCTTCTGGTGGCGGCGCTGTAGCGAGCAGTCGCGTTCGCCCAGGTGCAGTGCGTTGCCACGACCGTCACCGAACACCTGCACTTCGATATGACGCGGCTTTGACAGATATTTTTCGATATAGACGCTGTCGTCGCCGAAAGCAGCCTTGGCCTCGGAGCGCGCGGTCGAGAGCGCCATGCCGATGTCCTCGGGCGTGCGGGCGACCTTCATGCCGCGACCGCCACCGCCAGCTGCCGCCTTGATCAGCACGGGAAAGCCCATCCGTTTGGCGACATCTTGTGCTTCGGCTTCCGTCGTGACCGCACCATCGGAGCCGGGCACCACCGGAATGCCGAGCCGCTTGGCGGTTTCCTTGGCCTCGATCTTATCGCCCATGATCCGAATGTGCTCGGAGGTAGGTCCGATAAACGTGATGCCGTGCTCTTCAAGGATCTCGGCGAAACGTGCGTTCTCGGACAGAAAACCATATCCCGGGTGAATGGCGTCGGCCCCGGTGATCTCGCAGGCGGCGAGCAGGCGGGGGATATTGAGATAGCTTTCCGAGGCTTGCGGCGGTCCGATGCAGACACTTTCATCCGCCAACCTGACGTGCATCGCGTCGGCATCGGCGGTGGAATGAACTGCCACCGTCGCAATGCCCAGTTCCTTGCAGGCGCGTTGGATGCGCAGTGCAATTTCACCGCGGTTGGCGATCAGGACCTTGTCGAACATCGCGGGTGTTTGCCTCGAACAGTCGTGAAAACCAGTGAACGGCTATGACCGGTGTCGCCCGGTCACTCGATGATGAGCATTGGCTCGCCGAATTCGACGGGTTGGCCGTTCTCGATCAGGATCTGCGTGACAGTGCCGGATTTTGGCGCGGGAATATGGTTCATGGTCTTCATCGCCTCGATGATCATCATCGTTTGGCCTTGGGCGACCCGGGAGCCAATTTCGATGAAGTTGGCGGCACCTGGTTCGGCCGCACGGTAAATCGTACCGACCATTGGAGATTTGACGCAGCCAGGATGCTGCGCTGGATCGAAGGCTGCTGGAACGGCCGGTGCGGCCAGTGCTGCCGCAGCCGAGGCAGCACTTGCTGTTGGCGCGGCGGCGGCGGTCAGCGTCACTGTGCGCGCGACACGAATTTTCAGGCCGGCCTTTTCGATCTCGATCTCGCTTAGACCGGTCTCGTTCAGGAGATGGGCGAGCTCGCGGATCAGCTCTTGCTCGGGCGAACCCTTATCTTGCTTGTCCTTCGCCATGTCGTCTGCGGCGCCCCCAGTTCGAGCCGGATGAAACGTGCGGGCCCGACGTTGCGAGCCCGGTATGCGCGATACAGTTGCGACGTGGTCGATCCACCCCGCTCCACTTGTGCGCAGCACAGCTCTTTACCGCAGCGCACAAGCCGGAGCCTGGGGTGTAACAGCTTTCACGGACCCGTGAAAGGTCGCGGTCCACAGGGCTCGGTCGGGCGGTTAACGACGGTTAACAGGCCTTGCAGCCCTCTTTGCGGACGTCAGCGAGGATCTGCTTGATGCCGTCTGACGGCACGAAGCCCACATTGACGCGGGCGTCGATGATAAACCCTGGCGTGCCTTCAATACCAAGTGCTTGAGCAATCGCAGCATTTTCCTTCAATGCCGCATCGTAGGCTGGATCGGCCATTTCCGCCTTGAGCTTCTCGACGTTGAGGCCAACCTTGGCGGCGATGGTAAATACGTTGTCCTTCGTGACCTGCTTTTCTTTCATCAGCGCCACGTGGAAGTCCCAGTATTTGCCCTGTTTGATCGAGGCCATGGCAGCTTTGGCGGCAATCGCGGAGTTTTCGCCGAAGATCGGCAGCTCCTTCAGCACAACGCGAACCTTGGGATCGGCCTTCGTCAGCTTGACGACCTCGTCGACGGCCTTTTTGCACCAGCCGCAGTTGTAGTCGAAGAATTCGACCACCGAGACATCGCCCTGGGCATTGCCCATCACGAAATCGGTGGGCGCCTTGAAGATCGATGCTTTGCGATCGACGATCAGCTTCTTTTGCTCGTCCGCCTGCATTGCCGCCTGACGCTTTTCGAGTTCCTTGCTGACCTCCATCATCACTTCGGGGTGCGCGATCAGGTAGTCTTTGATGATGCCCTCGATTTCGGAGCGCTGCGCGGCACTGAACGAGCGAGCAGCAGCGGCAGGTGCCGCAGTGGCTTGGGCCAACATCTGGGCGGGCGGTAGCGGCTTTGCTGCCTGTTCTGCGACCGTTGCCGCCAGCAACCCGGTCGAGCCGACCACCAGGATCGCCGCCAGAGCCGCACCGCGCGGCGCGGCGAGAGCAGCCAAGGCGTTCTTCAATTTGAACGTGGTCATCAGATGAAATCCTTCAGCGGTGTGTGTTGGGCGTGATCCCTAACGGCTCGTGGCGCGATAAGGCTATTCGACTGGCGGCTTATAACTCATGATGTCGTCCATTTTGAGCCAGGAAGGTGTGCCCTGCGTCAATCCCACCTTGGCGCGCTGGGCGTAGATCTTAGCTTGCTTCACGTCGCCATCGAGGAACGCTGCCTGGGCTTGCGATGCCAGAGCCTCCGGTTGCTTGTTCTGGCGATACTGTGCATCGGCAAGTGCCCGATATGCCTGAGAATTCTGGTCTTCGACCAGCGAGCGTCGCAACAGGTCCGTGGCTTCGTTCATAACTGCGGGTTCGTTTGTGCCGAGTAAGGCTTGAGCTAATTCTACGCGGATCAAATTTGCGTCACCAGCCAGTTTCAGCGCCTGACGGAGTGCGGGGATCGCCTCTTTGTTACGGCCAGAGCGCTTATAGAAGTCACCCTTTAGCTCGTGGAAGTACGGATTGTCCGGCCGTTCCCGAATCAAGCCGTCGATGTCTGACACCGCGCCTTCGAGCGCACCATTGCCACCTTGAAAGAATTTTGCGATGGCGCGGGCATAGCGTGCCGGGACAGAGGCATCCGATAGCGGGTAGCGATTGAACACGGCTTGTGGACGCGAAAGATAACCCGCGAGTTTCGCCCGCATCATGTCGTGGCGTAGCTGCAACTGTGGCGCATCCTTGGAATTGAAATTCGGACTGCGCTGTACCGTCTCGCGCAGTTGCGCCAGCCGCGTAGTCGCGACCGGATGACTGCGGACGAACGGGTCCTGGTTCTGGTCGCCGATGAACTCCTGCTGGGCGAACCGTTCGAATGTCTCCAGCATGCCGCGACCGGACTGCTTGGTCGCGTTCAGAAACGACAGGCCGGCTTGATCGGCGGCTGATTCCTGGCTGCGGCGTTCGGCGAGAAACGAGCGCATTGTGATGTCGTCCGCCGCCGCCGCGGCTGCTGGATTGCCAGTCGCTATGGCGATGCCAATGCCGAGGACGCGGGCCAACAGAATGCGCGTGGTATCGCGCGCGATGCGGGCGCGGAGTGCTGCCATGTGGCCACCTGTGATGTGGCCGGCCTCGTGGGCAATGACGCCGATGACCTGATTCGGGGTTTCCGCAAGCTGCAGCGCGCCGGTATGAATGAACACATTGCGGCCATCGAGCACAAACGCGTTGAACGCCTCGCTCTTGACGATCCGTATGGCGACGCGGCCTTCGCCCAGCCCGGCCGACTTGAATATCGGACGCGCGTAATCGTTCAGCAGTTGCTCAATCTCGGTGTCGCGTATCAACCCTTGGGCGCTGGCCGACGCGCAGACCAGCATCATGCAGACGCCCGCGACCACCCGTGCGGCCAGAGCACAGATGCGGCTACGCACGCGCGGTGCTGCAGCACTAAGTGATCTTTGCGCGCTCATGAGATCCAAGAATTCCCCGGCCGACCGATTGCGACGACCCTAATTAGAGGCAGCAAAGCGGTCAATGCGTGGCAACGACAGCGTCGAGTGCCGGTTATGGCGCGATAAAATGACGCCATCGCTCCACACCAGTGTGGCGCGCGGCGGGGCGAAGCGGCTAATGTGGCGACGGTCAACCTCAATGAGCACGAACCTTGAACCGTTCCTTGTCGTCATTTGCCCGAAATATCTGGCCCAGCGTGGTGATGGCACTGATGGCTCTCGCCGTCCTCGGCTCGGGCATATGGGCAGCCGACAAGGCGCAGTCGGGCGCAAAGCCTGCGCGCGCCAGCTGGCTGCAGCGCGAGGCCCTCAAGCTGACCTACCGGGCCTTGCAGGAGGCTGGCATCGAGTTCGCCAATAGTTCCGTGATGGTGCGATCCGGCGATCTGGACCCGAACCCTGTCGCACACCGCGGTGCAGCGGCGGGGCAACTTGCCCTTGAGCAGGAGCGTGCCCGCCTCTCTGCTATTTGAGATTTGCTTGAAGGCTCCGGAGATACCATGCTGCAAATGGCACCAAACCTTGGCGCTGCTCAAATGCTGATCCAGCGTCCACCTTCGGAACGCAGCGGCATCGCTTCGTTCATCGTCATGGACGTGATGCGGGCGGCGGCCGCGCGTGAGGCGGCAGGTCATCGCGTCATTCATATGGAGGTTGGCCAGCCGGCCACGGCGGCACCGAGGGCTGCGCGCGAGGCGGTCAAACGGGCACTCGACACGGACAACCTCGGCTACACGCTTGCGCTTGGATTGCCAGCCTTGCGGGCAAGAATCGCGCAGCTTTACATGGATTGGTACGGGGTCAGCGTCGATCCGGCGCGCGTTGTCGTCACGAGCGGATCGTCGGCGGCATTTGTGTTGGCATTCTTGGCAGCCTTCGATGTTGGTGCACGTGTCGGCCTGCCGCAACCGGGATACCCGTGCTACCGGCACATCCTGTCTGCTCTTGGACAAACGCCGGTGGCGTTGGAGACCGGACCGGATACTCGCTGGATGCCGACCGCCGACCAGATTGATCGCGTCGCTGGCGGCACAGGCCTTGACGGAGTTTTGATCGCGAGCCCGTCCAACCCAACCGGTACGATGTTG
>JANNRP010000536.1:0-4257 GCA_031401535.1 Hyphomicrobiaceae bacterium | reverse complement strand
CCCGGGCACCGGTGTAAGGTCCCGTACCCGTCGAGCTGTCGGTCGCCGTGACCGTGAAGTTGAAGGTTCCGGCTGCCGTCGGTGTGCCGGTCAACCCGCCCCCTGACGCCAGCGTCAAGCCCCCAGGCAAAGCGCCTGATGTCACCGCGAACGTATAGGTGCTCGTGCCGCCGGACGCCGTGATGGTCTGGCTGTAGCTCGACCCGAATGTGCCGGACGGCAGTGTCGCCGGAGCAACCGTGATCGTCGGCGCCGCGATTGTCAGCGTGTAGGCGCGGTTCCCCACGAACGGACCGCCGCTGCCCGCCGCCGTGCTATCGGTCGCCGTCACCGTGAAGTTGAACGTGCCGCCCGCCGTCGGCGTGCCCGACACAACGCCACCAGACGACAGCGACAAACCGGCCGGCAGCGCACCCGCCGTCACCGCATAGCTGTATGGGCTGGTGCCACCGCTGGCCGTAATGGTCTGGCTATAGGATGTCCCGACAGTGCCGTTGGGCAATGAGCTCGGAGAGAGCGTGACGCCGGCCGCACAGGTCGCGGTCCAAGTGACGCCGCGCAGGCCGGACGCTTGGTTCGTCAGCGTGATCGAAAACGCCGCCGTGCCGGTCGCGGTCGCGTTGAACGTCGATGTGGCCGTCTGATTGTTGGCCGTAAGGGAAAAACTCGACGGAGTAGGTCCTGAGCCCGAGCCACTCGTCAGGGCGAGGTCGACGAGTCTGTTGCCACCGTTCGTGGCGATCATGGAGAAGGTAACGATGCTGCCGCTGGCAAGATTACTGATAGTGAGCGTGTCGGCAGCCGAGCCGACGCCATTCCTCTCGAGCGAGTTTGGGCCGCTCGCTGCGGGCATCGTAGAGCAATTGAGCGTGTAAGCAGCCGCGAATGCGGCGCGGTCCGGCAGACCGATCGCAACGATGACGGCGAGCAACGCCAAGAGCCAGCGCAGAACGCGCCAACCGCGGCCACGCAGTGGCCTCGCCAGTTTCTCCACAGCCAATCCCCGCCTTGTAACAGCCGTTGAAAATGAACTGACAATCACGGCCTTGGCTGGAGAGATAGTTGATTCGCATCGTTGAAGACGGTGGCCGAACTGCCACGTGGCCGGCATATTGCCGATTGTTGCACATGCCTTCCGCGCGTCCGTACACGCCTTCGCTCAGCGGCGATGGCTAGGCATGGCGGCGGTGCGGGCTGCCGCTCAAACTGCCGCCGCTAGTGTTCTGACTCTTTCATTTGGTATCCCAAATGAATGGCCATCCCACTAGCCAGCTCTCTGTTTGTGTTCCGGGTTTCCATTTATAATTCCAGCTTCGCCGGAATCACATGAATGGGCCGGAACACTAGGAGCCTGTCTGAGTAGTCGGTTGCTCTGATGTGGCGCGCTTGATTCATCCGCGGTCATGAGCAAGCACTTTCGGCCCTGGAAAATCGACGAGGCACAACTCCTGCCACCGAGCGTGCGGGACGACGTGCCTGAGAGCCACCTGTCGCGGTTCATCGTGGCGCTGGTGCGCGAGAGCCTGGATCTTAGCGAGATCATGGGCAGCTACACGAGTGGCCTCGGCCAGTCGCCGTTTTCTCCCGCCATGATGACGGCGCTGCTGCTCAACGGTTATGCGAGCGGCCTCTACGCCTCGCGCCGGATCGCGCGCGCGTGCATCGAGCGGGCCGGCTGGCGCAGCCGCTACCGCCTGAGGAAACAGATCGTGGAACCCGGGTTCGGACAGATCAAGCAGGCAAGAGGGTTCAGGCAGTTTCTGCTACGCGGTTTCGAGAAAGTCAGGCCCGATTGGGCGATGATCCGCACCGCCCACAACCTCACCAAGCTCGCAAAGGCCGTCTGAGATGGCTAGGGTGTTTCCGTTTTTCGTTGAATCACTTCAACACCCTAGATCCTTGGTTTGCCGTGCTTCTTATCGGAAAACCGCTTCGCACTTTTCCGGAAGCACTCTAATTCCTTGGTTTGTCGTGCTTCTTTACGGAAAACCGCTTCGCACTTTTCCGGAAGCACTCTAATTCCTTGGTTTGCCGTGCTTCTTATCGGAAAACCGCTTCGCACTTTTCCGGAAGCACTCTAGCGTCCGACATTCAACTCTCAGGCCGAGCTATCTGGACGGGCTCCCAGGAGGTCGAGTCAAACCGCACGCAGAAGATGAGCCATATGCGAAGTGCTGGAGACAGCGTCCGTTCTGTAGTGATCAATCAGAATCGGCACGGTGAACATTCGGAACACCCGGACGTCCGAGCGAACGTGCTCGGATACGCCCGGCAAATGGGTGATGTACTCGCTGGTGAAACGCGAGACCGATTCGTCCCGGATGTATGCGAGTTGGCCTTCAAAGATGTCATCCGGAACGCACCGGCACTCGTGCCCGATTTCGGCGACGATGCCGCATCGCAGGAGATCTGCCTGGGCGGCCGGCGAGATGGACAGCACTGTCAAGTCCGTTGCCATCATGACGGCATTGCCGGAACTGAGCCGCACCAGATCCGCGATAATCTCCATGATCGGGGCGAAGGGGGAAAGCAGTTCGGCGAGCTGCCTCGACTTGTAACGCGCAGGTACACTGTCGCCCGTTTCCCATCGGCGAAGGCTCCGCGGCTCAACCCCGATCTGAGCCGCGAATTCCTCCTGGGTGAGACGGTTGACGGCTCGATAGTCTCGAATTGCACGGGCCCAGTCCATCCTCGCATAGCCCCTCATCGCTAAGAATCACATCGGGGGAGAGTATCCGCAGGCGTTTCGTTATCAATAGTATGTTCAATACTGTATTCGAAGCCGGCTGCTGATCCAGATCAAGTCCAAACGATGCGGATCGCCGGTAGGAAGCGCTGGTGAAACACTCGAGATGACCTCCTGCGGCATCCTGGAACTGTTGAAGCTAGAGAATTGAGCGACCAAGGGCCGGCATCTGCAACACCGTGAAATATCGAACTAATTATCATCTCCGGACAAAGACTGTCCTGTTTTGATCCGTCGTAATCCCGCAACATATGCCATGCGAATCACTGCGGGCCCATCATGGTCTCGAGGTCGGCTCGCATATGACTGAACTGATCGGGGACACGGGCCGCATCGCGACCTGGGCGATCTTGGATGCTGCGCCAAGCTCGTCAAATCGCAAAAGCTTTGTCTGGTTTCCAACGCGGGCCGTGCACGCCCTTCGAGGCGGGCAGTGAAGTCTGTCGCCTGGATGCCTGAACCGCTGGGTTTTCCCACGACTTCCGCGTGCGGCAGGTGCCGCGCGAGCCACTGTGTAGCCGTGTGTCTAGGGAAACCAAACGCCGCTGGCAAACTCAAGGGGACGAGACATGGCACTGCTCAAGGGTACGAAGAAGAAAGACAACCTGGCCGGTACCAGCGGCAACGACACTATCTTTGGTTTTGACGACGCCGATGCGCTGTTTGGCGGTGGAGGCGATGACACGCTCATCGGCGGCGATGGTGACGACGTGCTCTCCGGCGGCGGGGGCAATGACAAGCTCATCGGCGGCGATGGCAATGACTGGGCCCGGGGCGGACGCGGCGACGACACGCTGAACGGTGGCGATGGGGATGACAGGCTAGTCGGTGAACAGGGCGACGATACGCTTTCCGGTGGTGACGGTAACGATGTGTTAGTTGGTGGTACCGGCAACGATCTGATGCGCGGCGGTAGCGGCGTCGACAAGGTCGACTATGCAGGCAACGCATCCACCTATACTTTCTCGCTTCTAGGCTCGCGTCTCGTGGTCCAGCGCGGAGCGTGGACGGATCAGATTGTGTCAGACGTCGAGATCCTGAGATTCAACGACAAGATCATCGATCTGCGCCTGCCGACGCTCACTGGCGGCGAAGACCACACCGAGATTTCCGAGGATGGCCGGGTAACGCTCGACGTGCTCGGGAACGACTCGTCGGCCTTCGTCGATCTAACGGCAGCGAGCATCACGGCATTCACGCAAGGCGCCAATGGCACTGTCACGGACAACGGCGACGGCACATTTACCTACGTCCCGGACGCGAACTTCAACGGCACCGACACGTTTACCTATACTCTGAGCGACATATCGGGCCGTACACCGGTCACAGTCACCGTCACGGTCGATGTCGCCCCGGTCAACGATGCACCAGTCGCGACGAACGGCGTGGCCTCGGGCAATGAAGACCAGCCCGGCGGCATCGCCATCGACGTCGCCTCGTTGATTTCCGACGTTGAAACCGCCGATGGCAGCTTGACCGTCACGGCTACTGTTCCGGCCGCTCAGGGCTCG
>JANNRP010000535.1:0-5428 GCA_031401535.1 Hyphomicrobiaceae bacterium | reverse complement strand
AGCCTATATCTCTCCGCAGAAGTGATCTGGTGGTAGCTCATGGAACATTCCCTTTTCTTGCCGGAAACGAGAATCTCCGACTCTGCCAGATCACTTCCTTCAACCAAAAAATGGTTGCACTTAGTTTATGAATTCGCGCCGTCTAACTATGCGTTGGAGCGGTCCGTGACCTGGTTGAGCGAGCGCGCCGCAGGCGCGCGGACCATTATCGCGCCTGCGGCGCGCCGGCCGCGCTGTGCGCGGCCCGCTCAACGCGGACGTTAGACACCCTGAGGAAGGCTGCACAGATGCTCAAGGTTGTCGCGGGTATCGCGGCAGTGTTCGGCGGATTAGCGCTGTGGTGGTGTTGGATCGAAGGCCCCTTGCGTGATCCAGCGGCTGCGCTTGCGGACTTTCATACAGGTACCGACCGTGCTGAGGATCAATTGACGGACCCTTTGATTCTGAATGGTCGACGGGTGGTTCCGCTCGTCCTCGCCGAACTGCCGGACAAGAACATGGACAAGCGGCGATACGCAATCGGATTTCTTGGCGTAGGAGGATATGCGGAGGCACTGCCTGCGCTTCAGGGAATCCTTTCCGATGAATCGGAACTTAACTATTTTCGCGCGGACGCCCTGGAGGCGATCCAACTCATCTCTCCTGAGGATGCTAAGGAGGTAGCATCACGTTACGTCGACGCGGACGAACTCCTAGGCGACGTGGCGAAAAATGTCGTTGCAGGCCACGCGCCGATGTATACGGATCGAAGTTGGTGGCATGCCTTCCTGCATTGGCACGACTAGGGTGTCGCAGGGTGTCTAACAACGCGTTAGAGCAAACGCGCGGCCACTAGCTTCGGTGAGGTAGCAGTGATGTCGAAGCCATCAATAAAGTGCCTTCGTTCGGCAGCGCCGATGCCGCGCGTTGCTCAACGCGGACGTTAGATCTCATGGTCAGAACTTGCGTACTCGCCATCTTCATGCTTCTGGCTTTGCTTTCCTGCGCTACCACAACAAGCTCACCAACCGCATACCCAATATTCCGATTGGAAGACGCCAAGCCTGCGGTAGCGGTAGTTCGCGTCTCGCCCGGAAAGTATCTGCCCGAACTTGAAGAGTGCACTAAGCCTGACGTCTGGTGCCTGCACTCGCCATTCTGGTTCAATGCCAGACTCATTGAGCCTGTTTACGGCACGCTGCCTCGTAGTCGCCTAAAGGTCTCGACGCTCAGCCACTACGGCATGGACGCGTATAAGAGGACAAGGGCGCCATGGTTGGTTTCATTGGCCATCCATGAGCCCGATGTCATCATGCCGCTGTATGCATCGGCCGGACTTGAAACGCGCAAAGACGGCTCGTTGTTCCTGCTGGTCCACCACCCACATGATCCGTGGTGGCTGCCATGCTCGGTGGCGCAATCCCGAGAGATAATTGCAAAGTCAGATTTTCCACAATCTCCGTTCATAGAAAACGATGCGTATGCGGTTCGTAAGTACCCCGAACTCTACGTTGTCAGTAGGGATGGTGCTTTCCCCAAGTTTGGAATCGACACCACGAGGCTGCGAGAACTGCTCGCCGGACTTCGGCCGAGTGCGGATACCATGCGTTGTAAAGATGATTCGGATAAGTCGCCATGAGATCTAACTATGCGATGCAGCGGTCGTCGCGCATCGGCACGCCGCTTGCAGGAACTGCAAGCGGTCCCCAAGGGCTTTCATCAGCAAGCGGCGCGCCGACTGCGCGCCGCCGCTGATCGCGGACGTTAGACAACGCATGAAGTGCCCAGAGTGCTCCAAGTCGATTGGCATCTTCTCGCCAGCTCTCAGAAGGCCGGTCCACGAACGTCAATGTCCGCATTGCCAGATCCCGGTTCGACTCACCATGGACCTCAAGACTGCCGCCGTCCTTCTGATCCTCTATGGAATCGCCGCCTATCTGCTATTGCCCGTGCTCACGACTTGGGGCGTTCCTCGTGCCGTCGCAACGGTGAGCGCAACAGTTCTGATATCGGCGTTCAGCATGCGTCTCGTAAGACGGTCATTAGAGGTGCCACCGTCGTGAGTGCGTTGTCTAACTATGCGTTGGAGCGGTCCGTGACAGATTGCGGGTGGCGCGCCGCCGGCGCGCGGGGGGATTTTAAGCCAGCGGCGCCTGGCAATTGCCTCGCGCGGCCCGCTCAACGCGGACGTTAGGTGGCTAGTACGTTGACTTCGCATTTGAAGGCATCGCTTCTGCTCGCGTGTCTTGCCCTTCATGGCTGTGTGTTTGGCACTTATCCGTCGCACCCGACAGTCACGGGTTTCCGCAAGAACCCTGAGCCGCAAGGCAAGGAAGAAACTCTACGTGGCGTGGTAACAGGACTGTGGAAGCTGGAGCCGGAGCAAACCTTTGAGAGGATGACAAAGTACGAGGGGGATCTCACGCCGCAGGAAATCTCTGATCTTTCGCAGCGCTATGTCGTACGCGTCGGCTTTCGTACGGCACCACCGTTCGAATTGCTTTCGCCATTTCGATTGTCGAAGGCCGCTGAACGCGTTGTGTTGCCAACTGGTTGGTCACACGATCCATTCAAACTTTCGGACGTTCCAGAAATCATTAATGTCGGTGATGTAGTTGAGATTCGCTTCAAGAGCGGGCGCTACTATCACTACGTGGTTGCAATTGCCCGCCAGTGCAATGCGTCTCCAATGGTTGGGGAGAGAAAGGAATGGGGATTCGGGTGCAAGACTTACAAGAGCTTCGACGAGTCGAACTATGCCGGTGAGATTGACTAACTTCGCGGCCGGGATCGGAGCCACCTAACTATGCGTTGGAGCGGGCCGTGAGAGGCTGGAGCGAGCGCGCCGCAGGCGCGCGGAGAGATTTTACGCCTACGGCGCGCTGCAACGACTTCGCGCGGCCCACTCAACGCGGACGTTAGGCAACCTTGGGAGTACACATGCGTAGATTGGCGATACCGTTGTTACTAGCGCTCAACGCTTGCACGGCGTCTCCCCCGTCCAAGGGCGGCTACGAATCCGCTAAAGCTCTCTGGGAGCAGTCGAAGGAACGCCTGGAATACGAATCCTATGGCGCTGCATTTGCCAAGTCTCAGAATGAGCAACGGTTGGATGACGATTCAGGATGCTATGAGAAGGCCACTGACCAAAAAGTAATGCTCGTACTGATTGTGAACGGCGACGGCGTTATCTCGGAAACTTACGCTGACAGTGCCACAGCAAAGGCCGAGTGTTTTAAAGCCGCATACCTTGGTGCAAAAATGCCAGTTCCACCATTCAGCCCGTTTCCGATGATGATGCAGATGAATTAGCCAAATCGTTTCCCGGTTGCCTAACTATGCGTTGGAGCGGTCCGTGAACGGTCTGGCGAAGGGCGCCGCGGGCGCCTGGGAAAGTTTAGCGCCCGCGGCGCCTACAACTGGCGTACCGCGGCCCGCTCAACGCGGACGTTAGGCCCGTTCCAGGCGACTTTAGTAACTCTTGACATTTGTAGCCTATAGGCTACGCTTTCGCCATGCGCGTTGAGGCTACGGCCAAATTCCAAGGGTGGATAAACGCGCTGAAAGATCGGGCGGGGCGAGCCAGGATTCTCGTTCGGATCGACCGATTGGCACATGGCAATCCTGGACAGCATCGTCAGCTGGCCGGAGGCATTTCAGAGCTTAAGGTCGATGTCGGACCCGGATACCGGGTTTACTACACGCAGCGAGGCTCGGCTCTTATCGTTCTTCTTGCTGGTGGTGACAAGTCGTCCCAGGAAAAGGACATCGCATCAGCTCTCGCGCTTGCTAAATCTCTCAAGGAGTAACGTGGTGCCAAAGGCATCTGCAAAGAAGGCTCGAAAGATCAAGACGAAGCCATTCGACGTCGCTGACTATCTGCGGTCGCCTGAAGATATGGCGGCTTATTTAGACGTGTGGCTCGAGGAGGCCTCTGATGACGCGGCGGGAATTGCTCGGGCCCTTGGTGACATCGCTCGGGCCAAGGGGATGGGTCAGGTCGCGAAAGACGCCGGCGTCAGTCGCGAGAGCTTGTATCGAGCGCTGAGCACCAAGGGCAATCCCAGCCTTGCCACGATTCTAAAGGTCACAAAGGCTCTTGGAGTAAGGCTGCACGTTCAGGCGGCTTGATGCCCAACCCAATTCGGAACGGGCCTAACTATGCGATGCAGCGGTCGGCGCACGTCGGCACGCCGCTTGCAGGAACTGCGAGCGGATCCCGAAAGGTTCGATCAGCAAGCGGCGCACCGACTGCGCGCCGCCGCTGATCGCGAGCGTTAGGTGGCAGAAGGCGAAGCTCGTGCCAAAGTTGCTTGCCTTTTTCTTGCTTGGTGCAATGCCCGCCATCGCTGAGGCGTCAGATCCACGTGGATTAGCGTATGTCATGCTGCTCCAAGTGGCGCTACTTGCATGGCCATTGGTTCTGCCTTTGTTCTACCTCAAGCCTCAAGCGAAGAAGCCACTTTCCTACTTCCTTTTCGTCATTTTTACCTTTGGTTCCCTAGGCATCGTGGCCTTGCCGCAGTTGCTCTTCAGCACCTTCTCCGCCTGGTTCTCTGCCGAAGACGCCAGTTATCAATGGGTGGTGCCGCTCAATATCGCCAAGCACGTGATCGCATTGGTGTTTTGTCTTTGGTATTTACCTCGTTTTAGGGCGCTCCTCCGTGGAGGATCATCTTCTGCCACCTAACTATGCGTTGGAGCGGTCCGTGAAAACTTGGCAGGGGTGCGCCGCGGGCGCGGTTAAGATTGTCGCGCCCGCGGCGCCTGGCAGTTGCCTCGCGTGGCCCGCTCAACGCGGACGTTAGGCCGCTTGTTGCGTGATGCGCAACATGCTACACTCAGCGCGTGATCCAGTCGATTCGGCACAAGGGGCTACGCCGCTTCTATGAGACCGGCAGTCTTGGAGGCATCCAGCCGAAGCATGCGAAACGACTGCGGATGCTTTTGATTGCCCTGGAAACCGCCCAAGTCATTGGCGATATGGACGTTTCAGGATTCAAGCTTCATCCGCTGAAGGGCTCCGATCGGGGCCGCTGGTCGGTTTGGGTCAATGGCAATTGGCGGCTGACGTTCGAGTTCAGGGACGGACAGGCTTATTTGTTGGACTACGAGGACTATCACTGATGGCCATGCATAACCCTCCTCACCCGGGTGAGTTCATTACTGCGGTGTATCTCGAGCCGAATGGCATCAGCGGTCGCGAGCTGGCGGCCAAGCTCAGAGTATCGCCTTCCACTCTCAGCCGTGTTCTGACGGCTACCAGCAGTGTTACCCCCGAGATGGCTTTGCGTTTGTCGAAGTGTCTCGGTCGCTCCGCCGAGAGCTGGCTCGCCATGCAGCATAGTTACGATCTGTGGCAGGCAAAGCGCAGTGTCGATCTCCGCGGTGTCGAGACGCTTAAAGTCAGCGCGGCCTAACTATGCGATGCAGCGTTCGGCGCTTGTCG
>JANNRP010000534.1:0-1890 GCA_031401535.1 Hyphomicrobiaceae bacterium | reverse complement strand
CTGGCTCGGCGCGGTGGCGTATTTGGCTTCGAGCGCCGCTCGCGACTTGTCTGGCGTATAGAGCCATGCGCCAGCGGCGATCAGAGCCACGGCGAAGGCCAGCAAGAGGTAGGTCAATTTAGGGCTCACGGGAGGGCTCGTCGTTGGTATTTATCCGCTTGTAGCAGTGAGCGCGCAGCGGGCGTCCGACCAATGCGTCGCAGTCAACCGCGATGGACCTTCAAACCGAGGTGCTGCGCCGTCTGTAGCAACACGCCGTCCCGGTCGAGCCTACTGTGGAGAAATTGGTTCGCTTCGTCGGGGTTTTGTGTGCGAGTCAACCATTGCCCACGCTGCCCCGGCCCTGCGCAGTTGCGCGCTTTGGACGGGGAGGCAGGCCTAAATGAAGGGTGTCACAGTTGACACCTTTCTCGGCTACCGCTCTTGCGCTTTCCTTAATGCTGCCGCGAGCGCACTCTCGCCAGTGGGCTCTGACCGCTTCGGCATTGCTGCGCCGGGATGATGAGAGCCGCCAGATCCGGGTGCTGGCCGCGATCCGGCATCGCTAGCGGTTTGTATCGCGCCTGACTTCATGGTCAGCGCAATGCGCTTGCGGGCAACGTCAACCTCCTTGACCCGCACTTTGACCACGTCGCCGGCCTTTACAACCTCGCGTGGGTCCTTCACGAAGCGGTCTGACAGCTCGGAAATATGCACAAGTCCGTCCTGATGCACACCGACATCGACGAACGCACCGAACGCTGCGACATTCGTCACCACGCCTTCGAGTTGCATGCCGGGGCGCAGGTCGGAGATCTTTTCGACACCATCCTGAAATGTGGCCGTTTTGAACTCGGGCCTTGGATCGCGACCGGGCTTTTCGAGCTCCGCCAGAATATCGGTGATAGTCGGCACGCCGAACTTCTCATCGGCGAACTGTTTCGGCTGTAACGACTTCAGGAATGCCCGATCACCAATCATCGCCTTCAACGGTCGCCTTGTCGATTCCGCGATCTTCTCGACCAGACTGTAGGCCTCGGGATGCACGGCCGAGCCATCAAGCGGATTGCTGCCGTTCATGATGCGCAGGAAGCCTGCCGCCTGCTCAAACGCCTTCGGTCCGAGCCGAGGTACTTTCTTGATGGCGGTTCGGGTCTTGAACGCGCCGTGCTCGTCGCGATGGGCGACGATGTTGGCGCTAATCGTACTGTTGAGTCCGGCGACACGCGCGAGCAGTGGTGCGGATGCTGTATTGACATCGACGCCGACAGCGTTGACGCAATCCTCCACCGCCGCATCGAGCGAGCGTGCCAGGCCCGCCTGATCGACATCGTGCTGGTACTGTCCGACGCCGATGGCCTTCGGCTCGATCTTGACGAGTTCAGCCAGCGGATCCTGCAGCCGGCGCGCAATCGATACCGCACCGCGCAACGACACATCAAGATTGGGAAACTCCAGCGCCGCCAGTTCGGACGCTGAATAGATCGATGCTCCGGCCTCGCTCACCATGACTTTCGTGAGCGTCAGCTCCGGCATCTTCTGCATAACTTCGGCGACGAGCTTGTCAGTCTCGCGGCCGGCCGTGCCGTTACCGATCGAGATCAGTTCGACCTTGTGCTTCATGCATAGGCTGGCGATGGCTGCCATCGAGCCTTGCCAGTCGCGGCGTGGTTCGTGCGGGTAGATCGTGTCGGTGGCGACCACCTTACCGGTCGCATCGACCACCGCGATTTTGACGCCGGTGCGAATGCCGGGGTCGAGCCCCATCGTTGCGCGCGGACCGGCGGGTGCTGCCAGCAGCAGATCTTTCAGATTCTTCGAGAATACCGAGACGGCCTCGGCGTCAGCGCGTTCTTTCAGCCGTGCCAACAGATCGCTCGATAGTGTACCGTGCAGCTTGGCTTTCCAGGC
>JANNRP010000533.1:0-3756 GCA_031401535.1 Hyphomicrobiaceae bacterium | reverse complement strand
ATGGGGCACGAGATCGAGCAACAATTGATCCGTGCATAGGTTGATTGAGACGATGCGCTGAGGCTTGGTTGCCAGTGCCGGAGCAGTCCCCAGCATCTGCAGTGCTAAAATCGTCGAGACCCAGCGCATCGCCATTGGCATCAGCGCAACCCCGCCGCAACCGTCGAAGGATCCTCGTAGGTAAACCGCACGCCGGCAAATGCTGTTGCTCCTGCCGTCTCGTAGCCATAAACCTCTTGGTACTTCTGATTGGCGAGGTTCTCTATCCGGCCAAACAGCTCGACGCCGGGCTGCACCTTGTATGAGACGGCCGCAGTCAGCAGCAGGTAGTCATCAAGTCTGACGCGCTCGGGCGTAAAGGTTGTAAAGCCGAAGAATGGATCGACGCCCAGTCGGAACGCAGTGTCTTCCGACCGGCCGTTGTATGCTGCCGCCACATTGAAGTTCCCGCGTCCCGATGCAAATCCGTAGTTCATATCTAGTCGTCCACCGTGCGGCGCCCGCCGTACTTCCTGTTGGCCATTCGATTCCTTGGCATCAAGATAAGTGTAGCTAAGACCAAGGCTCAAAGCGGTCGAGACCTTGTATCGTCCTGCCACCTCAACACCTTGGCGCGTTGCCTCGCCAGCACTGTTGGTCAGCGAGTATGGAAAGCCTTGCGATACAATTTTGTTTTCCAGATTGGTCTTGAAGTACGTGACGTCGATGGTCGCCCGGTCACGGATCACGGTGAACTCTATACCCGCATCCCAGCCGAACGAAGTCTCGGGCTTCAGGTTCGGGTTGGGTAGGAAAGAACCGGGAATGAAGCCGTACTGTTCGAAAAACGATGGGTATTTGACGCCGGTGCCCGCACTTGCATGGGGCCGCATCGCCAGCTCCGGCAGTTTCAATGCAGCGGTCGTGCGCCACGTCGTAAAGTCCTGGAAGCTGTCATTATCGTCGCGCCGCACGCTGCCGGTTACGAACAAGCGGTCGGCGAACTCGCCGCGATATTCGAACACCTTGCCGATCCTCGTGCGCTCAAAATCCTCACCCGACGTAAAATCAGAACGAGGCTGATAGGTCTCAAACTCCTTCTCGATCAAGCCCGATATACTGTGCTTGGCGGCTGCCATCATTGGAGTCGCAAACCGGTATGTCACCAGATAGCCGATCTTGTTGGTCTCGCTGGCGTTGTCGCTGCGAAACGGAAACGTGCTGCGATCCTCGTCGATGCGTCGGGTCGCATTATGATTGGCGCGCACAATGTGGGTCAACGCACCATCGAGCATATCCCAGCGCAGGTTGACACCTGCCAGCCAGATGTTTGACGAAAACCTGGATGGATCGTCGATGGCGGTTGCCAGCGAGCCGACCATGCCGCCAAAGCCATCGCGATCACCAGATTTCGAGATGTTCTTGAGGACAACGTCGAGGCTTGCATCACGCGTGATCTGGCCACCAGCCTTCAGCGAGAAACTGGTCAGACGGCTGTTGTCATCGTCGCTGAACGATGGATTGCCGGGATCGCGGTTAGGCGCGACGTTGAAACCGTCACTCTCGCGCCGATGGGCACCGATCGATAAGTAACCCTTGTCGTTGCCACCCGAAATACGTGCCGAGACATCGCGCGTATTAAAGCTGCCGCCTTCCACCTTAGCCGTTACCGTCAATGGGCCGCGTCCGCCCTTGGTAATAATATTGACGACACCGCCGACGGCGTTCGAACCGTAAATTCCAGACTGTGCACCACGCAGCACCTCAATGCGCTCAATATCATCCGCTGACAGATCCGAGAAATCAAACTCGCCATCGGTACCGGAATTGGCCTCGATGCCATCGATTAGCACCAGCGTATGGTTGGCCTCGGCGCCACGAATGCGCAATTGCGTCAATCCTGCAAACGCGCCTGTGCGTCCAACGCTGACGCCTGGCAAACTGCGCAGCGCGTCAGCGGCATGCCGCACTTGCTGATTCTTTAGGTCTGCGGCGGTCACGACGCTCAGCGATGTGCCGATCCGGTCGGCCGGGATGCCACTGGCCTGGACATTATCATCCAAACCGGCAATTGCGTCTGGAATCACGCTGCTGCCCGCAACGGTCGGCGCTGATGCTGGACGCGGACCCTGCGACGTTTGCGATTGCTCGGCAGCCGACGCTCGCTTCGGCGGGGCATCGAGCGTCGCGCCCTGCACGACGATGCCGGGCAACGTCTGCTGGGCGTTAGCGCCCGATGTCAAAACGAGGGAGGTCGACGCAAAAAGGATGCCTCTGAGTGAGAGTAAAATCTTCGGTCGGCGCATACGGTCTCCGTTTGACGACTGGGACCGGACATCACCTTTGGAACTCGGATACACGCAAATAAAGGCGCGGACTCGACAGCTTGACCACGCATAGTGCGCAAGTCTAGCAGCCACTCAATTGATCCAATACGCTTGTCGTCTACGTGCAGGCCAGCCTGAGGCAATCCCCGATCGGGTTGAAACTCAGCCGCCGCTACGGACACACCCGTACTACCACGCGCCCCGCATGGAGGTTGGACGACTTGTGCCGGCAGGTCTCCTGGCTCGCGGCTCGAACGCACCCTCCAACCTTCCCAACGGTTCGAATACGAGAACCGTCAGTGGTATCTGTGGAAGGCACTTGCCACTTACAGTTGCGGGGGCAGTCTCGGCATTGGGTGTCTGTCGACGCCCTCACCGTGTTCCCTTTTCACCCGCGCACGCATTGCAGCGCCCGCGGAGACCGTCACGCGCTCAAACAAGCAGACCGGATAGGCCAGAGTCAACGGGAGATACTGACCAAACCGACAGCGGTCAGCGTACGGCCTCGCGCGCGATGCCATCCAGCAACGCTTCGGCTTCGTCGAGAATGGCGATGGTGGCAGCATTTCCCATGCGCGCGAAAATGCGATAGCCGACGATTACGTCGCCGGGCTTCACGGTGGTTTCGTAAATGAACATCAAGAATGGACAATATCCAACGTTGGCCGGATCGGCTGCCGCAAACTTGTGAGCAAGGGCGGCCGAGCAGAAATTCAAATAGTCGGCGCCGCTGTAGACCTTGCCTTCAATACCAAGCGCGGGACTGGTTCGTTCGAGCATCACAGCGAGATCACCCACCGCACCGACCACGAGGCCCTTGGCTTCGATCGCCATCCGCAGATCCTGCAGAACGTCCAGGTAGGCAGCTGATTTCTTGGTATAGCTGCGTGTACCGTCGGCACCAAAAGCCGATGCCGCGAATGCCGCGGTGCTAAGCATCAACGTCATCATGTAGTATATTGCGGATCGTCGGCGACAAAACCATGTCATGACGCAACCTCGACAATATTCAGCGTCGTCGGCTCAGAAGCAGAATACGCCGCCCATGCCGGTAGCAAGATCCAGCAGCAGCATGGGCCCGCGCACAATGTAGAGATAGACTGCACCCGTCAGCACAGAGCCCAGCGTCACAGCTACGACCAAACGCCAAGGCGACGCGGGCGGTGCTGTAGTTCCTGCGTGTTGAACGCTGGGTTGTTCCGTCAATGTCATCGGATCACTATAGCAAATGTGCGGTCATCACGCTACCTGCCCGGCTGGCATCAACCGCGCAACCGGCCGCTCCTTGATCGGCCAATGGATGAGTGCTGCAAACAATCCGAGCGCGATCGAGATCCACCACATGATGTCATAGGACTTGCTGCTGTCATACAATACGCCCGCCAGCCACAATCCGGCGAAGCTGCCAAGCTGGTGCGAGAAGAAAACAAAGCCAAAGAGCATCGACATC
>JANNRP010000532.1:0-3751 GCA_031401535.1 Hyphomicrobiaceae bacterium | reverse complement strand
ATGGGGCACGAGATCGAGCAACAATTGATCCGTGCATAGGTTGATTGAGACGATGCGCTGAGGCTTGGTTGCCAGTGCCGGAGCAGTCCCCAGCATCTGCAGTGCTAAAATCGTCGAGACCCAGCGCATCGCCATTGGCATGATCAATCCATCTGGCGCAAGACAAGCGATGTCTTGTCTTCAAACGTCAAGCGCAACCCGGCATATACGGCGGCACCCGCAGTATCGTAGCCAAACACCTCTTCGTACTTTTGGTCGAGCAGGTTTTCAACACGACCATATATCTCCACACTAGGACTGAGCTTGTAGGACGCTGACGCCGTCACCAGCCAATACTCCTTGAGACCAACCAGCTGGCTGCCAAACGGGGGACCCGCTTCGAATGCGATGTCTTTCATCTGGCCGTTGTAGGCTGCGGCGACATTGATATTGCCGAGGCCTTGGTTGAAAGCCCAATTCACGTCCGCGCGGCCGGAATGCTTGGCCCGGCGGACTTCGGGCGTGCCATCGTCGTTGCTGGCGTCGAGATAGGTGTACGCAGCACCCAGCGTCACGCCGGGTGTGAGCAGATAGCGGCCCGCAACCTCGACGCCCTCGCGCGGGCTGATGCCCGTGCGATTGAAGGGCTGGAACTGGAACACCGGGATGGTGCGGAAATCGATCTCGTTCTTCAGGTTCTGGTTGAAATAAGTCACATCGACGACCGCCCGGCCCCCGAGCAGCGTTGTCTCGATGCCGACGTCGTAGCCACGCGATGTCTCGGGCGTGAGAGCCGCGTTCGGCAGGAACCCGAAGAAGAAGCCGAACTGCTCGCCGAAGCTCGGATATTTGACGCCCGTGCCATAGCTCGCATGCAGCCGGAACGGCGAATTGGCAACCTTATAGGCAACAGACGTGCGCCACGTCGTGAAGTCGTCGAACACCTCGTTGTCGTCACGGCGAACAGTGGCCGACAGGAACAGGCTGTTGTAGTATTCACCACGGATTTCGGCGGCCCCGCTGACCCGGGTGCGCTCGCGCAAATCCCCGAGCGTGTTGGTCGGCTGCTTGAATGTTTCCGCCTCACGCTCGATCAGCCCGGTGAGAAAGTGACGCACGGGAATGCTGGACGGCGCGTCGAGGCGATAGGTACTCGTGTACCCGAACTTCGTGTTCTGGCTGATGGTCTCACTGAAGGGGGCACCGAAGAACGAAGGCGGCGACGTTGTATCCTGAGCATCGGTCCGGGCGCGATTGGCGAACACCTTGTGGATCCACCGGCCGTCGAACATATCGAGCGTCGCTTGCAGGCGGCCGAGCCAAATGCCCGTCTCGAAGAACGAGTTGTCGTCGGCTGGAACCGAAAACCCGCTCTTGACGCCTGCGAAGCCGTCGTCACGTCCGCCCCGCGTCACCGAATGCCGCACCGAGCCGTCGATCTTGAGGGTGTCCATCAGCTTGAAGCCGCCATTGAACGAGAAGTTCGAGAACCGCGCAAAATCCGTTTCAGTGCCTGTCTGAGAGAGGTTGAAGCCATCGGCCGTGCGGCCATAGAGGGTCAGGATACCGTGGGCACGGTCATCGCCGCCGGAAATCTGCAAGGATCCATCCTTGGTGCCGAACGAACCGACCTCGGCGCGCACCCGCACGGTCAGCGGCCCCTTACCCGTCTTGGTAATGATGTTGATCACGCCCGACAGTGCGCTGGCGCCATAAAGCCCGCTCTGGGGCCCGCGCAGCACCTCGATCTGCTCGATGTCCTCGGCCGTCAGGTTGGAGAAATCAAAGATGCCGTCGGTGCCGGAATTGACTTCGATGCCATCGATCCGCACGAGCGTATGATTGCTTTCGCCGCCGCGCAAACGCACGACCGTCAGATTCTGCGGACCACCCGATCGGCTGACGCTGACACCGGGCAGACTGCGCAGTGCATCGACCGCCGTTCGAATGCCCTGCTGGCGCAATTGCTCGCCGGTCACAACCGATACAGACGTGCCGATCTTGTCGGCGGCGACACCACTGACATCTCCCGAGCCACCGCTGCCGGTCGTGACGGCCGCATTGCCGCCATCGACGGGACGTGGCGTAGCCGGTTGGGCCGACGTCGATGGTGCGGCCGCGGGTTCCACGGTGCGTGATCGTGCCGGAGTGGTATCGAGCATCGCGCCCTGCACGACGATGCCTGGCAACGTCTGCTGGGCGTTGGCGTTGGCGACGAATGCCAGTGAAGTGGAGGCAAGCAGCAGCCCCCGCAGGGTCAGGTTGCGTTTAGTCGAGCGCATGCGGTCTCCATTGAGCGGCGAAGGACCGGAAATCGCCTCAGGCTTTGGGGCACAAAACGCTTGCAAATCGGCATCGCCGAATAGCCCGAGCGCGCTTTGCATCGCGATCGGTCACTCTGCCGAATATACTGGTACGCTTGTCGTTCGCGTGCAGGCCAGCCTGAGGCAATCCCCAATCGGGTTGATACTCAGCCGCCGCTACGGACATTCCCGTACTACCACGCGCCCCGCATGGAAGTTGGACGACTTGTGCCGGCAGGTCTCCTGGCTCGCGGCTCGTACGCGCCCTCCAACCTTCCCAACGGTTCTGAAACCAGTCCCGTCAGTGGTATCAATGGAGAGCACTTGCCGCTTACAGTTGCGGGGGCAGTCCCGGCATTGGGCGCTCGACCGAGCCCCCGCACCGTGTTCCCTTTTCACCCGCGCCCGCCTTGCAGCGTGCGCGGAGACCGACACCCCTTAAGACAATCTGAGTCGCAGCCTGCGAGCAACAGCCTTCGCCCGGCGCTATGCGGGCGACCAGATTTTCAGTGGTACGAACATCACTTCACCGCTTCGCGCGCAATACCATCGAGCAGTGCTTCGGCCTCATCAAGGATGGCGATGGTGCCGGCATTCCCCATGCGTGTAAAAATCCGATAGCCCACGACGACCTCGCCGGGCCGCTTTACAGTTTCATATATGAACATCAGGAACGGGCAGTAGCCAACGTTCGCGGCATCTGCGGCAGCAAACTTATGCGCCAGGGGCGCCGAGCAAAAATTCAGGTAGTCGGCGCCGCTGTAGATCTTACCCTCGATGCCCAGGGTGGGGCTGGTCCGTTCCAGCATCATGGCAAGATCGCCGACTGCGCCCACGACCAACCCCTTGGCCTCGATCGCCATCCGCAGGTCCTGCAGGACATCCAGGTAGACCGCCTGCTTCTTGGTGTAGGTGCGGGTGCCATCGGCGCTGAACGCCGGCACGGCCAGCTGCGCCACCCCGGCAACGAGGGCCAGCAAAACCATCACGGCAGATCGGGCGCGACGATGAATCGGCATGACGCCACCTCGACAAACCAAGGCTCAGGCAACTCACAGGCAGAATACGCCGCCCATGCCGGTTGCCAAATCCAACAGCAGCATCGGACCACGCACGGCATAAAGATAAACGGCACCGGTCAACAGCAGCGCAAGAGCAATGGTCGCCACTGCCCGCCAAGGCAAAGTTGCCCGCTGGTCATTTTGAACACTGGTTTGTCCGGCCGATTGCATGCCCGACTATAGCAGCTTCTCGATTATACCGCCACTGGTTGGGTCACGCGCAAACGCGCAACCGGCCGCTCCTTGATCGGCCAATGGATGAATGCCGCAAACAATCCGAGCGCGATCGAGATCCACCACATGATGTCATAGGACTTGCTGCTGTCATACAATACGCCCGCCAGCCACAATCCGGCGAAGCTGCCAAGCTGGTGCGAGAAGAAAACAAAGCCAAAGAGCATCGACATC
>JANNRP010000531.1:0-3238 GCA_031401535.1 Hyphomicrobiaceae bacterium | reverse complement strand
CAAGGCACCCCAGTGATCTGGCGCGGCGCCACGGGATATCCGATCGGCTGCTCGGCACCGCTTCACTCAGCGGGACTCGAAGCGCGCCGGGCGCAATATGCAGTAGCTGGCACCGAACGCGGCTTAAGCATCGCCAAGTCGCTTGTGGCTGCCAAAATCGTGAACATGAAGGGCGTCGCACGCCGAAAGGCGACGTTGCGCGGTCGTGAAAAACTGGAGCCACTTGCGCGGCTCCAGAGGACATCGCGCCAAGCGCGCTCGATCGAACAACTGCTTGGCATCGAAGGCGCGGCAACCGCTGTTTATTTCGGAACTTGGCCAGACCTCATTTCGGATCGTGCTGGCGATATCGAATGGATCGGTCGCGAGCGCCGTCCGCCACGCGACATAGTGAACGTCATGCTGTCCTATACTTATGCGCTGCTCGCCGGAGAGTGTCTTTGTGCGGTGGCTGCCGCAGGCCTTGATCCACGCATCGCCTTTTTGCATCAGCCACGTCCGGGGCGTGCTGCCCTGGCGCTCGATCTTATGGAGCCGTTCCGACCGCTCATCGCGGATCAAGCGGTGCTGGCTGGCATCAATACCGGCCAAATAAAGCCAGCGCTGTTTCAGGAAGCGGAAGGCGGCATGCATTTCACCGACGACGGAAGACGACTAGCCATTGACCTCGTCGAGAAACGGCTAGCGTCGTCACTTACGCTACCAGATCGCGTGGAGCCGTTGACCTTTCGAGCGGCAATCGGCGTGCAAGCACGAGCCCTGGCATTAGCGCTTCGCGACAAGGGTCCCTTTGCAGCAATGGAGCGCCCCTGATGGATGCCCGTCTCTATCTCGTGTCCTACGACATTGCATGTGCAAAACGCTGGCGACGTGTTCAGAAGGTCATCAAGGGGATTTGCCGCCGAGGTCAACTTTCAGTGTTCATATGCCGGGCGAGTGGGCCACGGATTGAACGGCTCGAACGAGAGTTGCGCCTTGTGATGCATCAACGCGACGACCGGCTGATGATCCTCGACTTGGGGCCTGCCCATTCTGCATCACCACAGCTCGTAAACATGAACTCGATCACCGATCTCGCTGACTTGGGAGCCGCCATCCTATGAGACTTTTCTCGATCGTTGGGGCTGCACCGCTTCATCGCCGCTCAGTCCGCACACAAGGAACTCCCGTCGTGGAAGGCGCGACCCTCGAAGTGATTGCTGCACCAGAAACGCTGCGCGAGGGATGGAACCGCGTCCACGCCAATAAGGGTGGTCCAGGTGGTGATGATGTAACCATCGCCCAGTTCGGGCAAAAACTAGAAGCGAATTTGAATGAACTGTCTCGTCTCTTGATGACTGAGCGATATCGACCAGGAGCCCTCAAACGCGTGGCGATCCCAAAGTCCGATGGCCGCACACGGTTGCTTTTGATCCCAGCTATTGTCGACCGGGTCGTGCAGTCTGCAATGCTGCGCGCGTTGTCACCCACGCTTGATCCACGAATGAGTGAAGCGAGTTGGGCTTATCGCCCCGGCCGCGGTGTCAAGGACGCGCTCGATCAGGTCGAGGGCGCGTATTCGGATGGATTTGTGTGGACGGTGGATGCGGATATCACCAAGTACTTTGATCGCGTCCCCCACAGCAGACTGATCGACGAGTTGACCATCTGGATCGATGACGAGCGCTTGATCAGTCTTATTTCACTTTGGCTTCGAGGCTTCGGTCGGCGCGGCATTGGTATTGCTCAGGGTTCGCCGATTTCGCCTTTGCTGGCTAACCTTTATTTGCACCCCATTGATCGGCGGCTAGCCGCTTCGGGATACGCGCTGGTCCGTTACGCCGATGATCTCGTGATTTTGACCAAGACTGCCGCCGACGCAAAAAAAGCGCTCGCGTTACTAAAGAGCCTTCTCCAAGCGCGCGGATTGTCGTTGAATGGATTGAAGACATCGATCCGCGCTCCGGACGAAGCCTTTCGGTTCTTGGGGAAACAGATCCGTGCTGCAACGACCGAACGATAGCGCCAGCCGAGCGCAGCAACTGTCGGGTGATGCTCCGCAGCTATGGCGGTGGAAGTTTATCGAGCCTGGTCCGCCGTTGACAGCTGCGCTGTTGATGGGCGAGGCGCTCAAAAGCGCGACAACCCGTCTGTCTTGCGACCTTGGCCACGGCCTTCTTCCTAATACAATCTATCGTGACAATTCCCCAGATCATCGCCACGCGTTCTGGCTGCCAGGTGATGATGATGGAGATGGCCTGATTGATCATGCATGGGTCTGTGCCGCTAACGGCTTCCCGCGAGCCGTGATTGAAGCTTTCGTGCGAGTTGAATTCGTGCGCATCTTTGATACGCGCTATGCATTGGCGCCTAGCTGGATGAGCCCGCTGATCGCCGGTGGCCCGTTTGGACCTTCATCCGTATGGCGAGCGGTTACCCCCTATGTGACTCCAAAGTGGCGATTGAACAAGAAGGGTAAGGAGAGAGCCGCATTTACCCCAGAAGCCCAACTGTGTGACGAGATTGATCTACGCGGATTATCTCCCCCGGCCTCGATCGCCTGGTCTTCAGCGATATGGATTGGCGAAGAATTGGTTTCGGCGTCTTCGTTCTTCATGAACCGGCGTAAAGGTGGCGTCGGCCTGAGTCCGCCCGCCGACGCGCTGGCATCATTCCCGACCATTACGTTCTGCGAACCGGTGGATGGCCCATTAGCGTTCGGCTTTGGTGCGCATTTCGGGTTGGGTATGATGCTGCCTGGGCATCGACAACAGCAACACCGATACCGCCTTCATTGCGGCGCTGGAACAATGGCCGAGCGAGCAAATCAGAGGATCCATAGCGGTTAATGACTACGGATCTAACTCATCTTTGATCAATTGGATTTGTATGAGAGAATATTTTGTTGCCTAGATAATCGAGAGGAAGAGAATGCGCGAAAAAAAACAACTGGTAGTCATCGGCGCCCGTTTGCGTGCCGCGCGTATCGCAGCGGGAATGACGCAAACTGCCGTGGCGAAGTCCATCGGCATGAGCAAGCAGATTGTTAGCAGTTGGAAAAAGGGCGAGCTGAAATCCTATCGAATCACCTAGCAGGCCGTTGAAATTGTCGTCAGGGTAGAACTGTATGGCTCGGCTTGGTCGGTGGCGAACTGATTTTTCGTTTGGAGATCGGGCATTCGGATGCCTGGCGCGCCCGGTCGGCGCCCATTTCATGCCGTGGCGAACAATCTCGGCATCCGGATCAGATTGTAGGCAG
>JANNRP010000530.1:0-3607 GCA_031401535.1 Hyphomicrobiaceae bacterium | reverse complement strand
GTGCTCCTTCAACTTGGTAGAATGGTGCCGAAGGCTGCCGCTCAACGAGCAGTTGCAGCTATCACCGATGCCAGAGTTAAGTTGATTGGAGCGTTCACGGTCGTAGAGCCAAACCGTATTCGCTCAAGGTCACTGTGAGTCCGTTTTTCAACGAATTAGGAAACCTTTGTAGCTCGCGCCCGCTCAACCGCTGCCGGCCCGACCACCGGCTATGGCTTGATGCAGCAGCAGCACGGGCGCGAGCCCTACAGCAACGATAGCAAGCGCACCGAGCGACGCCTGCTCGAACTGTTCGAGGGCTGCAAAGTTGTAGACTTGCGTTGCAAGTGTCTCGAAATTGAACGGCCGCATTAACAGGGTCGCCGGTAGCTCCTTCATCGCATCGACGAACACCAGCAGGCCGGCTGCTCCCAACGCCGGTATCAGCAATGGAATATGCACACGTGCCAACGAGACCAAAGGTCGAAGCCCCAACGTCCGCGCCGCCGCGTCGAGATTGGGCGATATCCGTTCCATGCCGGCATCGATCGAGCCGAGTGCGACGCTTAGAAATCGCACGGTGTAGGCGAACGTCAGTGCGGCGATCGACCCGGAAAGCAGCAGGCCGGTCGACACGCCGAAGGTTGAGCGCATGATGGCGTCGAGCCAGTTGTCGAAGCCCGCGAAGGGGATCATTACTCCAATCGCCAATACCGTGCCGGGTAACGCATAGCCAAGGCCTGCCGCCGAGGTCGCCGGTCGCGTAAACCCGTTCGGTGCGACACGGCGGGCGAACACCAGCACCAGTGCCACCACGACGGCGATGAGTGCAGACAGCACGGCCAGCGACACGCTATTCCAGGCAGCCTTCAGGAAGCCACCAGCGATCGCATCGGGCGCGTGCGCGATCGCGTGCCGCAGCAACACGAGGCATGGTACCAGGAACCCGAGTAAAAATGGCAGTAGACAGATCGCGAGCGCTGCGACGCCCTGCCCGCCTTCAAGCACAGCAAATGGCACGGCGCGATAGCGGTCCGTCCGCGAACTAATGCGTCCCAGCCCGCGAGCACGGCGTTCGACAATGAACAGCACGGCCACCACCATCAACATGACGACGGCAATTTGTGATGCGCCGATAAGGCTGCCGCGCTGCTGCCACGTCGTATAGATCGATACCGAGAGGGTCTGGATGCCGAGATGCTGCATGGCGCCCAAATCGTTCAGGCACTCCATCAGGGCCAAAGCGATGCCAGCCGCGATTGCCGGGCGCGCCAGCGGCAGTGCAACCGACCAGAACACCCCCATCGGCGTGCGACCTAGTGTGCGCGCAACCTCCAGCGCACAGATCGATTGCTGCACGAAGCTCGCCCGCGCCGACAGGTAGACGTATGGGTAAAGGACCATGGCAATCACCCATACCGCTCCCGGCAATGAGCGGATCTCAGGGAACCAGTAGTCCTGCGTCCGGCTCCAGCCGAATACGACGCGCAGCGCGCTTTGTGCCGGACCCGCGTAATCGAGCAACTCGACATAGCAGTAGGCGATGATGTACGTCGGCATAGCGAGTGGCACCACCAGCAGACGATCGACGATCGCACGACCAGGGAATTGGTACATGGTCACCAGCCAGGCCGTACCCGCCCCGATGACGAAGGTCAGTGTGCCGACACCTGCCATGACGATGGCGGTATCGTAGAATGCGCGCGGCAACACGTTGCGGATCAGGTGCGGCCAGTCTGCGATGGCGCTGACGCTGCCGGGTCCGAGCGCCAGCCACAGGATGGCGGCAATCGGCAGTGACAGCACGGCGACGAGTGCTGCCGCTACGACGGTCCAGCCGGGTGAAGCCCGCAGACGGCCGCGCCAGCGCCGGATGCGCAGGATCACCGACGATGGCGTCAGGCCGACCATTACGGGCAGCTTAGGCGCAGGTTGATCGATGCTCATTCCGACACAACCCGGTGCTTTGGGAAGATCACGGACGCGCACGTGCCGTGCCCTGGTTGGCTGTCAAAGAGCAACTCGGCCTCGTGCGCCAATACGAGGCGCCGGACAAGAGGGAGCCCAAAGCCTGAGCCTGTGTCACCTGGCACATGTCCAGCCGCGCGTGTCGTTCGCGATGCCGTACTCGGTCGGCCAGCCAGCACCCCTGAGATCTCATCCTGGCTCATCCCGGCCCCATTATCGCGCACATCCAGGCGGACCCGTCCATCGTCGGTCGCGCTTGTCGTCAACCTTACTGTGCCGTCCTTGGCAGTGAAGCGCAGTGCGTTTGACAGGAGATTGAGGATGATCTGGCGCAGACTGCGCCGGTCAGCGATCACGAGCGGCGCCTCGGCCACGAGTTCGGCAGCAATGGTGATCCCGGCGCGGGCCGCGATCGGCTCCATCGCTGAGGAGCAGCTACGGATCAATTCGTTGAGGTTGACGCCGGTGAAATCGAGCTTTGGGGCCGCCGTTTGCGAGCCGGTACGAGCCTCGCTCAACGTGCTGGTGATCAGATCGAGGGTGTGGCGTGCACTGTCATGGATGTCGCCAGCGTACGTTTTATAGCGCGCGTTGCTCATCGGGCCGAGCCGTTCGTCACGCATGATTTCCGCCATCGATACGATGGCGCTGAGCGGTGTCCGCAACTCGTGTGCCAGGGTTGCCAGGATTTGATCGCGCGCGCGCTGACCAGACATCGGTTCTGCAGACTCGGCAGTTGCACCGATCGACGGTGCAGCCGGGAACGAGGCTGGCAACTGGAAATCCAACGGCGGCGGGCGCAGCCGCGTCGGTGGTATCGCCGCACTGGCCGCTATGGGCGCAGGCTTCACCATATCGGCGGTCGGCGCAGGGCTCTGTTGATCGGTCATGGCGGCGCCAAGCCTACCTTCCCGGATGCGACGCGCAATTTCAGCCAAAGTTGAAAGATCGTCACGCGCCTTGGGTGTTTCGGAGGCCAGAATGCGGTCGCTGCCCTCGCTCAACCGCACCAGCACGAGAGGTCGTTCTGTGCCCGTGACCTCCCTTACCAGGCACCGCCAGACTTGCGGACCGCGAGGGGTCCAGAACACCAAGCTGTGGGTTTCTTCGTGCCGCCTCCAACCGGCTGCGGCCAACGCGCTCAACGTTGGAATAGCGGGCGTTGCTGCATCCAGCAGAACTCCATCGACCGAACCCAAGCCCCATGCGCGAGCCGCCGCTGCGTTGCCGGTTACGATGCACGTGGCAATCGGATCGACGACGAACGCAGCTTCACTCATATCAGCCACGCGCACTCCGGCATCCCCGTCGATGACGGATGCGGCGTCCATGTCTATGCGCGTCGTGTTGTTCACTGCGGCAAAGCGGAGCGCACCGCCATTTGTATCCGAGTTCTGGTTCGGTCATTCGATCGTGAACGAGGCATGTTCACGATTAGTCCTGCCTAGCACAACCAGAATTTTATTCAATGATTTCCATTTCTTGGCGCTTGGCCTTCATGCCGCGAACTCCACCCTTTGGCGCAGTTGCCGCACTGCACAATTTGTACTACGACTTTTGGGGTCGGTCTCGACATCCGCCCCGTCTGCCAAGGGATTTCCCGCATGAGTGACACCTCCGCATCGACGCCCAAATCGGCGACCCTCGTGCTTGGCGACAA
>JANNRP010000529.1:0-3512 GCA_031401535.1 Hyphomicrobiaceae bacterium | reverse complement strand
GCCAAGTGGAAGTCTTCGAGGTTCTGGGCATAGGACAGTTGCATGGGGTGCTCGATTGGCGGGTCGCGGGCTTGCGTCAGCAGAACGGCTAGCCTGATCGGCGAATTGCGTCTAGGTCGTGGTCGCATGAACATTGAAATGATCGTCCACGCCCGTGATCTGCTGGTATCCTACCCGGTGGTGTTTTGCGATGTCTGGGGCGTGCTGCACGATGGCGTCAGGGAATACTCAGGCGCTGGCGATGCGTTGGAGCGCTACCGAGCCCAGGGCGGCACAGTTGTTTTGCTATCGAACGCACCCGTTCCAGCGGCAGCAGTCGCCAAGGTGCTGGAGGAAAAGCAGGTGCGTCGCAGCGCTTGGGACGCTATCGTCTCATCCGGAGACATCACGCGGCAACATATCGCGGAACGTGGCTACAAGGCCGTCCATCACATCGGGCCTGACCGCTCGCTCTCACTGTTTGACGATCTCAAAATCAACCGCACTGCATTGAGCAGCGCCGATGCTATCGTTTGCACGGGTCTCGTCGATGACACCAACGATACCGCCGAAATCTATCGCCCACTGCTCGCCCCCGCGGTTGCCGCCAAAATGCCGTTCGTCTGCGCCAATCCTGACTTGGTCGTCGACGTGGGCGGCACCCTTTTTGCCTGTGCAGGAGCGATCGGAACCGTATATGCGACCATGGGCGGTGAGGTCTATTGGGCCGGTAAGCCGCACAAGCCAGCCTACGATATGGCGCTTTCCGTTGCAGGCCGCCTTCTGAACCGTTCGATCGCCGCTCGCGACGTGTTGGCCATCGGCGACGCCGTGGCGACCGACATGGCCGGCGCTGCCATAGCCGAAATCGACGCCCTATTCGTTGCCAACGGTATCCACCGACATGAGGCATGTGTCGAAGGCATGATTGATCCCGTGGCCATCGCGCGACTTTTCGAAGGCGGTGCTGTCGTGCCGCGTGCCGCGATGGCCGCGTTGACTTGGTAGGGAGTCGTGCCGAATTACTTCGGCACTGGCGGCGCTTCGGACTTTGGCCGCTTATGCTCAGCCGTATCCGAAAAACTGTTGAACACCAGGTCAGGCGAGGCGGTATTGTGTTGCGACGGCGACAGCCGCCCCGTCCACAGGTCAGTTGCGGTGGCCCGGTCGAACTTCATGATGTTGTCCTCGCGCCAGCTCTTGGCGCCCTTCTCACGCACGGCGATGCGCGCCACGTCGTTGTTGAACTCGGTCACGTACATCGACCGCAGCATCGCGAACGGGCGACCGTCAATCGGCTTGTCGAACGCCACGTCGAGCGCCAACCGGTTCTGATCGGCTTTCACGATCTTCAGTGTCGCCGACCCGCCACGCTCGAAGCCGAGCGTGAACGTGCGCGTCTTGGGGTCAAAGGCAACGTCCTTGAATTTGACAATCGGGCGTCCGTCTTCCTCAACCGGGCCGATCAGGAACGACGAACCGTAGGATGTCGCGCGCAGTCCCGCCGGCGTCATCGGGCGCGGGCGCCAGTAGCCATCCTGAGGGTAGAGCACCAGCACTTCCTCAGCGCCATCCGGCCGCAACAACCAGACCTGGATCAGATGCAGCCCGGTCTCGACCCGGTCGCCGATCCGCACCGGCACGTTGGCCGGTCGCCAGAAACTCGGGAACGTGTAACCCGTTACCCAAAGCTCGATGTCTTCATAAAATGTTACGCGACGCGGCGGGCTCGGCGCCTTGAACGACGGGTCGGCGCTCATATCGCAAGCCGTCCAGTCGGCTTCATAGCTGTCGCGCGCCAGCATCCCGGCATAGACTGGGTGCGCTGCCTCGATGCGGAAGCTCTTGACCCGGTTGTTAGACAGCGCCAAGGCAACATTGTCCTTTTCAGCGCACAGCACCGGCTCGGATTTGTTGACGATGTCGACGGCCAGGCCATCAAGGGAGGCGGCCTGCACGCAGACAGTCGCCAGCAACTGGGTCACGGCAAGAATGAAGCTACGGTGCAAATTACGGACGTAGAACGGCATAGATATCCCCGGAGTTGGCCGCGTGCGGTAAGTTCTCAACGAAGCGCTGCATCTCGGTCGACGTAACCCACCGCCCGAATTCGAGCATCTGGCTCTCTCCCAGGGCGACATCGAAATGGTATGAATGCGTTCCACCGAGACGAGCCAGACAGGCCACAGCCACATCGCGCTGGATAGTGGTAAATTCAAACGACAACGCCGGTATCGGCATTGTGAGGCCCGCCAACACGTCGGCCTCGAAGCCTTCGACATCGATCTTCACGAAGGCTGGCGTGCCATAAGTGGCAATGAGCGCATCAAGCGTCGTTACCGGAACGTCGATGACGCGATCCCAGGTCTGTCCCTCCCAACCGCCGGCGCCATTGGCTGCCTTGACGAAATCGGTCGATGCCGTTGTGACGGTTGGGTTGGCGGTATTGATATGCAGGGACAGCCGCCCGGGCTTAGGCCCACAGGCACTTTCGACGAGCGTCACCCCTCTATCGCCTCGATAGATCTCACCGATGACGTGCGCACAATCGGGCTGGGGTTCCAGTGCGACGACGTGTGCGCCACAGCGTCGGAATGCGCCAATGCGGTCGCCGACGTGGCTGCCAATGTCAAACGCCAGATCGCCGGGTTTCACAAACTGCGCATAGAGCGCATCCATTGCAGCATCGCGGGGGGCATCGCCATAGTAGACGTCAAGCGACCGCCGCAGGTTGGCGAAAGCAGGGTCGCGGCGCAGACTTGCAAGGCGGTCTGCGTGGTTGGTTTGGGGAATCATGGCAATCGTTATCTCACACTCACGGTACCTACGAGCCTTTGGGTCGCAAACACTTGCGCCAATAGTTGGGCCGACGGCTCAAGTGCGCGAATGCGTAAACCCTAATATCGGCTGCTTTGATTTCGTAGACGATCTGATGCGGAAAATCTGTCTGCAAACGGCGACGCTGGTGGTCGCCCAACGGAGGCCAGGCACGAGGATGGACAAAGATGTGCTCAACCGCCGCATCAAACGAAGTGGGAAAATGTTCCGCCACGCCAACGGAGACATTTTCATAATACAACGATGCCTCCGCGACTTCCTGCTCCGCAGTTGGCTCGTAGTGGATGATCATGGTCGATAGATCAACACTCGAAGTTTTGCCATCAGTTCTTCATGAGTAATCGACGCCATCTCACCCCGCGTTCGTGCTGCTCGAAGTGTCGCTCGACTTCCTCGACCCAAGCGGCCTCGATTTCCTCAGCAGTGCTTTCGGCCGCCTCGTCATCGGCAAACTCGATATGCAGCCGATCAAGCCGCTCATCGGGTCTGAGTTTACGAGCTTCATCATCAATAGATATGACGCGCGTGTTCATGGCCCGTCTTATGGCACGGCAGGCACTGGTAGACGAGGGCTGCCCACATCGCCCCCCAATACAGCCTTCACTTCCGCTGGGGTCTCAAAATCCTCTGGAATGCCGTTGAGGCCCAACTTCTGGAACAAGCGTCCCATTGTTGGCGACGCCGTGACAACGGCA
>JANNRP010000528.1:0-4680 GCA_031401535.1 Hyphomicrobiaceae bacterium | reverse complement strand
CCCTCGACGGCGTCCTTCGGCACCAGCCACTTGGTCGTCAATTGGGTCTCGTCCGCGCTGAGCGGCAGGCAGCGAAAGCTGATCGCGTGGTCGGCGGTGATGTGGTTCCATGTCGAGGGGTAGTGATACAGCAGCACATCGCCGCAATTGTCGGTGTCCGGCGCACTGCCCAGCCGCTTGGCGACAGCTGGTTGCCCAGTCATCGTCATCGACCGAGCCTGCTCCAGGAACGGCAGGCGCATGATGCGATATTGGGCGTCGTCGGCGATCCGGAACTGGCCCGGCAATCCGCGCTCCTCCCAGTGGGCGACGAATTTCGCGATCTCGGCGCCCTCATCGGACAGCCCTTCACCCGCATGCACCGGCGTATCGGGGAACGTGCGGCACAACTCCGGGTGCGAGCCGACGCAATGGTAACACTCGCGATTGTTCTCCATCACGAGCTTCCAGTTGCCCTTTTCGATGATCGTATGCTCGAACGCCACCTTGGCGTTGGTCAGGTCGTAGGGCGCGAGATAGGGCTGCACCATGGCGCGGAAGCCGGCAAAGTCGGGCGCCTCGGCCGCAACGCATACGAAGACCCAGCCGCCAACGCTTTCGGCATGCACCGGCTTTAATCCATGCGCTGCCGGATCGAAACCGACACCCATCCCGCGGGTACGGGCGAGTGTGCCGTCGAGTTCATAGGACCACTGGTGATATGGGCACACGAAGCGGCGCTTGACGTTGCCGCGGGGCTCATCGCACACCTTGAAACCGCGATGTCGACAGGCGTTGTGGTGCGCCCGGATATTGCCCTGCAAATCACGCGTGACAATCAACGGGTAATCGCCGATCTGCATGGTGAAATAGTCGCCAGGGTTGGCGATCTCGCAATCGTGCCCGGCAAAGATCCAGTCCCGGTAGAAGATCGTCTCAAGGTCGTGGCGATGCACGTCGGGACTGAGGTAGAGGGCCTGAGCCAGGCTATGATCGGGCTTGCGGGCACGCAACGTGCGCAACAGATCGGTTGCTTGCATGGGTAAACTCGCTTTGTTTGCGTGTGGCTGCCTCCATTTACGGAGTAAGCCACCATGCGCGTATCACGACGCAAGCTTACGTCGGGTTGCCAACGCAGTGTTATCCCGAAACCGACGAGGAAGGCTGCTGACACGGCGTAACAGTCAAACGGTCGACGGGATCGCGTACGACGCCGTTCATCATCTTTCCCCCGCGCCACTCGGCACTCTTTTGCGAACGGCCGGACGATGCTACACGCAGGCCATGACCGACATCTCACTCATCCGAAATTTCTCCATCATCGCCCACATCGACCACGGCAAATCGACCTTGTCCGACCGGCTGATTCAGCTGTGCGGCAACGTTGCGCTCCGCGATATGCAGGAGCAAATCCTCGATTCCATGGACATCGAGAAGGAGCGCGGCATCACCATCAAGGCGCAGACCGTGCGCCTCGACTACAAATACAAGGACGGCAAAACCTATCAGTTGAACCTGATGGACACTCCCGGCCACGTCGACTTCGCCTATGAAGTCTCCCGTTCGCTCGCCGCCTGCGAGGGCGCGATCCTTGTTGTAGATGCGTCACAAGGCGTCGAGGCACAGACGCTCGCCAACGTCTATCAGGCGCTCGACAACAACCTCGAGATCCTGCCCGTCCTGAACAAGGTCGACCTGCCCGCCGCCGACGTCGACCGCGTCAAGCAGCAGATCGAGGATGTGATCGGCATCGACGCGTCGGACGCCGTCGGCGTCTCAGCCAAGACCGGCCTGAACGTCCCCGCTGTGCTCGAAGCCATCGTCGAGCGCCTACCGCCACCCGTCGGCGACCGCACCAAGCCATTGACCGCGCTACTGATCGATAGCTGGTACGATGCCTACCTCGGTGTCGTCGTGCTCGTGCGTATCAAGGAAGGCGTGCTGAAAAAGGGCCAGAAGGTCAAGTTGATGTCGACCGACGCCAACTACACCATCGAGCGGCTTGGCATCTTCCGCCCGAAGCAGGAAATGCTGGCCGAACTCGGGCCGGGCGAAGTCGGCTTCTTCACCGCCTCGATCAAGCAGGTGGCCGACACCCGCGTCGGCGACACGATCATCGACGAGAAGAATTTGACGGCCGTGGCACTGCCGGGCTTCAAGCCAGCCCAGCCGGTCGTGTTCTGCGGCTTGTTCCCGGTTGATGCGGCCGAGTTCGAAGACCTGCGCGAGGCGATGGGCCGGTTGCGCCTCAACGACGCCAGCTTCTCGTTCGAGACCGAAAGCTCCGCTGCTCTGGGCTTCGGCTTCCGCTGCGGCTTCCTCGGACTGTTGCACCTCGAAATCATCACCGAGCGGCTGGAGCGCGAGTTCAACCTCGACCTGATCACCACCGCGCCAAGCGTGATCTACCACATCCACATGAACGATGGCTCGATGATGGAGATGCACAACCCGGCGGACATGCCGGACGTGATCAAGATTGCCCGCATCGAGGAACCGTGGATCAAGGCGACGATCCTGGTGCCGGACGACTATCTCGGCGCCGTGCTGAAGCTGTGCCAGGACCGGCGTGGGCGGCAGAAGGAACTGACCTACGTCGGCGCCAGAGCCATGGTGATCTACGAATTACCGCTCAACGAGGTCGTGTTCGACTTCTATGACCGGCTGAAATCGATCAGCAAGGGTTATGCCTCGTTCGATTACGCCATCATCGGCTACGAGGAAGAGCAACTCGTGAAGCTGTCGATGCTGGTCAACAACGAGCCGGTCGACGCCCTGTCGATGATCGTGCACCGCACGCGGGCTGAAACGCGCGGCCGCACCATGTGCGAGAAGCTGAAAGAGTTGATCCCGCCGCACCTGTTCCAGATCCCGATCCAGGCGGCGATCGGCGGCAAAGTGATCGCGCGCGAAACCATCAAGGCGCTGCGCAAGGACGTGCTGGCAAAGTGCTACGGCGGCGATATTTCGCGCAAGCGCAAGCTGCTCGACAAGCAGAAGCGCGGCAAGAAGAAGATGCGCCAGTTCGGTAGTGTGGAGATCCCGCAAGAGGCGTTCATCGCCGCGCTCAAGATGGATGAGAATTAGTGGGGGCTACATAGGAGTTCGGGCGTCGGCCAGCACCTTGCCTCCGAGGCCAATGAAACAGATGCCGGCCGCTCTCTCGATCCAGTGCTTGGCACTTTGAAATCTACCGACGACAGCGCTAGACGACATGAAGATGCTCACGAATGAGTACCAACTGAGCGAGGACGCCGTCACAAGAGCAATCATCAACACCATTAGCCAGAGAGGCGTTGACGGCGTGACGGCCGTGGCGAAGACGCTGGCAAACAGCACAATTGCCTTCGGATTTGTGAGGGTCACGATAAAGCCAAACAGCAGCGCACGCTTGCTCGATGGCTCGTCCGTGGCGTGAACATTGATGCTCTGTGGGCGGGTCCAGAGCAGGCGAACACCCAGATAGATCAGATAAGTGCCGCCCAGTATCCGCACTGTCCGCGCGAGCCACTGGTGCTCGGCAAGAACGGCGGACAGGCCGAGCAGGCTGAGCGTCGCGTAGAAACACAGCCCCAGAGAAACACCGACCGTCGTCAGCAGGCCCGCGCGTGTGCCGTTAGCCATCGAAGATCGAACAACAGCCACAAAATCCGGTCCAGGAAGCATCAACGCCGGGATAAAAATTGCGAAAACCGTAATCAGGGTAAGCAACGGATCCATCGACGTGCCCCTATTCTTCCGATCTGAGCCTAGTAAAAAAACGCGACCTGCCACTTCTTAACCGCGGTTACCTTTTGGCCGCAAGGCCGACCTGCGCCGGAATCACCCGACGGCGGTGTCGCTATGACGGTTCCTATGTTGCAAAATGGGAACCGCCTGTTAGATGCAGATCGGCGGTCGCTACGTCGAGTTCGAGGCAAGCCCGTTGCCTCAACGTGTTGTTATGCAATTCGGAGCGTGTGCTCGATGCGACGACTGTTAGCGCGCTTCAGCCAACGACAAACGGCGCAAGATACCACCACTGGTGCGATTTACACGGCCCGTGCGATTCGCGATTTCGGTGACGGCTTCGTTGCCGTGCTACTGCCAGTCTACCTCATCACCATGGGCCTTGGCGCGTTTGAAATCGGCGTGGTAGCGACGGCATCATTGCTCGGATCAGCGCTGATGACACTCGGTATCGGGTTGCTTGGTGCGCGGATCGATCATCGCAGGCTGCTGATAGCCGCATCTGGCCTGATGGTGGCGACCGGCACTGCATTCGCGATCTCGAATACGTACGTACTCATCCTGCTGGTGGCGTTCTTCGGCACTATCAATCCATCGGCTGGCAGCGTGAGTGTTTTCGTGCCTTTGGAGCATACACTGCTGTCGCGCGCGACCGCCGACACCAGCCGCACGCGGATGTTTGCCCGCTATAGCCTGATCGGTGCCATGGCGGCCGCTGTCGGTGCACTGGCATCGGGCAGCCCGGATGCCCTCGCCACGCTGGGCGTGTCGCAGGGCGCAGCCCTCAAGGCCATGTTCCTGCTCTATGCGGCGCTCGGAATTGCTGGCGGTTTTGCCTATGCCCGCATTCCTCCCGACACGACAGCACCCGACGAAAAACGCATCTCCGCACTCGGCCCCTCGAAGCACATCGTCTATAAGCTGGCGGCGCTGTTCAGCGTCGACTCGTTCGCGGGCGGATTCGCTGTGCAG
>JANNRP010000527.1:0-3094 GCA_031401535.1 Hyphomicrobiaceae bacterium | reverse complement strand
CGAACCGGGCGCAAGCGCGGCGACGCTTAGCGCCGATAGCTTGGTCAGGCTGATCGCGACGGTCACCGACAAGGACGGAGATACTGCAACAGCAACCGCCAATATCGGGCAAAACCTCCAGTTCAAGGACGATGGGCCAAGCGCGGTCGATGACGCCGATAGCGTGACCGAAGGGTTAGGCAATGTTGCGGACGGCAATGTGTTTACTGGCGCTGGCGGGTCGGACAGCAACGGGAGTGACGGTGTTGCCGACACGATCGGTGCCGATGGCGTAGCAGCGGGCGGCGCGGTAACCGGCGCGCGCACCGGTAGCGAAGCTGGCGGCGGTGCGCTGACGGCTGTCGCTGGTGCGACCGTAATCTCGGGCGTCTACGGCAATCTGACGATCAACCCCAATGGTAGCTATAGCTATGTATTGAAGACGGCATCGATCCCAGGGGGTGTGACGTCTGAGGTGTTCACGTACCAGATTACTGATCGCGACGGCGACAAGGATCTGGCGCAGCTGACGATCTCGCTGGCGCAGGATACACGGTCCCCCGATGTGACCGGTTCGACCGCGACAGTGTATGAAGACGGTCTAGCCGATGGTGTGCAGCATGGAGCGAATAGCGAGACTGCGATTGGCACGTTCACGGTCAACGCCAATGGCGAACTTTACACGCTGACTTTGGACGGCGATGCAGCAGCAGCCCAGACGATCACGGCGGTTGGCCAGACTGTTGTCACCAGCAAGGGCGTGTTGACCATCACCTCGATCTCGGCTCCCGTGGCGGGCGTCGTCACCTATGGCTACAGTTACACGCTATCGGCGGCGCAGACCCACACCGGTCAGGGCGAAATCAATCCGCTAAGCGACACGATCACAATGACGGTGACGGATGCGACCGGCGACAGCGACTCTACGCCGGGCTCAATTGTGATCTCGATTGTTGATGATATTCCGATCATCACGGCTTTCACTTCGCCTTTGTTCATTCTCAATAGTGGAGCGGTCGCCAGCACCGGTACCTTTGCTTTTGCAATTGGCGGCGACGGCCCTGTTCCAGTGAATGACGCAATCCAAACGGTAAGCTTTGCCGGCACCGTCAACGGCGTCGCCGTCGGCGCGCCGACGATCACGCCGATTAGCGAAGACACCAACAGCGCGGTGTTCAATTTTAGCTTTACCTATGCGACCGGCGCTGCTGCGACCGCAACAGCTAACGGTGTGCTGACCTTCAACAAGGCAACCGGCCAATATACCGTCGATCTCGACAATCCGATCCAGGGTTTCAGCATCGCGGGAACGAGCGGAGGCACCTTGTTCCAAGGCTACGAACTCAACAGCGCGGCGACCGATGGTTCGCAACCGGCTGTGGCGGTTACGCAAATAACGTCCGGCCTTTTTGCGCAGTTCACCAGCTTGAAAGAGCCGGGAGGCGGGACCGGCGCGAATAACCTGAACACCGTAAACTACGGGCAGGACTCGACGCCGCCCAATGACGGTGCCGGACTGACCTTCACCAACGGCGAACTCTTCAATCAGGCGGCTTCGTGGGTTTCGGCATCGAATGCAGCAAACGGCGTAGGCGGCGATACTGTCGGCGGTGGTGAGGTGCTCGATTTCAACCTTTATGCCACCAATCCTCAGGGATTTGTCGGCGGTGCTCCGACCGCGAATGCGAGTACAATGTATCTCAAGTTCGATGGAATCGGCACGGCGGAAGATTTCATTATCGTGCTGAAACTGTGGAACCCGACCACCGGCGAGTACACGACCAGAGCGCTTATGGTCCAGAATTCGGACATCCAGAAGGGTCCCGGCTCTGGGCCGAGTATATTCTCTGGAATTACGCTCGACAACAACGACGGCCTGATTGTAATTGAATCCAACGATTACAATGTAAACGTGGGCGACAATTTCGTCATCGTTGGCGCGCAGATTGCGGGTAGCGACGAAGGCATCGTTGGCACCGCTATCAACTTCAGCAACGCCACCGGCGCAGGCGGTGCGAGCACGGGGACGCAAGCGTTTTCTACCGATGTTAACGGCAATCCGATGAAGATTTCTGATATCGGCTTCGTCGTCAATTCAACCACGGCCCAAACGGCGCAGTTGAACTTCGGTGTTACGGTCCAGGATCGCGATGGCGACACCGCCACGCAGGCACTTGTCGTCAACATCGGCAGCACGCCTCCGGCGGCACCATTGGCACCGCTAAGTGTTTCTGAATCTGCACTTCCCGGCGATGCGATGCTGTTCTCGCTCGATCAGGAACTGGACCAGACAGTTACAGCGACTACGGTTGCGGCTACCTCGCGCTTTAGCGGAGCCCAGATGGCTGCGGTGGAAACCGCGTCGTCGTCATCGGCATCGCTGGCAACGACCGGCAAAACCGTCGAACAGGCCCGCAACAGCGCAAATGTAACCGCCACGGTGATTGCGGCATCGCTTGTCGGACTTCCGGCGATTTCCGAAGCGGTAGCGGCACCTGCCCCAGACGCCGCGCGGCTCGATATGCTTCCGGATATGGAAGCGCCGATGCCGAGCCAAGCCAGCCTGACTTCGGATGCGGGTACCGGCACGTTGATCAGCCAGCCCGACACGGTCACCGAAACAGAATTCGCCCGCTCCACCGGCGACGAAAGCAGCAGCCTGCAAGCAGCCGATGATAACGACGCACCTGCCGGTCTTACCGCACAGCCAACCTCGCCCGTTTCTGGTGCGTTGACCGGCGGTGGTGATGTCGTCGACATCGCCGATCCCCTCCCAGCGGCAACGCCGCTGGGAGGGGATGTAGTGATGCACAGCATCCTCGACCTTGCGGCGGCAAATGTGCCTGCGGCGAGCAACGATAATCCTGCCGCGCCCGCGCTGGAAAATGTTGTGGATGAGGCGTTGCCCGACATGATGGTGGACAGGCTAATCGATGCCTTCGAAGGCGATGACGGTGCGCCTGTGATCAGCAGCGATAGCGGGTCCGATAGCAGCGGCTATCTGGTCGAGCTCATCAACCAGAGCGTCAGCAATTCGTCGGACTTCGTAACCATTCACGTCGATCCATTCGGTTCGCAACTCACCGACATGACATCCACAAATAACGGATAATAA
>JANNRP010000526.1:0-2777 GCA_031401535.1 Hyphomicrobiaceae bacterium | reverse complement strand
GAACGCCTGCGCCACCGGCTCGGCGGCGCTCTATTCAGCGCTCGACTTCATCGAGAGCGGCCGCGGTCGCATCGCCCTCGTGGTCGGTGCTGAGAAGATGACAGCGACGCCAACCGCCGATGTCGGCAATATCCTGCTCAGTGCCTGTTACCAGAAGGAGGAAGCCAACGTCGACGCTGGCTTTGCCGGTATCTTCGGCAAGCTCGCCCAGAACTACTTCCAGCGCTACGGCGACCGCAGCCAGGAACTGGCGATGATCGCCGCCAAGAACCACAGTAACGGGATGAACAATCCCTACGCCCACATGCGCAAGGACTTCGGCTACGATTTCTGCAATGCGGTGTCTGATAAGAACCCGCTTGTTGCAGGCCCCCTGCGCCGCACCGACTGCTCGCTGGTGTCGGATGGCGCGGCGGCCCTCGTCGTCGCCGATGCCGAGACCGCCGCCACCCTGCAACGATCGATCTCGTTTCGCGCACGCCGTCACGTCAACGACATGTTTCCGTTGTCACGCCGCGACCCGATCGCATTCGAAGGCGCCCGCCGTGCCTGGGCCAAGGCGCTTGAGGATGGCGGGATTACCCTCGACGACCTCGATCTGGTCGAGAGCCACGACTGCTTCACCGTCGCCGAAATGATCGAATACGAAGCGATGGGGCTCACCGCACCCGGCGAAGGCTGGAAGGCGATCCGCGAAGGCGTCACCAAGCGCGGTGGCCGACTGCCGGTCAATCTATCGGGCGGACTGAAATCGAAAGGCCATCCGATCGGCGCCACCGGTGTCTCGATGCACGTGATGGCGGCCATGCAGCTCATGGGCGAGGCTGGCGCCATGCAGTTGGACGGCGCGGAAATGGCCGGCGTCTTCAACATGGGCGGCGCGGCGGTCGCCAACTACGTCTCGATCCTGGAGCGCGCCAAGTGAGCACGGCGCCCAAGGGCGGGGTTGCGCCGTGTTCGAAGCGGGTGATGAACCTAAGCCACCTGCTCACTCAGAACGCACGGCGGTTTGCCGACAAACCTGGTTTCATCTGGCGCGACCGGCAGTGGACCTGGCGCGAGATCGACGCGGCCGTATCGTCTCTGGCGGCGGGCCTTGCCGCGCGCGGCATTACCAAGGGTGACCGCATCCTCGTCCATTCGAAGAATTCGGATGAGATGTTCTGGTCGATGTTTGCGGCGTTCCGGCTCGGCGCCGTGTGGGTACCGACCAACTTCCGCCTGATGCCAGACGAGGTGATCTACCTCGCGACGTTTTCGGGCGCTAAAGCCTTTCTGTGTCAGGCAGCATTTCCCGATCATGCCGCCACGGTCAAAGTCCACGCGCCGAATATTGAATTCATCTGGAGCATGGGCGACGCCGCATTCGGCGAAATAAGCGTCAGTAGCGTCATCAAGCAGCATGGTGGCAGATCGATTGCGAACACCCCGGTCGACTATGACGACCCCTGCTGGTTCTTTTTCACATCGGGCACGACGGGCAAATCGAAAGCATCGGTACTGACGCACGGCCAGATGGGCTTTGTCATCACCAATCATCTGTGCGACCTGCTGCCCGGCACCACCGAACGCGACGCCTCGCTGGTCGTGGCGCCTCTGAGCCACGGCGCTGGCGTGCATCAGCTCGATATCGTCGCACGTGGCGGACCAACCATCCTGTTGCCGACCGACCGCTTCGATATCGAGGAGGCTTTTCGCCTGATCGAAACGCACAAGGTGACGAATATGTTCACGGTGCCGATGATCTTGAAGCTGCTGGTCGAACACCCGGCTGTCGACAGATACGATCATTCGTCGCTGCGGCATGTGATTTATGCCGGCGCACCGATGTACCGCGAGGATCAAAAGGCGGCGTTGGCCAAGCTCGGGCACGTCATCGTGCAGTATTTTGGTCTCGGCGAGGTGACCGGCAATATCACCGTTCAACCGCCCGCCCTGCACGACGCCGAGGATGGTCCCGACGTCAAACTCGGCACCTGCGGCTATGAGCGCACCGGTATGCAGGTCTCGATCCAGGATGACGAGGGCCGCGAACGCGCTGCATTTGAAACCGGCGAAATCTGTGTGATCGGACCAGCGGTGTTTCCAGGCTACTACAATAATCCCGAGGCGAATGCGAAAGCGTTCCGCGACGGCTGGTTCCGCACCGGCGACCTTGGCCACGTGGACGACCAGGGCTTCCTCTACATCACCGGTCGCGCATCCGACATGTACATCTCGGGTGGCTCGAACATCTATCCGCGCGAGATCGAGGAAAAAATCCTGACGCATGCTGGTATCGCCGAGGTGGCCGTGGTCGGCGTGCCCGACCGGTTATGGGGCGAGGTCGGCATCGCCGTCTGCGTTGCCCGCGAGGGCGCACGCGTAACCGAAGCCGAGATCGCCGAGTTTCTCAGCCAAAAGATCAACCGCTACAAGATGCCGAAGCGCTTCGTGTTCTGGGAGGCGTTACCGAAATCCGGCTATGGCAAAGTGCCCAAGCGCATGGTGCGCGACGAGTTGAAGGAGCGCGGTATCCTCGAGGACTTGTATCTGGGTCCAGTGAAAACATGATCAGCCGAACCACACGCACGATCAAACAGCCTGGCCCCGCCGCGAGCGATCGCATCGTCGCCGTGGAGGCGCGGGGTCGTGCTGTGTCGTTCGATCTGGCGCCCGGCGCGCTGCTGATCGATGCCGTGCGCGAAGGCTTTGCCGCCGAAGGGTTCGGCGGTGGTGTGCTCGAGCTATCCGACGTAGCGCTCGCACCTTTCGCCTATGTCATGCCGGCCCTGTCC
>JANNRP010000525.1:0-2618 GCA_031401535.1 Hyphomicrobiaceae bacterium | reverse complement strand
GGCGCGGTCGAAGTGGTCGAAAGCGGCAACGGGGGAGTCGGTGGCGAGGCGTCCGGAGACGCGATGGGCTGATGCGATGAACTCTGGCAGTGTCGCCATCGGACCATGCATTAACGCCGCGAGCAGTTGCACGGCACCAGTGGCATCGCCCTGAAGTGCGAGAGCCTCTGCAGTGGCGCTGCGAAGGCGCTCAAGTAGATTCCAGTCTGATGATGCACTAACGCTCCCGATCGATCCAAGGCCGACGGCACCAGCTTCAGTCAGTCGTCCGACGCTCGTGAGATAGGAGACCCTCCCGAGGTTGAACCAATGACCCGGAATACTGTCGGTAGCTTTAGCGATCGAGCCGAACGTGCCGTCCAATTCCTGCCCGGCGTCCGCGTCGCGAAGGGCCGTGAGAAGCATCAGCTGACTCGATCGCCTGAACAGTTCTGTCGTGGCGGACTGGGGGCGCATGGCGATCAGAGATTCGATCGTCTTGGACGCTTCTTCATGAAGTGCGAGCAGTACCTCAAGATGAGCTACGTTGACTCGAGCTGGCCCCAGGATGGAGTCAGCTCCGATCGCTGTCGCGAGCCTTACGGCCTGGCGACTGTGGTGGTAGGCGGCCCGTATGTCCCCGAGATCGGCAAGGACGAGACCACGAGCGAGTTCAAGTCTGGCGTCTACGAGGTCGTTGGACTGACCCTGCGAGTGCAATTCTGCAAGCTCGAGTTCACGAACGGCGCGGAGGGTCCGGCCGCTCTTTAGTTCCGCCTCCGCGAGCAATCTGTGGAGCGCGTGGAGGCTTTCCGAATCGCCAGCTCTGTTGGAGGCTCTGCGGAAGGCTCCCAGAAAAGCGCTAGCTGACTCAAGACCAATGAAGTGAAGCAGCGTTTCGATTTGGCGCCCCAAGATCAGCGCCACAAGCTTGGGGTCCTTGCATTCCGAGGCCAACGCGAGGGCGCGGTGGAAAGCCGCCTGACCTTCTGCATGCCTGCCTGCGGAAATCGCTTCCCGGCCTACGACGACTAGCGCCCTAGCCGCAACCGCAGGAGGATTGTCTCGGGCCAGAATTCCCTTGGCGAGCTCAAGCGCCCTCGGCCTGTTACCTGCGAGCGCCTCCAACTCGCAGTGCAGCAGCCTCTCGTGAGCACTTGGGGCACCACCCCCTCTCAAGAGTGCCAAGGCCTCGGCGACTCTGCCGGAAGACGCTATGCTGGCCGGTGAAGGTCGCAATGGTCTACTGCGTCCGGCTCCGGACGCCGCTCAGAGGTCTAGTCGCAAGCGCCGTGTCCGTCATCTTGCGCACACGGTCCTGCAGCTCGAGTGAGGTGCTTACAGTCGCCATCGAGAATGTGAATGAACGCAGGGACCGCGCGTGCTCCAGGCAGCGTGCCTCATCGAGAAGCACGTTGGTTGGCGTGCCATCAAGAGCGCAAACGAGAAGATGACTTGCACCAAGCCGAAGGATGCATCGATTGTCGGCGCCACGCGGCGAAAGCATGGCTGCCGCGGTTCGGACAGCGCTCTCGAGGCTCAGGTGCGCGTGGGCGGTATCCGCGGACGTGGTTTCGATCGATACGGCGAGCGCTGCACCGAAACACTGCGGCGATGGCATGCGACTATGGGAAAGAAGAGAGTCCATTGCTGAGAGCGCCGCTTCTCTGATGTGCGACTGCCGGCAGTCGATGGCGATCCAGGGCCGTTTCAGTGCGTCATCCAGAGCAGCCGCGATTGTGGGGAGCAACGACTCGAGTGCGCGACGCTGTTCGACGCTGATGTCTTGTCCAGCCTGACCGTAGAGGGTCAACGCACCCACAAGTTGGTCGCCGGCGCACAATGGCATGCTCGAGCCAATGGTCAGCTTCGTGCGCGAAGCCGACGAAGCCAGGTCCAACGCGGCATCCGAGTTCCAAACGGAAGTTCGATGGGCAGCGACCCAGCCCGTAAGCTGTTCGCCGACGGGGATCGTCGTGCGCGACAGAGCGGATGTGCCTGAGCCGTCTACGAAGATCGCTTCGGCCTCTGCCGACGCATCATTCACCATGAATATGGCAGCCGTGTCGAAGCTCGCGATTGACCGCAGGCTGCCGATCAGTTGCAGACAGACGGCATGCAGCGGCGGCGCCGCAGGATAAGGCGACAGGCAAGCCAGGAGGCGCAGTGACTCGAGTGGTGCGGCCTGTGCCGGAAATGTCTCCAGCGATACACTTGCCGGCAGGGCGGTATCTGATTGGCTGACGCGAAGGATGGCCGGTACATCTTTCACGTCCACTTCCATACACAACGCCGCATGGGTCGCCACGAATGCGTCGACCACGAGCGGGTCATACATCTTTCCGCGGCGCTGCATGAGGATGTCGATGGCCTGCTCGGAGGTCATGGCGGGCCTGTAGGGGCGGTCTGACGTCAGCGCGTCGTAGCAGTCGACCACGGAAAGAATTCGGGCACCGATTGGAATATCGGCACCGCGGATGCCGTCTGGGTAGCCTGAACCGTCCCAGTTCTCGTGGTGGTGGCGAACGATCGGAACCACCGGATACGGGAACTCGATCGACGCGAGAATGTCGGCACCAAGCGCTGCGTGTGTCTTCATCACGGCGAATTCGCTCGAGGTCAGTTTCCCAGGCTTGTTG
>JANNRP010000524.1:0-2296 GCA_031401535.1 Hyphomicrobiaceae bacterium | reverse complement strand
CTTTGAGGCCGCCACGCAACTTGTTGACGACGAGGGTCGCCAATGCTTCGCCCTCGACGTCTTCCGAGATGATCAGCAATGGCTTGCCGGTCTGGACGACGGCTTCGAGCACCGGCAGCATCGCCTGCAGGCCGGTCAGCTTCTTCTCGTGGATGAGGATATAGGGATCCTCGAGTTCAACCAGCATCTTGTCGGCGTTGGTGATGAAGTACGGCGACAAGTAGCCACGATCGAACTGCATGCCTTCGACGACATCGAGTTCGGTCTCAAGGCTCTTGGCTTCCTCGACGGTGATGACACCTTCGTTGCCGACCTTCTGCATCGCCTTGGCGATCATCTCGCCAATAGCTGATTCGCCGTTGGCCGAAATGGTGCCGACCTGGGCGATTTCGCTCGAATTCTTGACCTTTTTTGCCTTCTTGCCGATTTCTTCGACAACCTGAGCCACGGCCTTGTCGATGCCGCGCTTTAGATCCATCGGGTTCATGCCGGCAGCAACCGACTTCAGGCCTTCGCGGACAATAGCCTGGGCGAGAACTGTTGCCGTAGTGGTGCCGTCACCGGCCACATCGTTGGTCTTTGACGCAACTTCGCGCACCATCTGCGCGCCCATGTTCTCGAACTTGTCTTCGAGCTCGATTTCCTTGGCGACGGTGACGCCGTCCTTGGTGGTGCGGGGAGCACCGAAGCTCTTCTCGATGATGACGTTACGGCCTTTCGGGCCGAGCGTCACCTTAACTGCGTTGGCAAGAATATCGACGCCGCGCAGCATACGCTCGCGGGCATCAGCTGAAAATTTTACGTCTTTGGCAGCCATGCTGCAGTACTCCAGTTTGGATGGGGAAACGAGGAAATGCGGTTAGCGAATGCAAGAAGGATGTAGGCGGGTGAGTTGAGCAGCCGAGCGACGGTATTCGCACTTGGCTACTCACCGTTCTCCATTAATGGCTCACTTCTCCATCACGCCCATAATGTCACTCTCCTTCATGATGAGAAGGTCGGTGCCGTCGATCTTGACTTCGGTGCCCGACCACTTGCCGAACAGCACCTTGTCGCCCTTTTTGACGTCGAGTGCGACGATCTTGCCGCTCTCATCGCGGGCGCCTGGGCCTGCTGCAATGATTTCACCGATCATCGGCTTTTCGCTTGCAGTGTCGGGGATGATGATGCCGCCAGCAGACTTAGTCTCGGCGTCGGTGCGCTTAACGACCACGCGGTCGTGGAGGGGACGGAATTTCATGGGCAAACACAGCCTTATGAATGGTTGAAGTTGGTGCAGACTGCGTTAGCACTCTCAACAATGGAGTGCTAGCAGACAGTGCAGGAAGTAGGGATATTGAGGGGGGCTGTCAAGGTGTCGCTGACAAAGTCAGCGATGCTACCTTGCAGCGGCCTATCTGCATCCCATCTAAGGTTCGGTACAACCGAACAAACGAAATAGATGGGATCAGCGGATGTCGAATACTGCACTGTTTGCACCAGCTCAACTCGGACAACTTGCCTTGAAAAACCGCATCGTCATGGCGCCGCTGACACGTTCACGCGCGACGCCTTTGGGCGTTCCAGCAGCTTTTGCTGCAACCTACTATGCGCAACGGGCAACCGCCGGACTGATTGTTGCCGAGATGACCCAAATTTCATTTGAGGGCATGGGTTACGCTCGCACGCCCGGTATTCATACACCGGAGCAGGTTGCGGCGTGGTCGCGCATAACCGATGCTGTGCATAAGGCAGGCGGCAGGATCGTGCTGCAACTCGGGCACGTCGGACGTATCGCCAGCAGGTTTAATCGAGGCATGGCTGCCGACGTCGTCGCACCCAGCGCGATACCAGCACCCGGTCAGATGTGGACCGATCAAAGCCAGATGGTGCCGCATGATGTGCCAAGCGTGCTCACGAAGGCTGACATCGCCCGCATAGTTGCGGACTATGCGAACGCTGCTACCAATGCTGTGCAGGCCGGCTTTGACGGTGTCGAATTCCACTCTGCCAATGGCTATCTGCCCCAGCAGTTCCTTTCAACCAATGTCAACCAGCGCGAGGACCGGTACGGGGGGTCTGTTGAAAACCGGATGCGGATGCCGTTGCAGGCACTAAGCGCTATCACTGCACAGATTGGTGCGGGACGTGTCGGCATTCGGGTCAGTCCCGGCCACAGGTTCAATGGCATCGAAGAAGCCGATGCCGTCGCGCTCTACACGCACTACTTCACGGCGTTGGATGCCTTCGGCTTAGCCTATCTACATGTCATGCGGCCGTTTATGAACACAATTGACTTTGATCCGGTCGGGCTAGG
>JANNRP010000523.1:0-4298 GCA_031401535.1 Hyphomicrobiaceae bacterium | reverse complement strand
CATCGAATGGCGTGAATCGTTCGGCTTCATGGGCAAAAGTGTTTATCTCACAGGAACAGCATGAATTTCAATTCCAAGACATGAGGCAGGCATCCATAAGCGGGCCATGGACTCGGGCGACAACAGCGTTCGACTTGCGGTAACATCTCGCCAGCCAACGACTTGCGATCCTCCGATGGACCTAAGACCAATGCCCAAAATCGACGCCGCCCGCGTACTTTCTGATCTCAATGAGCTTCGTAAATTCGGCGTCTACGAGAGTGGCGTACATCGGCCATCACTTTCACCAGAACACAACGCGGCCTGCCGCTGGTTTGCGGGTCGGATGGCGGATGCCGGGCTTAACGCCAGCATCGATGGCATCGGCAACGTTTACGGTACGGCGCCCGGCCCCGGCCGCCGTTTGCTCACCGGCTCGCACCTCGAAAGTCAGAACTATGCCGGATGGCTCGATGGACCACTCGGCATGGTCTATGGATTAGAGGCGGCGCGGGTTATCAATACCGATTCAGCCTTTGGCGATGCGCGAGTCGACGTTGCGGCGTGGTGTGACGAGGAGGGGCATTTCGGGCACTTTATTGGAAGCCGCTCGTTCGTCGATGGTCTGACGGAGGCTGACGTTGACGCGGCCGTCGATCGCACCTCAGGGCGTTCCATGCGCGACGCACTTGCCGATGCTGGCCTCAAGGGCGAGCCCCGCCTGCGTATCGACCCACAGCGCTATGCCGGTTATCTCGAAGCGCACATCGAACAGGGCGATTGGCTCGAAGCGAATAAGCTGAAGCTTGGCATCGTGACAAGCATCGTCGGCATCTGGCAATTCAAAATCACCTTGGAGGGGGTGCAAAACCATGCCGGAACAACCCGCATGGCAATCCGCAAAGATGCGGGCGTAGCGTTGATGCGGCTTTGCGGCGAAATCGAGCGACGTTTTCCAAAGGTTGCCGGACCACGCACGGTTTGGACGACGGGACGCATCACGCTTGATCCTGGTGCGCCGAGCATCATTCCCGGGCATGCTGAAATGCTGTTCCAAATCCGCGACGCCGACCACGACACGCTCAACCGTTTGGAGGCGCTGCTCGGCGCCATCATCAAGGCATCGAACGTCGAAGGCCCGTGCAAAGCGTCGCTCGAAACATTGCGCAAAAGTTATCCGGCAGTCATGGATCCGGCGTTCCAACACGCGCTGGAGACCGCCGCCGAAGCGGTAGCACCGGGTCGCCACACCCGCATACCAAGTGGTGCCGGTCACGACGCCCAGGTTCTGTCGAAGGTCATCCCTGCAGGGATGCTGTTCGTGCCGTCAATCGGCGGCATCAGTCACCATTGGACAGAAAATACGAGCGACGAAGACATTGTCCTTGGTGCCCAAGCATTCGCAATCGCTGCCGCAGCGATCTTGACGGCCCACTAATCTGCCTATCGACAGCCCACCCCGACGCACATTATCCAATGACCATGCTTTCAGATGATGTGTTCCGATCCGAACTGCGAAAAGCGGCCAACAACATCGAGCACTGGCTCGCTGGCTTTCGCGATGTTGCCGACATCGATGTGGCGAATGACGAAGCGTCATGGCGCGTCGGCCTCAAGCCGCATGCGGTGCATGCGTGCCCCATTGAACTGGTTCTCAGGGTTGACCAGTGCTTCGATATGATGGTCGGGGTCGAGACCTACGAGGATAGACCAATCGACACCCTTGCGCTGTTTCCGAAGCTACTGCAGGCGGTAGCCATCGGCAAAGTGGTCACACGCGTGTCGTCGTCGCTCACAACCGCCACCGTGCATCGCGTTGCAACGCTGATCGACATTGGCGATGGATCGACATGGACCGGCGTCAGGAAAGTGACCGCCGATCGAACGTCAGCAGCGATCGACCTGATCATCCGCGACCAGCACTACGTGCCCTACACGCGCTCGCTTTGATGCTGTTCATCGGGACGCGGAAACGCCACGCCGCAACGTTTGCATTTGTTGGGAAGTACAAATCGGGATTGTCGCCCCAGCAGCGTGGCGCACCGTGGACAGCGCTCGCGAAACTGAACAATGCCGCCAACAACAACCAGTGCGGCTATCAACACCAGAAGGAACGGTCGGACCCAAGCCTCGTTGCCCTTATAGCTGAATAGAACGAACCCGCCGGTGATCAACCCCATCGCCGTGCCATAATACAGATACATGCGCTGCTGCCAGCCAAGCACCCGCGCGACCTCGGCGGTATTCAATGGCTTGGGCGGCGCACCGGACGGAAGCCGTGACTTGATCATGCTCTTGCATCCGCTCTTGCCTGGCTCATTCGTTTGACCGATGTCACCGCGCCACCGGCTTTGAGGCTGCGCGCCGCAGCCTCCTGCACCGGTTCAACAGCAACCGACATATGATGTGCGTTGGCGTGCACCATCATGACACTGTCACTCATTATACCGACATGCCCTTTCCAGAACACAAGGTCACCGCGCTGCAACCCATCGAACAACGGCGTCACCGCGATGGCCGAACCCAAGCCCGCCTCTTGCATATCGCTATCGCGAGGAGATGAAATGCCTGCCGCGTAGGTCGCCATTTGCACAAGTCCGGAACAGTCCAACCCAATCCGCGTTCGCCCGCCCCAAAGGTAAGGCGTGCCGATCAGGCGTTCCGCAATCTCAACGAAATCGCGTGCATGGCGGCCGATCTCGCTGATGTGCCGATTTACGACGTAGCCACCGGTCTCGAGGTAACTGAACCGTTCCTCGCGCTTGGCCACGGCAAGTTCGCTGCCGATGCTGAGATGCATCATCGGTGACGCCTTGATGTCGGCAACCGGATAGACAAATGTGCCGACCGCAGAAACAAAATGCGTGCTCGCCGCAATATGCGGGACCACTGCATCGGCCGGCACATATCCAACGTAGCCATCACGTAGGAGTTGCACCCAGGCCCAGCCGTTGGCAACGTCATAGACCGTGACCGTTTCGCCAAATAATGCCTCGGTATCAAGCCCCGCGGCATTTGTCGGCAAGCGTCTGAGGGGTGCTGCGGCGCGCCGTACCTGATGCACCGTGCCTGTCGCATAGCGCGGGCTATCGACAATCCCATCCAGGCTTTGCGCAGCCAAATCCAGCCGATAGGCATTGAGCCTTGGATCAGGCACTATTCGGACGGGACTGGTTGGCAGCGGTGGCGGTCTAGTTGTCATAGCGAACTCTGATCAGTATCTCGGAGCATAGATGTTTTCGAACGCATGGAACAATGCTCGCGCCGCATGCGCTTCCCCACCCTTGGGGCCAAGGGGACGTGCCACCGGACGCCAGCCAAACATGTCGATGTGGGCATAACGCTTCGCCTTTGAGACATATCGCTGAAGAAACAGCGCGGCGGTAATCGCACCCGCGAACGGACTATCGTAGACGTTATTCATATCTGCGACTTCGCTGTCGAGATTGCGATCGTACCCGGCCCAGAACGGCATCCGCCAGAGCGGATCGCCGAAAGCTAGTCCAGCTGCCTCAATCGCTGCGGCAAGTCCATCATCGTTGCAGAACAGCGGCGGCAGGTCTGGTCCGAGCGCTACACGTGCCGCGCCCGTCAAAGTCGCAAAGGTAATCAACGTGTCGGGCGCGTCTTCGTCGGCGAGCGACAGCGCGTCGGCAAGCACCAAGCGCCCCTCGGCGTCCGTATTACCGATCTCGACGGTCTTGCCTGCACGTGAGGTGATGACGTCACCGGGACGAAAGGCATCGCCAGCAATGCTGTTTTCCGCCGCTGCGATGATGATCCGCAGCCGCACATCGAGTTTGCCCGCCATGATCATATGCCCGAGCGCCAAAGCCGATGCAGCACCGCCCATATCCTTCTTCATGGTCAACATGCCGCTGGCCGGTTTGATGTCGAGTCCACCAGTGTCAAAGCAAATTCCCTTGCCAACCAGCGTGAGCTTGGGCGCGTCCGGTCGACCCCAAGTCAGATCGATCAAACGTGGTTGACGTGGGCTTGCCCGCCCGACCGCGTGCAATAGCCGGAATCCCTGATGCAATAGATCGTCCCCGGCGATCGTATGCGCCAACGCGCCGTGCCGCTGCGCCAACGCGAGCGCAGCCGCCTGGAGTTCGGCTGGCCCCATATCGTTGGCAGGCGTGTTGATCAGATCCCGACCGAGCCAGACACCTTCGACGATGGCTGCAACGCGGTCGAGATCGACACCCGGCGGCAACCGCAGACGGGCGAAAGCCACCTCGTTGTCGACTGATTTATAGCGGCGAAATTTGTAAGCGCCGAGGCCCCAGGCGATCGCCGCCAACTCGGCATTGGCGATA
>JANNRP010000522.1:0-12245 GCA_031401535.1 Hyphomicrobiaceae bacterium | reverse complement strand
CGCAGCCTGCTGGCCATGAACGTGGCAACGGCGACGATGCCACCCTTCGGCCTGCTCGAATTCGCCGAGGCCATCGGCCTTAGCGACCTCAACCCCGAGACGATGCCGACCGAGCGGCTGCTCGAAATGTTGATCGCGGATGTTTCCCCTGAGCAATTGGCCCCGGCGAGCATCGCTGCCATTCTGGCGGATAGCACGCGCTGGCCCAAGCGGCACCCGATGCTGGAAAGCTGGTTCGAGGACAGCGAGGAGGTCAGGCGGCTGCTGGCCAAGCGAGGCAGCACCTCGAAGAAGACAGCAGCACTGCTCGCTGGGCCGCTCGAATCGCGCCGCAGCAACTGGGCGAAATTGCTTGCCTGGAGCGCCTTGGCGATGCGGCATCAGGGCAAAGGCGCGGAATGGCAATCGTTCGCCATTGTGGGGCGCGAGCTGCTCGGCGGGCGCCTGCTAGGCGAGATAGGCCTCATGCACGCCATCGCCGACGCGACCGTCATGGTGCACCGCGGGGCTGGCACGGGGTGAGCCGCGCCGCGCGGCGATCCACCGATAGTGTGCCACCGGCTTGTACACTGATCAGGGGGTGGCCGGGCGGGCCGTTCGTTGAGCCGTAGTCTCCATCTGCCCGACGGTCGCGATGATCAGAAGCAGACGAGAGCCGACTGCGCAACCTCCCCACACGCCATAGGAAGCTCCGGGTCATTCTCGACGGTCGCGCGCCGTGATCGCGAGAGCTGTCTACGGTAGGTCCACATCCAGTTGCGGACGATTTGCGACATTTGGCTGCACCACTTCCGCTGCTCCTCGGATCGCGTAAAATGGGCCGTTGTCGTTGCTCAGCAACACACTCGGGACCAGCGTGGACGTGACCATCACTACGACACAATAGGCTCATTCTGCAGATACTCAACCAGAAGATACGCAAAATTTCGGTACTTCCGAAATGGGCGCGCATCCGCTTCTTGTAGCTTGAGATTGGCAAGAAACTTGGGCAACTTTTGCTTGAAAGCTTCAAGTCCGTCAGCGTAAGCTTGCGCCCCAGGCAGAGGAACCCCTTTGGGGCCCGATTGAAGATAATCACGAACAGCCTCGATCACCAACAAGACCTTATTATTGTGGGCCTTGGGGTCATTTCCACCCAAATCTGACGCATAGGTTGGAAGCACGTAGCCGTGCTCCACCAAGATCAATGCACTTTTCCTACGAAATACTTTCGGCCCAAATCTCTTTGCCCCTAGATACATACCCAACTCCAACGGCATGTTAAATCTGGGGAGCCCGCTTTTATTTGGCTGCGTCCTGGATAGGTCATGGATTGATCGTGGGCAGTCCGCAATCAAATTGGCCAATCTGTCCAAACGTATATCGCTTCCATCATCCTTCTCGAGTGCACATCTTGCCCGATAAAGACTCGCATGAACCACGAAAACAATCGCCTCGAACAGCGGCTCGAATTCGTCGTCAAACGGGCAGTTGATAAACACATCGAGGTCGTCCATCGATACCCTATTTTTTCTTGTAGGTTTCTTCGACAGCTCTTCGTATTCTGTCTGCCAGTTCCGACTTCCCTGCCGGAAATTGGGTGAGCGCGCTCGCGGCGACGGCCTTGGCGTCAGCACTGGCCTTCGGATCTTTCAAAACCCGCGCCGCTCCGCTGGCAACCTTTGCAGACACCTTTTGACCGCTCTTTGTTTGCGTGAGCGCAGATGCCGCGATGAATTTCGAGGTCTTGCTCGCCTTCTTGTTTGACAAGACCTTGGCGGCCGAGTTTGCAACCCTACTACCCGTACTCTCTGTTTTGGCCATGTCGCGGTACCTCGCACAAACATGTGATAGCGGATGTCCGACACCCAACTTTACCGCTCAGCGACGGCCAAGTATAGGGGTTGTGCCGCCACTGCCTCGGCCGACGACACCGCGCGGCGGTGGGAGATTCTCGTCACAACGCAAGCCTTTGTCAACGAAGCCAGGCGCCACGTGCCGCGCTGTCTCACCGAGGCCCAGCGCACCGGAATCTGTGTCGCTGCCACACCACCACCTCCGCGCTGGTGCGATACCATGAAGAAATGGCCCTATGACGGAACGGTGGAGCAGAAGCAGCCGCCGCGGTGATCTCAGGTCGATTGATCGCCGCACGGTTGGCCGCAGTCATCGTGGTGCTTGGGCCGGTTGACCTCATTTGGGTACTAGCGCAACTGCCGGGTCTGCGACTTCGCCTTTGGGTCAAACGTGTCGAGTGCGATCGAGCCCATGGAAGAAATGATCAGGAACCTGACATGGCGTCAAGCGCATGGCCAAATCTGCTACGCCGCGGCGGGTAGATTTGACGTAGGGCATGTGGATCCGCCGCGATACCCCTGCTAGCGGACGTGGGTGGTCCAGCGGGATCGCAGCTGATAGGACGCCAACGGATATATCCGCTTATGTATAACAGCGCTGATCATCGCGCTTGAACGGGCAGGACGGCGAGCATGACCGCTAGTTGGCCGACCGCCGCCTTCAGTAAAGCAGTGAGCCATGTCGGCTGATGGTTGAGCAGCTGACGGCAGCTAAACGGAGGCCGACGCTCGCGATTACATGGCTCGAAAAATACGACGGGCCGGAGAAAATATCTCCGATCTGAAGGGATTGCATAACTGCACGTCTCAGGGCGGTAATGCCCGGTTGCTTTTCCAATGCTATCGGCTCGGGCTCTTACGTGTTCGAGAACACTGGCACTGGCAAGCTAAGCGGCAAATGGCGCAACAGACCCATATACAGGCGATCGAAGTAAGGATGCGAACTTGGCGAAGTCAAGGCGCGAGTTATGGCTGCAGCTAATTGGAGTCTGCGGCAACCAGGACGTGTATCGCCCACGCGTGCATCAGCTCACGGCGTTTCGCCATAAGATTCCCCCGGCGATAAGCGGCCTCGGTCTTGTTTCTGATCGCATGAGCGAGTGCCATCTCCACCACCTCCGGCGGGAAGTTGGTTTCTTCTGCCGCCCAATCGCGAAAACTCGACCTGAATCCGTGCGGTGTGCACTGTTCCTTGGTGTAGCCGATGGCGTCGCGCGCAATCAGAAACCGGTTCTCCGACAACGCCTTGCCAGTTGTCGAATCCGGGAACACCAGTTTGGTCTTCGTCGATTTTCCCATGCCGCGCAGGAGTTCTAAGGCGCGACCAGGCAGCGGCACGATGTGCTCGCGTCCCGATTTCATGCGGCGACCGGTCGCGACATTGTTGCCGGGGATCGTCCATGTCGCAGCCTCCAGATCGATTTCGTCCCACATCGCAAATCGAACTTCGGTCGTGCGCGCCGCCGCCAGTATCAAAAACTCGAAGGCAGCCTTGGTGACGCCTTCGGCTTTTCCGGCTCGCAATTTACCGATGAAGGTTGGCACGTCGGCGTAGGCGAGCGCTGCGTGATGGCGATCGGTTTTTGGGTGTCGCGGCAGGGCATCGCCGATCAACTCGACCGGGTTGTCGCCTGAGCGATGTCCGGCAGCACGTGCCCAATCAAGTACGACGGCCAAACGTTGCCGAACCCGGCGTGCGGTTTCCTTTTTTGTCGTCCAGATCGGCGATAGCACATCGAGCACGTCGGCGGTCTTGATCTCAGACACGCGCTTGTGTCCAAGAATCGGAAACGCGTAATCAGCCAGCGTGTTGATCCATTGATCGACGTGTTTGCCGTTCGACCAGATGCCTTTGCGATCGGTATGAACTTGCCGCGCCGCTTGTTCGAACGTCGGCACCACGTTCTCGATGGTGACCAGTTTTTTCTGCGCGATCGGATCGATGCCTTGATAGGCTTTTGCGCGGTAGTCGCTTGCCCGCTCGCGCGCTTGTTGCAAACTGACTTTGTGCAGTGGTCCCAAACCAAAATCGCGGCGCCGACCGGCAACCGTCACTCGCATTGCCCAACGCTTGCGACCGTTTTTATCGACTTCGAGATAAAGCCCACCGCCGTCGGCATGCCAGCCCGGATCGGCGATATATTTGATCGCGGCGGCCGACAACCGATGGATGCCTTGGGGATTGTGAAATTTCATCAGGACACGAACGACGTTGCGGAGAGGGATTCGAGGTGCTAGCCCCCACATTTTACCCCACACGTTCTCACAAGTCGATGAGATTCGTCCGATGCCGTCATGTTCCGATCAGCACGACCGTGCATCGAAAATAACAAAGTAAATCAATAGTTTGCGGCGCGCAAAAGTGCCGACAAGTTGCGTCAGGCGCTGTTGTGTTTTCAGGGGATTTGGCGGAGACGGAGGGATTCGAACCCTCGATACCCTTGAGAGGTATGACGATTTAGCAAACCGTTGCCTTCAGCCACTCGGCCACATCTCCTACCGGCTGAGGTCCGTATAGCAGCGTCGATCAGATTTGCAAGCCGAACTCGCGGCCTTTGCCTTCTGGCCTGCATCCAACAATGGGCTGCTTGCCAACAACTGCGCCAGTGTCGCAAGATTTGGATCATGTGCGTGTCGTTTGTGATCGGTAAGGGGCCTTGAATGTTTGAAATCATGTCGTTTGAGCATTGGCTCGCGTTCGCCGCAGCCTCTGCACTTCTATGTGTGATTCCTGGCCCCACCATCTTGCTCGTGATCTCCTATGCGCTTGGCCATGGTCGCCGTGCGGCAATGCCGCTGATTGCAGGCGTTGCGCTCGGGGATTTCACGGCGATGACAGCGTCGATGCTGGGTCTTGGCGCACTGCTGGCAACATCGGCCGAGCTGTTCATCGCGTTGAAATGGGCGGGCGCTTTGTATTTGATTTTTCTGGGGTTCAAGTTATGGCGGGCGCCGGTGGCAAAGCCCGGCGAGACTTCGGGGATGGCGGAGAGTGGCTGGCGCATGTTTCTCCATTCCTACGCTGTGACCGCGCTCAACCCGAAGGGCATCATATTTTTTGTGGCGTTCCTGCCTCAGTTTCTTGATCTGTCGCGGCCATTGCTTGGCCAAATGGTAATCTTTGAATTGACGTTTCTGTTCGTGGCGACCCTGAATGTCACGTTCTACGCCTTGTCCGCTTCGGCTGCACGCAGCACGATCGGACGCCCGTCCGTTCAACGCGCCGTCAACAGAACCGGAGGCACGCTGCTGATTGCGGCAGGTCTATTGACGGTCGCGTGGCGGCGCGTCCCGGCGTGACGGCGTTGCTAAACTCGGACGCACTGCCAGTCGTGTTGATGGCGCTTGATTGGTTCGCGGTCGTTGTATTCGCAGTGACGGGCGCGCTAGTCGCATCGCGCAAGCAGATGGATGTGTTTGGCTTCACGCTGCTCGGAACCGTAACAGGCATTGGCGGCGGCACGGTGCGCGACGTCGTGTTGGGCAAACTGCCAGTGTTCTGGGTCCACGATCCGATCTATATCGTGCTGTGTGTGGCGGCGTCGGTGGTGGTGTTTTTTACCGCTCACATCCCCTCATCGCGTTATCGCGTACTGCTTTGGCTCGATTGCATGGGCTTGTCGCTGGTATGCGTGCTCGGTGCTGACCGCGGACTTGATGCTAATGCGGGTGCATTGGTCGCGGTCGTCATGGGCGTCGTCACCGCGACGTTCGGCGGGATCATGCGTGATATACTGGGCGCTGAAAGTCCGCTGGTGTTGCGCAAGGAGATTTATGTGACGGCGGCGCTGTTCGGCGCCACGCTCTATGTGGCGGCGATGGCAGTCGGTAGCGACAAACTTGTGGCAGCAGCAGTCGGTTTTGCCGGTTGCTTCACAATGCGGGCCTTGGCAATCAATTACCGATGGTCGCTGCCGGCGTATAAGCCTCGACCCGGCCGGGGGAGGGATGAACTCGACAAGCTCGGCCTGTGACGCGGTAGCTCAGGGTAACGGGCACACAACCGATTTCTTGCATTCGCGGCACCCTTTAGGGCACAACCCAGCGATGATGGGCATTGAGGTGAAAATCTGCGGGCTAAAAACAGTCGAAACGCTGGATGCAGCGGTGCATTTCGGCGCTGACTATGTCGGGCTCGTCTTCTTCGCAAAAAGCCCGCGTAATATCGCACTTCCTGATGCAGCAATGCTGGCGACACGGGCCCGTGGCAAGAGCAAGATTGTCGGCCTGGTCGTCGATGCCGATAACGCCCTGCTCGACGCGATCATGCGGCAGGTGATGCCGGATATTCTGCAACTGCATGGCGAAGAGACACCCGACCGCGTGCATGAACTCAAAAAGCGATACGGCTGCGGAATTATCAAAGCGATAAAAGTCGAGACGGCCGATGATGCCCAATCTGCATTGGATTACGTCGATGCCGCCAACCTCATCCTGTTCGATGCCAAGGCGCCAAAGGGCGCGGTTTTACCCGGCGGGAACGGCCACGTATTCGATTGGCGGCTGCTCGATGGAGTAAAGGGTCGCGTGCCCTTCATGTTGTCGGGAGGGCTGACGACTGGCAACGTGAGTGCCGCAATCCGGGCGACGGGCGCGCTCCGTGTCGACGTTTCTTCTGGCGTTGAAAGCGCACCCGGTACCAAGGACGTTGCCATGATTTCGTCTTTTATCGTGGCCGCAAAGGCGTCGACGCACGTGGCGAATATGCCGAACATCAGATGATCTAACCCGACGAGACCGCCCATGTCTAATACCGTTGACCGCGCACCGAACCTGAACACCTACAAGGGTGGCCCCGATGATCGGGGTTTTTTCGGTATTTTCGGTGGGCGCTTTGTTGCCGAAACGCTGATGCCGCTGATCCTTGATTTGGAACAGGCCTATACGAAGGCCAAGACAGATCCAACGTTTCAGGCCGAAGTGACATATCTCAATACGCACTATTCGGGTCGGCCGAGCCCCTTGTACTTTGCTGAGCGGATGACCGATCATCTGCGTCAAGGCGCCAAGAAGGGGCATGGCGCCAAGGTCTATTTCAAACGCGACGAACTCAACCACACCGGCAGTCACAAGATCAATAACTGCCTGGGCCAGATCCTTCTGGCCAAACGCATGGGCAAGACGCGGATTATTGCGGAGACAGGCGCAGGCCAGCACGGGGTCGCGGTGGCCACCGTATGCGCGAAATTTGATCTTCCGTGTGAAATCTACATGGGCAAAACCGATGTCGAGCGGCAGAAGCCCAATGTGTTCCGGATGCATATGCTGGGTGCTAAAATTAATGCGGTGACATCGGGCGCTGGCACGTTGAAGGACGCCATGAACGAGGCGCTGCGCGATTGGGTCACGAACGTCCAGGATACCTATTACATCATTGGAACGGCGGCTGGTCCGCACCCCTATCCGGCGATGGTGCGGGATTTCCAGTCGGTCATTGGTCGCGAATTGCGTGACCAGATGCTGGCGGCTGAAGGTCGATTGCCGGACACGCTGGTTGCCTGCATCGGTGGCGGTTCGAATGCGATCGGCTTGTTCCATCCATTCCTGGACGACAAGGATGTGAAGATTTTTGGTGTCGAGGCGGGTGGTCACGGACTGGAAATTAACAACGGCCATGCAGCCTCGATGAATGGTGGCAGGCCCGGCGTGCTGCACGGCAACCGTACCTACTTGCTGCAGAACGGTGATGGTCAAATCCTGGAGGGGCATTCAATTTCTGCTGGTCTCGACTATCCAGGCGTTGGGCCGGAGCACGCGTGGCTGCACGACAGTGGGCGCGTCACGTACGTTTCTGCGACTGACAAGGAAGCGCTGGCGGCATTCCAGCTTTGTACAAAACTCGAGGGCATCATCCCGGCGCTTGAGCCGGCCCATGCATTGGCCTATGTCGCCAAGCTCGCACCAACGCTTCCAGATACTGATTTGTTGGTGATGAATTTGTGTGGTCGTGGCGACAAGGATATATTCGCTGTTGCCGAGCATTTGGGTATGAAGATTTGAGCAGCATCGCAGCGAGACACGTGCAAGGCATCTGAAACTATGAACAGATTCGAGAAGTTTTTCGGTGGTCGCAGCGAGGCCAAAGTGCAGTTTGGCGACGGCGAATTCAAGGTGCTCTTGAAGGGTGACTTTGTTCGGTGCGCGGTGAGTGGCGCTGAAATCCCGTTGGCCGACCTTCGCTATTGGAGTGTTGCGCGCCAGGAGGCTTACGCCAGCTCAGAAACGTCGGTGCAGCGTCATTTGGCATTGCACAAGCGTGCGGTGCGCTGAGGCGGCGTTCTGGTAAATCGTACCTATTCAGCAGCCTTGCGGCGGCCTAGGCCTGCATTGATACGACCCTTCATAATATTGCTCGGCCTGAACACCAGGACGCGCCGAGGCGTAATCGGAACTTCTTTGCCGGTCTTGGGGTTGCGCCCGATCCGTTGACCTTTCGCACGGATCCCGAACGAGCCGAACGATGACAACTTCACCTGTTCGCCCTGAGCGAGACTGTTTGAAATTTCGCCTAGCACGATCTCAACCAACTCTTGCGATTCGTTGCGGGGTAAGCCGATCTTATCGACGACAGCCTCGGCCAAATCGGCGCGCGTCAGCGTTTTAGCGCTCATGGTACAGTGCCTCCCAGCAAACTCTACAGTTTTAGAGGTTAGCCGAGGCGATCCCTGCTGGTCAACGATCAGATTGAGCCAACCGGCTGAAATATTGAGAGGAATTGCTTTGTCGTGCTCGTTTTAGGCTCATGTCTCCGTGGCGCGGTAATACCTTGCCAGCCGCGTTGGTGGCACACCTAACCGGAACGCTGCAATGATGAGGGCGTTCCTGAGCTGGCAACGCAGCACACCGACACGCTCGAAGCGGCGTGCCGACGTGGTGACAGCAGGCTGGAGTTTCACAAACCGGCCAATCTTGCGTAGCCGGTGGCGCACGTCGACATCCTCAAGCAATGGCCAATCGGCTATGCCACCTGCTGCTTCAAGCGATGATCGGCGCATGAAGAATGCCTGATCCCCAAACGAAGTCAGCGATGTTTCAAATCGGCTGAACCACGCCCAAGCCGTAAGGCTGAAGCGGTCACTGGCGAAGCGCAATCGAAAGCAACCCGCGGCGACGCTTGGATCGGCCAAGGCCTGTCGTATGCGTTTATCGGCGCTCATTGGCAGACACGTATCGGCATGCAGCAGGAGCAGGAGCGGTGCCGACGATGCGGCAACACCCGCGCGCAACTGAGAGCCTCGTCCGAGCTTGGCATGAATTACGGTCACTTTGGGATGCGTGGCCGCAAGCCTTGCGGTTTCATCAGTGCTGCCGCCGTCACAGACGACGATTTGAGCAATATCATAGGCAGCCAGTCGGGCGAGGCATGCGGTAATGATAGCCGCTTCGTTGAAAGTTGGAATAATGACCGCAATGCCAGAGCGGTCATGAACGTCCACTGATGATCTCATCGCGAAGTCGCCGGAGCGTTTTCGGTACGTCGCTTTCAATCGCGGCTCGTATCATGACGCTGGGCACGATGGTGTCTTTGCCCACGCGTGCGCGGTAGCGCAGTCGCGTGGCCGCGCCGGCGCGGATCGGCTCCAGCTGCCACGTGCCCTCCAATACGTCGATATCGCCTTCGGTCCGACGAAACGTAATCTTCCGCTCAAGTATATAGTCGGATCGGAACACGCTGCGAATTTGCGGAAACAGTGCAATCCACGACACAACATGCTCCCGGACATCCCACGCGCCTGATGGGTCTCGCGCCAGAATGCGGCAACGCTCAAGACCGCGAACGAATTTTTCCGCCCGCTTACAGTCCAGCATGACGTTCCAGACCTTGGACGGGGTGGCCGCAACATCGATCGTAGCGTCGATTTGCGCGACAGAAGCTTGTGGGTCAGGTGAGACGGAAATTATCACCTCACCGGATGCCAAGCGTTGCTCATCCTGGTTTGACTGCGCAAACACACTAGCCGTGATCGACACCGCCATACCAGCGTATGCCAACGCATACACTAACGACTGAGCAACAATGAATGATCGGCTTCGATGAGCAGTCTTCATCACAACAGTCTGATGAATTCATCCATCAACTGCGATTGACGATATTGTGACGTCGAAAACTCAGCTCACCAGCGAGCCAATACAGCGCCCCAGGTGAAACCACCGCCCATTGCTTCCATGAGCACCAGGCTGCCTTCTTTCACGCGGTGCGCCTCAAATGCCTCGTTGAGGGCCAACGGAATGGAGGCCGCCGAGGTATTGCCGTGGCGATCCAGCGTGATCACGATTTTATCAGGAGCGATGCCAAGTTTGCGGGCGATTCCGTCGAGAATGCGGGCATTCGCCTGATGCGGGATGAAGAGATCAATTTCGTTTGCAGCATAGCCTGACATCACCAGTGTTTCTTCGATCACGCCGGAAATTTTCTGAACGGCATGACGAAACACCTCGCGGCCATTCATGCGCAGCATTCCGGTAGTCTTGGTCGAACCCGGACCACCATCGACATAAAGTAGATTTTCGAAACGACCATCGGAGCGAATGCGCGTGGCCAGGATACCGCGATCCTCGCGCCCACCAGTCTGGGGCTGCGCTTCAAGCACCACCGCGCCGGCGCCATCGCCAAACAGCACGCATGTGCCGCGGTCCGACCAATCGAGAATGCGTGAAAACGTCTCGGCGCCAATCACCAGCGCGCGCTGAAATTGCCCCGTCTTCAGAAAATTATCAGCCACGGTTAGCGCATAAACAAAGCCTGAGCAGACGGCCTGGATGTCGAAGGCAGCACCTTTAGTGACGCCTAGTGCCGCTTGTATTCGCACGGCCGTTGCGGGGAATGTCCGGTCAGGCGTGGCGGTCGCACAGATCACGAGGTCGATGTCGACAGGATCGATGCCGGCTCGCACCAGGGCCTGGCGCGCCGCAGCAATACCGAGATCTGACGTCAGTTCGTCGTCAGCGGCGATGTGCCGGGATTTTATCCCCGTACGCTCGATAATCCACGAGTCCGTGGTATCGACGATTTTCGCGATGTCGTCGTTGGTCATGATGCGCTTCGGGAGGTGCGCGCCAACGCTTCGGATGACGGATCGAATAACAGCCAACGGTCAGGTTCTCCCTAGGCATATTGTTCTCGTTAGACGGCATGACGCCGTCGGAGACAGGTTAGTTGGCTGCACGACCCTCAACTGGTACGATATCGGCCAGCTTGCCGTGAAATGTTGCCAGATCAGTGGTCAAGCGCTGCACCAGCGCCGCTTCCGCCATGTCGTAGCCCAGATCGATCGCACTCGCAAAGCCAAGCGCATCCGCGCCACCATGGCTCTTGATCGCCACGCCGTTGAGACCGAGGAACGTACCGCCGTTAACGCGCCGTGGGTCCATTTTTTCTTTGAGCGATTGAAAGCCGCCTCGTGCGAGCGTTGCGCCTAGCCGCGCCATGAACGTTCGCGTCATTGCTGCTTTAATGTATTGACCAATCTGCTTGGCGGTTCCTTCGGCGGTTTTCAGCGCGATATTGCCAGCAAACCCCTCGACCACGACCACATCAACCGCGCCTTGGCCGATTTGATCGCCTTCGATAAACCCACGGTAGTCGATGGGCAGGTCTGCTGTGTCCTTGAGCCAGCTATGGGCAAGCTTGACTTCGTCGGCCCCTTTGATCTCCTCGACACCGACATTGAGCAGACCCACTGTTGGCCGCTCCAGATGAAACAGCGCGCGGGCCATTGCAGCCCCCATTAACGCGTAGTCGCAAAGCTGGCGTGCCGTTGCCCCAATGTTGGCACCGACATCAAGAACGATACATTCGCTTTTTACGGTGGGCCACAGTGCGGCGATCGCTGGGCGTTCAATGCCCGGGATCGGTCGCAGCACCAGTTTGGACATTGCCATGAGTGCGCCCGTGTTGCCAGCCGAAACCGCGACATCGGCCTTGCCATCGCGGACAGCCTCAAGCGGCAACCACATGCTTGAGCCCTTGCCGCGCCGTAGCGCCTGGCTGGGCTTATCGGTCATGGCGATGACGAGATCGGTATGGATCACCTCGGATCGCCGATTGAGATTGGCATGGGGCCCAAGAGCCGCTTTGATCCGCTGTTCGTCGCCATAAAGTTTGAACGACAGTTCTGGATGGCGCACCAGTGCAATTGCTGCTCCTGGCACCAAAATCTCTGGGCCATGATCACCACCCATGGCATCGACCGCGATCACGCGCGTTGCTGTCATCGCCGTAGTGCCGACGTCGAGAAAGAGGCTTGAAGGCGTCGCATGAACACGTCTCTGTCAATGTTGCCATAGCGCGTTGCAAACGCGGTTACGGGGCGATGTCGGATGTGAGACGCCAAGCACGAAAAGACGATAGCGATTTAGCCCGTCTGCACAACTTGAATTTGCTCGTCACGTCTTGGGCTTCAACTGGCT
>JANNRP010000521.1:0-11850 GCA_031401535.1 Hyphomicrobiaceae bacterium | reverse complement strand
CCGGCCGACGCCTCGATCATTACTCTGGCGCTCACATCGCCGACTATCGCCATGCGGCAGATATCGGATCTTGCCGACACGCTGCTGGCGCCGCGACTCAGCCAATTGACCGGTGTCGGTAAGGTATCGGTGCAGGGTGGTATTCGCCCTGCTGTGCGGATCCGCGCCGACCTTGCCCGACTGGCCGCCTACAACATCTCGCTCGCCGATTTGCGCAATCTAATCGTGGGCGCCAATGTCGCTGGACCGAAAGGATCAGTCGACGGTGCGTTCCAGTCATACACGATCGCCGCCAACGACCAACTCGGTTCGGCCGACGCCTATAAAACACTTGTGCTGGCCTATCGTGGCGGGTCGGCGGTGATGCTGTCGGACGTCGCCGAGGTCATTGATGGATTGGAGAACACCAAAGTCGGCGCCTGGTATCAAGGGACGCCTGCGGTCGTCATCGACGTGCAGCGGCAGCCTGGCGCCAACGTTATCGAGACTGTCGACCGCATTCTGGCAGAGTTGCCGCGTTTGAAGCGCTCGATGCCAGCCGGCATTGATCTAACTCTGGTTCACGATCGCACCGGCACAATCCGCGCCTCGATCCACGACGTGCAATTCACGCTCGTGCTCAGCGTTGCGCTCGTCGTGCTCGTGGTGCTGCTATTCCTGCGCACCATCCGGGCGACGATCATTGCCGGTGTCGCGCTGCCGCTGTCGCTCGTCGCGACGTTCGGGATCATGTATCTGGCTGGGTTCAGCCTCGACAATCTGTCGTTGATGGCGCTGACGATCGGTACTGGTTTCGTCGTCGACGACGCTATCGTGATGATTGAAAACATCGTGCGTCACATCGAGGAAGGCGACGGGCCACTTGAGGCCGCAACCAAGGGCGCGAGTGAAATTGGCTTCACGGTGATCTCGCTGACGCTGTCGCTGATTGCGGTGTTCATCCCGCTGCTGTTCATGACCGGGTTGGTCGGCCGCATGTTTCGTGAGTTCGCGTTGACACTGACGATTGCGGTTGTCGCCTCCGCCGTGGTGTCGCTGACCTTAACGCCGATGATGTGCGCGAAGTTACTCAAGAAGGCTCCAGAGCCAATGCCCGGCGCAAAGCCTGGTCCGGTCACGCAGGCCATTGATGCGACGGTAGAGGTGTATCACACGACCCTGCTTTGGGTCCTCCGCCACCAGACGGCAACACTGTTTGTGACGCTCGCGACACTTGCTGCAACGGTTTGGCTTTATGTCGTGATGCCGAAAGGGTTCCTGCCGAGCCAGGACACTGGACTGATCAGCGCCGTGATGGAGGCAGGGCCCGAAGTTTCGTTCGGTGAGATGGAGCGGCTTCAGAGCCAGGTGCTAGCCGCCATAAAGTCTGACACCGATGTGACCGGCACCGTTTCCGTGGTCGGCGTCAGCCCGCTAAACGCCACGCCGAATGCGGCCCGTATCACCATTGCGTTGAAATCTCGATCAGAGCGCAACGCCGTCGTCTCCGAGATCATACCCCGCCTGCAGCGGCTCGTTGCACCAGTGCCCGGCGTCACCGTTTACTTCCAGGCCGTGCAGGATATCCAGATTGCGACCCGGATCGCGCGTGCGCAATACCAGTATACTCTTGTCGGAACAGATTCTGCAGAGGTCACGGCGAGTGCTGCCAAGCTCGTGGAGCAATTGCGGACGATCGCTGATTTCCGCGAGGTTGCATCCGAAGCCCAGGAGGGCGGCTTGCGTGCATTCATCAAGGTCGATCGCGAGGTGGCCGGTCGACTTGGCGTCTCGATGCAAGCCGTAACCGATGCACTCAACGACGCCTTTGGCCAGCGACAGATTTCGACAATCTATGCGCAATCGAACCAGTACCGCGTGATCTTGGAAGCGCAGCCGCGTTACCAACTCGATCCTGGCACGCTCACCACGCTCTATGTGTCGTCGAGTAATGGCCAGCAGGTTCCGCTGGCGGCATTCGCAAAGATCGAGCGCACGACGGCGCCACTTGCCATCGCACATCAGGAGCAGTTCCCATCGGTGACGATCAGCTTCAATTTGGCGAGTGGCGCGTCGCTGGGCTCAGCCGTTACGCAAATCAAGGCCGCTGAAAGCGTCATTGACATGCCGCAGACGGTGCTTGGTACGTTCTCCGGCGATGCGCTCGAATTCTCTAAGTCGCTGGCCAATCAGCCGTGGTTGATCCTGGCTGCGGCGATCGCGATCTATATCGTGCTGGGTATACTCTACGAAAGTTTCATTCATCCCCTGACGATTTTATCGACGTTGCCGTCGGCGGGCCTTGGCGCATTGCTGGCGCTGTGGCTCACCGGCCATGATCTGTCAGTGGTGGCGCTGATCGGCATCATCCTGCTGATGGGCATCGTCAAGAAGAACGCGATCATGATGATCGACTTCGCATTGGAGGCTGAGCGTGTCCGCGGCTTGAGTCCGCGTGATGCCATCGTCGAGGCATGCCTGTTGCGGTTTCGCCCGATCATGATGACGACGCTCGCTGCCCTGTTCGGTGCGCTGCCCCTTGCGCTCGAAGGTGGCACCGGCTCCGAGTTGCGCAATCCGCTCGGTATTTCGATTGTCGGCGGGCTAGTACTCAGCCAGTTGTTGACGTTGTATACAACGCCCGTCATCTATCTGGCACTTGAGCGACTGGGCGGGAACGTTACGAAGCGGATCGACATCGGCCAAGAGCCCGCAGCAGAGGCACGCACCGCTCGCATCAACCAGGCGGCCGAGTGACATGAACTTCTGCCTCCCATTCATTCGGCGGCCGATCGGTACCACGCTGCTGGCCGTGGGGCTGTTTCTGGTGGGTCTGGCAGCTTACGGGCAATTGCCGGTCGCGAGTCTGCCCGCGATCGATTTTCCGACGATTGCGGTCTCCGCCGGTCGGCCCGGCGCCGATCCGCAGACCATGGCAGCAACCGTTGCCGCGCCACTCGAACGTCGCCTTGGTGAGATCGCAGGTGTCACGGAGATCACCTCTACTAGCGCGCTCGGCAGTACAAGCATCATCGTTCAGTTCGATATGTCGCGCAATGTTGACGGCGCGGCACGCGACGTGCAGGCGGCGCTGAACGCAGCGGCGAGCGATCTACCGATCGACTTGCCGTCTCTACCGACATTCCGCAAGTTCAACCCGTCGGCAGCGCCCGTGCTGATCCTCGGGTTGACCTCCAAAACCATGGCGCCGAGCGCTGTCTATGATGTCGCCGATACTGTGATCGCGCAGCGTATATCGCAATTGGAAGGCGTCGCTGATGTGTCGGTCAGTGGTGCCGAGCAACCGGCGATCCGGGTGCGCGTCAATCCCGGCCAGCTGGCTGCGATGGGGCTGTCGATCGACGATGTGCGCACCACGGTTGCCAACGCCAACGCCATGGGGCCCAGCGGTACCTTCGAGGGTGATAAACTGGCCGAGACCATCGGCACCAACGATCAACTGAAAACCGCTGCTGACTATCGCAATCTTGTGGTCAAGACGTCAGAAGGCGCGGTTGTGCGGTTGTCTGCGATTGCTTCAGTCGAGGCCGGCACGCGCAATACGCGGTCCGCCGCCTGGTTCAACCTACAACCAGGCGTGCTGCTGATCATTACCAAGCAGGGCAACGCCAACGTCATCGAGACGGTTGACCGGGTGCTCGCGTTGTTGCCCGAACTCAAGCGCTGGATCCCAGCGGACGTCGATATTTCGATCCTGTCCGATCGCACGAAGACGATCCGTGCCAGCGTCGCCGACATGCAAATGACGCTCGCACTCACCGTCGTGCTCGTGATGCTGGTGGTACTCGTATTCCTGCGGCGTGGAGCAGCGACCATTGCGGCTGGCATCACGGTGCCTCTGTCGCTGGCTGGCACCTGTGCGCTGATGTGGGTTGCGGGTTATTCGATCAACAATCTGACTCTGATGGCGCTGGCTGTGTCCGTCGGTTTCGTTGTCGACGACGCCATCGTCATGATCGAGAACGCATTCCGCAATCTCGAACAAGGCAAGACGCCGATGCAGGCAACCATCGAGGGCGCGCGTCAGATCGGTTTTACCGTCGTATCGATCAGCGTATCGCTAGTCGCGGCCTTCATACCGCTGTTGTTCATGGGTGGCGTCATTGGCCGCCTGCTGCGCGAGTTTTCAGTCACGCTGGTATTTGCGATCCTGGTATCGACGTTGGTGTCGTTGTCCGTGACGCCGATGATCTGTGCGCATTTCGTGCGACGTCCGCCGAGCCCCGACGCAACCATCTTTGATCGGATCATAGAAGGCGGACTATCGTGGCTGGTACGGGGCTATGCGCGCACGCTGAAGGTTGCGCTCAACTGGCACTGGGTGACGCTTGTCGTGATGCTGGCGACGGTGGCTGTAACTGTCGATCTCTACATCAGGATCCCTAAGGGATATTTCCCGCAGGATGACACCGGACTGGTGTTCGCCTCCACGCGAGCTTCGCCGGAAATTTCATTCCAGGCCATGGCGGCGTTGCAATTGCGCGTCAATGAAATTGTCGTTGCTGATCCATCGGTCGCAGCGGTTGGCTCGTCGGTTGGCGGTGGTGGATCAGTCAATCAAGGTCGCTTGTTCATCAACCTGAAACCGCGCACAGAGACCGGCGAAACCACCGCCGACTTCGTCGCGCGAATGCGGCCAAAATTGCTGGCCGTCGGCGGTATGCGGGTCACCATGGTGGCAGCGCAGGACGTGCGTGCGGGTGGCCGCTCGTCACGCGCGCAGTATCAGTTTACGTTGTGGAGTCCGGACATCGAGGATCTGATCGCGTGGGGCCCGCGCGTGATCGAACGGCTGGAGCGCACGCCGGGTCTGGCCGATGTATCGAACGACCGGGAACAGGGCGGTTTGCAGATCAACGCCGTCATCGACCGCACCCAGGCGTCGCGGCTCGGTGTCAAGATTTCCGACATAAACACCGCGCTGAACAATGCGTTTGCGCAGCGCCAAATCTCAACCGTCTACTCGGCACGTAACCAATATCGCATTATTCTGGAGGTGGACCCGCAGTTCCAGCGCGACCCTTCCGATATTGCCCGCCTCTACGTGACTGGGGCCAACAGGCAGCAGGTGCCGCTGACGAGCGTCGTAAAGTTTGAGAAGGGCCTCGCGCCACTAGTGATCAATCATCAGGGTCAGTTTCCGGCGATTACGATCACGTATAATTTAGCCGAAGGTGAGACGCTGCAGGGCGCTCAAGTCTCGATTGCCAATGCCATCGCTGAGTTACGTATGCCAGATGGTATTCGGGCGGAAGCGGCCGGTGATGCGCGAGCGTTCCAGCGCAGCGTCGGCGCACAACCGTTGCTGATTCTGGCCGCACTTGTCGCCGTCTACATTGTGCTCGGTGTTTTGTACGAGAGCCTCGCGCATCCGCTCACGATCATTTCGACGCTGCCATCTGCTGGGCTTGGCGCGCTATTGGCGCTTCAGATTGCCGGGGCGGAACTGACCACCATCGCGCTGATCGGAATCGTTCTCCTTATCGGCATCGTCAAGAAAAACGGTATCATGCTCGTCGACTTTGCAATCGATGCTGAGCGCAATCGGGGCATGACACCGCACGCCGCGATCTATGAGGCTTGCATCGAGCGCTTTCGGCCAATCCTGATGACGACCTTAGCAGCGCTGCTCGGTGCCATTCCGTTGCTGCTCGCGACCGGGCCGGGCTCCGAGTTGCGCCGCCCGCTCGGCATCACGATTATCGGTGGGCTTCTGGTGAGCCAGATTCTGACCCTGTATACGACACCGGTCGTCTATTTGCTGCTGGATCGGCTGCATCGTCGTTTGTGGGGGCGCACAGGCCACGTCAAGGGCGCAGCGCCGATCCCGGCAGAGTAGACAGCAGCCCATCCATACGCGCATGGCACGGTCTGGGTGTGGTGCAACTACCTGAACTACAATAGTATTTTGTGATGCGCGCGCAACGACATGTCCATCTCGCATATCAAACATGCGGGCTGCCCAATAGCCGTGGAGAGGTCCACGGCGTCTACTCATCATTAGCTGTGACGGACAGCTGCTGAAGGCAACCCTCCCTTAAGTGCCTTCACCCATCCCCCCGGATGGAACCAACTTAAAGCCGGGAGCTGGAGCGATCCAGCGGCCCGGTTTTTTCTTCTGCGGTAAAGTGCGTCGGAGCAACAGTGGGCTCTGTGCCCGCACATCAATGTTTGCATCCGGTCATTGGCGCAGCTATCAAACGGGCAACCCATACGATGGAGCGCGCGGCCATGACTGATCAAAGCCCCAAAACCCTCTACGACAAGATCTTTGCCGACCATATTGTCGATCGGCAGGTTGACGGTACTTGCGTGCTCTATATCGACCGTCATCTGGTGCACGAAGTGACGAGCCCTCAGGCGTTTGAAGGATTGCGGGTCGCCGGTCGCAAGGTTCGCGCACCGGGCAAGACACTTGCCGTCGTCGATCACAATGTACCGACGTCGGACCGGCGGAACGGCATCGCTGACGAGGAAGCGCGGATTCAGGTCGAGACGCTCGCCATGAACGCGAAGGACTTCGGCGTTGAATACTTCAATGAACTAGACCGGCGCCAGGGCATCGTCCACGTCATCGGGCCGGAGCAGGGCTTCACTTTGCCCGGGACTACCATCGTGTGCGGCGATAGCCATACCTCGACGCATGGCGCGTTCGGCGCGCTTGCCCATGGTATTGGCACGTCGGAAGTTGAGCATGTGCTCGCCACGCAAACGTTGATCCAGTTGAAGGCCAAGAATATGCGCGTCACTGTCGACGGTGAACTGCCTGCGCACGTGACCGCCAAGGATATTGTGCTGGCGATCATCGGCGAGATCGGCACCGCTGGCGGCACCGGACATGTCATCGAGTATGCGGGCGAGGCCATCCGTGCGCTGTCGATGGAGGGCCGCATGACGGTCTGCAACATGTCAATCGAGGCAGGGGCCCGCGCTGGAATGATCGCGCCCGATGCTAAGACATTTGAATACCTCAAGGGCCGTCCGATGTCGCCGAAGGGTGCCGCGTGGGATATGGCTGTGGCATATTGGGAAACGCTGCGCACCGACGAGGGTGCGCATTTTGACCGCGAGATCAAGCTTGACGCGGCGAAACTGCCGCCGATCGTCACCTGGGGCACATCACCGGAAGACGTGGCGTCGATCGACGGTATCGTGCCGGATCCAGCGAAGGTTACCGACGACGGCAAACGAGCCTCAATGGAAGTGGCGCTCGCCTATATGGGCCTGACACCCGGCACCAAGATGAGTGACATCGCCATCGACCGCGTGTTCATCGGCTCCTGCACCAACGGTCGCATCGAGGATCTGCGCGCGGCCGCGAAGGTTGTTGAAGGTAAGCATGTGGCGGCGACGGTCAGCGCCATGATCGTCCCGGGTTCCGGCCTTGTGAAAGAGCAGGCCGAAGCCGAAGGGCTCGACGTGATCTTCAAGGCCGCCGGCTTCGATTGGCGGGAGCCTGGCTGCTCCATGTGTCTTGGCATGAATCCGGATCAACTGAAACCGCGCGAGCGCTGCGCGTCGACCTCGAATCGTAATTTCGAGGGCCGTCAGGGTCGACTAGGGCGCACGCATCTCGTATCGCCGCAGATGGCTGCCGCCGCCGCAATCGCCGGCCACTTCGTCGACGTACGGACGTGGGGCTAGGCGCACCGCGACGAGCCCTGCCCCGTCAACTATTGAACAATCACTGATAGACCGGTCGCCTTGGCAAGCTGGTTTGGTTGTTCCGTGGCCAAGGCCTCTACTGCGATGCGTGTGTCGGCATACCATCGAAAACCCGGGCTGCATTACAAATTGTGACCGGCGGCATGAGCTGAACTTTTTATTGGCTAACGGCACACCATGAACATCGAAATGGGTCAATTGTGGGAGGCCGCGAGTTTTCTGCTGGCGCTGCAAGCCTCCTCCATTAGCTGGCGGATAAACCGCGAATCGACAGCGTCCGAGCAGGGCGAGGAGACCTGGTTACCTGTGGCCGATATCATAAATCTTTTGGCCATGTTCACCAGTGTTTGCTGTGTGTTTCTGGCCCCGATTTTGGAGCTTTGGTCTACGACTGGTGCGATGCGATCGTTCGGGCTGGTGCTTATCTTAACGGTCGGCCACGCGGTTTCCCTGGCGGCTCACTACGAACTTTTCAGTATCGGCACGCGAACGCACACGTATTTTCCTTTGCAGGAAAAGTTTGCGGCCGGAGGGACACTGGTGATTGCCGTTGGTTACCTGATTTTGTTGTTGCGCTAAGCGAAAGTTTTTTGTTGCCGTGCAGCGTGATGGGTGCGGCCTTATTACTTGCCCGGCCGCATCAGCTCCAATATCGCGAGTTCGGCGCGACGGGCGTCTTTGACGGCGGTCCACGTCACCTCAAGCCGACGAATGTCGCCATCACTGTCACGGTCTGTGCCGTAACCGATCCGGAGTGAGCCGCGGTTGTCTCGCAGGTCCTGTCGGTGCAAGAACGTCAGCTTGCTCGCCGCATAACTCTCCGTTGCAGCGAACGGCTTGGAATACACCGTCATAATGCGCTCGTTGGTGATGGCGTGAACCGCATGGCGTTGTTTGGCAAACGCGTGGAGTGGTGCAAATAGCAGTCCGAGCCCGATACCTATGAACGGCAGCGAGAACAGCGCGAAGAACCAGCCCATCCAAGGTCCACCGCCTTTCATTGTCGATGGAGCAAAGCCAAGTGCGCTTGCCCATCCGACAAAGCCGAAACTGAAGCTGATCGCGCACCAGAAGAGGGTAAAACCGATATAGAACAGCGCTGTGACGCACGCGCCCCAGCCGATCTCGATGCCGGGCCGGTCAGCGTAAATCAGGCGTTCTCCGCGCTGTAGCTCAGCTTTCAGGCGGTCTCGTAGGGCAGGCGGCAATCCAGTCAACGTGGTTGTCATAGCGGCAATGTAGCCGGGCCGGGTTGCAGCGCTGTGAACAAAGAGGGTAAATGAACCATGGACCGAACGCGCGTCGCTGCGGTCCCGGCACTGATGATCATGCGCCCAACCTTCAGGAAACGCCCGCCCATGACTGCTAAAAGTATCCCACCCAACAATGTGAAGCCAAACGGCCGCCCGTTCTTTTTCGCTCCGGGCCCGACCAATATTCCCGACCGCGTGTTGAACGCGATGAACAAGCCGACGGTTGATTTCTTGTCGCCGGATTTTCTTGCTGTTCATGCGCGCGTGCACGAGGGCATCAAGCGCGTACTCAAGACCAAGCAAAATCTGTTCATCTATGCTGCCAATGGCCATGGCGCCTGGGAAGCAGCCCTCGCCAATACGCTAACGCCCGGTGACAAGGTGCTCTCGCTGGAGAGCGGCTATTTTTCGGCAAATTGGGCGACCATGGCGACGGAACTCGGTCTCGTTGTCGAAACAATTCCAGCCGACTGGCGCTTTGGTGTGACGCAGGACGCGCTCATCAAACGCCTCAAGGCGGATACAAAGGGCGAGATCAAGGCCGTTCTCGTGGCCCACAACGAAACCGCCACTGGTCTCGTCACGCCGCTCAGCGAAACACGACACGCGCTCGATGAGGCCAAGCATGGGGCCATGCTGTTCGCTGATACCATCTCGTCGCTAGGCTCATTTGACTTTCAGATGGATGCCTGGGGCGTTGATATCGTTGTGGGTGGCAGCCAAAAAGGGCTGATGATGACCACGGGGATTTCATTCACCGGCGTAAGCGACCGCGCGATGGAGCTCTCGAAGAGCGTCAAAACCCACCGCAGTTATTGGAACTGGGCCGACATGCTGACACGCCAGCCACAGAAGTTCCCGGGCACGACGCCGGTCCATATGTTCTTCGGTCTCGATGAATCTATTGGCATGATCGAATCCGAGGGGCTCGACTCGGTATTCCGCCGCCATCGGCGCTTTGCCAATGCCACGCGAGCTGCCATCGCACACTGGGGTGGTGGACATCGCAACGACGTCTCGATATCGGAAGCGGGAATCAAGGGCACCGTGAAATCCTTGGAATTAGTCTGCGCCGATCCCAAGCGCGTGTCTGACTCCGTGTCCGCGATCCTGGTGCCGGATGGACATGATGCAAATGGACTTAGGTCACTCACGCAGAGCCGGTACAATTTGGCACTCGGAAGCGGCCTCGGTTCGCTCAACGGACGCGTTTTTCGTATCGGCCACATGGGCGACCTCAACGAACCGATGGTGCTGGGAGCGCTCGCCACCGTCGAACTGGCGTTCAAGGCTGCGAAAATCCCACATCAATCGGGTGGGATCGATGTGGCGATGAAGTCGCTTGCGGATGCCTGATATTTGGTTCGGGGAGGCCATGTGATGAAAAAATGGACACCGCAGTCCGGCACTGCGGTGATCCTCGCATCAATCATGGCATTGCCACTATTTGAGGACTTAAAGCTCGTCCCGATCTAGGCTAGAGATTCGCCGAATTTGAGTTTTGCTCCGTGCGGGGCAAGGCTTGGCTGTGTCAGGCCGATCAAAATTGCGAGAAACACGAGCGCGCTGCCGCTTCTTGCAGGCAGCGCCGAACACCAGGATTGCCAGCCCCATGTCACGAGAAGCGCAGAACGACGCATTCGCGCGCACGTCTTTCCTAAGTGGCGTCAACGCTGCCTACGTCGAGCAGATGCACGCGCTTTATGAACGCAACCCCGGAGCCGTCTCCGATGAGTGGCGCTTGTTCTTTCAAAGCCTTCAGGACGACAAGGGCAGCACATCAGACAGTAACGACGGCCCCTCGTGGGCCCGCCCGCTGAACGAGATGAATAGCACCGGCAATCCCGATTTGATGGCGGCGTTGACGGGTGACTATGGCCAAACCAGCAACTCGATCCAATCGAAGCTGAGCCAGCGTGCAGCCACGTCGGGCTATGAATTGTCTGGTCCAGCGGCGTTGCGCGCCACGCAAGATTCAATCCGCGCGCTGATGCTGATCCGCGCGTACCGCGTCATGGGCCACCTCACGGCTGATCTCGATCCTTTGGGGCTGACCGAGCGCAAGATCCACAAGGAACTGCGGCCGGAGACCTACGGCTTTACCGAAGCTGATCTCGACCGGCCGATCTTCATCGACAAGGTACTGGGCCTGGAAACGGCAACAATTCGCCAGATTTTAACCATACTGCGCCGTACGTATTGCCGTCAGATTGGCGTAGAATTCATGCATATTACATCGCCGGTGCAGAAGGCGTGGATCCAGGAGCGCATCGAGCACATCGAAAACCACACCGAATTCACGATCGAAGGCCGCAAGATGATCCTGCAGCGGGTCGTCGAGGCCGAGGGGCTGGAGCGCTATCTCGGCGTCAAGTTCGTCGGCACCAAGCGCTTCGGGCTCGACGGCGGCGAGTCGCTGATCGCCGGCATCGAGCAGATCCTGAAGCGCGGTGGCCAGCTCGGCGTCCGCGACGTGGTGATCGGCATGCCTCATCGCGGCCGCCTCAACACCCTCGTGCACGTCATGCACAAGAGCTACACCGCGCTGTTCTCGGAGTTCCAGGGCCGCTCCTCGCAGCCCGAGGAAATGCGCGGCTCCGGTGACGTGAAATATCACCTCGGCGCCTCGGCCGACCGCGAGTTTGACGGCAACGTCATCCACCTCTCGCTGGCGCCCAACCCCTCGCATCTCGAGGCGGTGAATCCCGTCGTGTTGGGCAAGGCCCGCGCCAAGGAAGACCAGCGCGGCGACACGGAACGCAGCCAGGTCATGGCGATCCTGATGCACGGCGACGCGGCGTTCGCCGGCCAGGGGCTGGTGGCCGAAAGCCTCGACCTCAGCGACCTCGGCGGCTACCGCATCGGCGGCACCATCCATTTCATCGTGAACAACCAGATCGGCTTTACGACGCTGCCCACCTACTCGCGCTCC
>JANNRP010000520.1:0-3847 GCA_031401535.1 Hyphomicrobiaceae bacterium | reverse complement strand
TCTCCTGCGGCTGTGATGCCCAACTATGCGTTGGAGCGGTCCGTGAAAGGTTGTGGGTGGCGCGCCGCAGGCGCGCCGAGAGATTCTACGCCTGCGGCGCGCTGGAACCGCCTCGCGCGGCCCGCTCAACGCGGACGTTAGACGGCAGTCAAACGGGGTGCTGTGGTTACGGACATGAGGCGACGTGACTGGTCAGTATTACTGGTCGCCCTTGCGGGTGGCCCATTTGTCTATGCCTATCTTCGCGTCTATTGCGCTCTGCTGAGCAATTTCCTATTGCAGTGGACCGGTATCTCCGAGCACGTCTCTACAATGGCTGTGGTAACTACCATTTCAATCGCTGGTGCCATCATGATTGCGGCGACTTTCGCCGTAGCCATCGCGTTGGTTGCAACGAATCCGCGGCCTGTACTGGTTATTCTGGCAATTGCATTTCCACTCACTTTCCTAGTCGGTATCACGGTTTCGATCGGCTCGGTGGACAAACTACCGACCGCTTTGGGCACGGTTGCGACTCTCTTTGGTGTCGAGGCTGTCGCTTTCACTGCAACGTGCTTTCTGCTCGCCTGGCGGCTGGTACGCCGCGGTGAAACACTAGCGTGAACTGCCGTCTAACTATGCGTTGGAGCGGTCCGTGACGGGATCGAGCGAGCGCGCCGCAGGCGCGCGGACAATTGTCGCGCCTGCGGCGCGTGGGCTGCGCCTCGCGCGGCCCGCTCAACGCGGACGTTAGACCACACGCGACACCGAAGACATTTGGCCCATGCCTCGACGATTCAAACCACTAGACGCGATAGGCAAGCGAATTAAACTCGGCGCTATCGTCCGCATAGTTGACGTCCCCGACCTCACCTCGATGAGCCATCAACAGCGCGCTAAGTCCGAACCCGTGTTCCAGCACTTGCTCGGCACGCGCAAGCGCGTTCGTGGGTTCGATCGACATGGATTCGTCGAGCTGGACTTCCGGATTCGCAAAGGTCGGCTGTGTGGCTGGCACTCAGTTGCACTTGAGCCTTACTTGCTACGCGTTTCCAATCACAGGCGTGTGGTCTAACTATGCGTTGGAGCGGTCCGTGAAACACTGCGGGTGGCGCGCCGCAGGCGCGCGGAAAGATTTTACGCCTGCGGCGCGCTGCAATGGCCTCGCGCGGCCCGCTCAACGCGGACGTTAGACGTCATGTTCCGAAAGTACGTTTTGCCGATTGCTTGCGTTCTGGCAATTTGGCTTGGGGTTGCTGGTGAGCTGTTTGGTCAGCTCTTCTTCGCTGATTTTTCGTTGGGCGCAACTTTGTCAGGCGTTGGCGCAGTAATCGCTGGATCGTTTGGTTGGCGATCGCAGCCATCTCCAAAGCTACTGCTCCTTGTTGGATTTAGCAGTCTCGCAGCCTTGGCGGGAGTCGCTATTGAGACGGTAACGTACTATCGGGAATTGGACATTCCGGGCAATGATTTTGCATGGGGCTTGAGAGGTCCTTTTATTGCTGCACTGCTGCTGATCGGCTATGACGCTTTCTCAAGGTTCCGCATTGTTCTAGCGGCTAAAGAGGCCAGGTAGGTGCAGGCGATGCGACATGACGTCTAACTATGCGTTGGAGCGGGCCGTGAAAGGGTGCGGGTAGCGCGCCGCAGACGCGCGGAGAAATTCTACGCCTGCGGCGCGCTGCAACGGCCTCGCGCGGCCCGCTCAACGCGGACGTTAGGCGTCACAATGCGAACCGCCACACTCCTGGGCGCCATCTTGTTCGCACTTGCGGCAGGTGCGGACGAGGCGAGTGACCTTCGAGCAGCTCAAGACAAGTGGAAGTCCCTTGGGGCGCAGTCTTACTCCTACATCTTTCAGTGGCGTGGGGCCGTTATCGTGGCGCCTCCTTGCGCAGGCGCCAAGATTCGGATTCAGGTTAAGGCCGGGACCTCCACCGCCCCAGTAGTGGTCAAGGGGACATCAAAGTGCCCCGCCGGAACAAGAGGCGAAAAGGCGATTGGATTTTCCATCCCTCTTCGCGTTGAAGATGCCTTCTCTGAAATGAAGCGCTATATCGAGACACCCCCTGTTCGCGCCAAAATCACGGCTCGCTATGATGAGCAGACAGGAGTACCACTCGAATACTACGTCGAGAAGCTTGATATCTCGGATAACGACGAAGGCTTTGTCATCTCGGATCTTCAATTACGGAAGTGACGCCTAACTATGCGTTGGAGCGGTCCGTGAAAGGTCTGGCGAAGGGCGCCGCGGGCGCCTGGGAAAGCTTAGCGCCCGCGGCGCCTACGACCGGCGTACCGCGGCCCGCTCAACGCGGACGTTAGGCGTCAACTAATGCCGCGGCGCTGGATATCCGAACGCAACTTTGACGAACTGCACGAGGAGAATCTCGCCCACATAAAGTCGCGGACCGTTCGCATTGCATATCTCTACTTGATTCGAGTCGCAGGGCAACTGAACGGCTTTGATTGCTACCCTACCCTCAAGGGCGTAGTTCGCGACTTTCGCTACTTCTCGGGTGATGAGTCGCCCTTCGCGTTCATCGCCAATCAGGACAGCCTTCTCTTCTATATCCGAAAGCCCGCCTTTAACCGGTTCAAGCCCGATATGGCGCGCCTGAAAGGTCTTTTCTCTGAGGTTAATCTTCCGCGCGACTATGAGATTACGATACGCATCAACGACCTCAAGGATGCAAGGCTCCTGATGCAGGAGATCTTTGGCTTTGTTGACGCCTAACTATGCGTTGGAGCGTTCCGTGAAAGGTTTGGCGAATGGCGCCGCAGGCGCCTCTGACATTTTGGCGCCTGCGGCGCCTGATCGTGCTGTACCGCGGCCCGCTCAACGCGGACGTTAGGCGTCATTGTGCAGCGCGCAACTTTCCTTACGGCATTTGCTGCTGTGGTGCTCGTCTCTTGCGCAAAGGGGACGCCGCACGATCAGGTCGCTTCAAGCCGCGCACTGTGGGATGCGGCTGGCATCTCCAACTATGACTTTTCCGTCGAGCACTTCGCCGCTTGGAGCAAGCCACCACCAATGCGAATAGTTGTCAGAAATAGAACGGTCAAGTCCGCGGCCCTATTGTGCCTTCCGCCGGCCACTGAAGAATTCTGCCGCTCTTGGCAGGAATCCTGGAAGGAGATGTACGGCCCGGACCGGCTCCTCGAACATGCGCGCAGCATCACGCAACTGCTTGACGACGCAGCGTTACGCAGTAAGCAGGATCCTGATGCTCGGGTACGTTTCGAGCTTGACCCTACCTACGGATTTCCAGCTCGCTTTAGCATTGACAATCTTGATGCTGACGACGACGAGTACGGCTTTCATATCTTCGGATTCAAAGTTGCTCAATGACGCCTAACTATGCGTTGGAGCGGGCCGTGAGAGCTTGGCAGGGGTGCGCCGCGGGCGCAGAAGAAATTGTCGCGCCCGCGCCGCATAGTTGCGCTTTACCGCGGCCCGCTCAACGCGGACGTTAGATGGCACGAGACTCACTTTCTGATGTTCACCCTGTTTCTGTATTCGTTACCGCTTCTTCTAGTTGCTGTGCTAATTCATTGGCTGATGCGGAAGTCACCTTCCTCGCTTCGCCTTTTGGTCGCAGCAGCCATCTGGCCTGGATTGCTGCTCGCCGCGATACTTTGGGTGGTGATTGTTGGTGATCAAATGCCTCCTGATGCGGTGCTCATTGATCACAGTCAGCTCGAAGGGAAATAGCATGTCTCTACAGGCTTGAGGTCGTGCCACCTAACTATGCGTTGGAGCGGTCCGTGAGAGGTTTGGCGCTGGGCGCCGCAGGCGCCCGGACAATTGTGGCGCCTGCGGCGCCTGGTCGGGCTATACCTCGGCCCGCTCAACGCGGACGTTAGA
>JANNRP010000519.1:0-2173 GCA_031401535.1 Hyphomicrobiaceae bacterium | reverse complement strand
GGCCCGCCTCACCCAGAGCGAATGCAATGCCATCGCAAAATCCCTCAACACCCGACCCAGGAAGCGACATGCCTACAAAACACCAGAACAGATCTTCTTCGCCGCCTGATCAGCGTTGCACTTCGAAGTTGATGTCACGTGTCATGGACTCGGTGAGATTGCGGTCTTGCATTGATATTCAGGGTGCGCGCGACACGCTGCCTTGCCTCGCTTCAGCAAAGCCAGATTGCGGGCATGCCCCTCGGCCCAGTCTTCTGCGATTTCGCCTTCGAGGCCAAGATCTTTGATGAGATCACGCCCTTCCCAGCGCAATGCAACAGCGTTGAGAGTCCTGGCCTTGGCGGCAAGCCATTGCGGATCTGAATTGTGGCCTTCGCTCTCAACCAGCTGTTGGAGATGTCCGTCCAAGTTGATGTTGGCTAGCCTTGTTGCTGTTGCGTCATCGTGCAGTTCCAGGAAGTGAATTTGCGCCAAGTTTTGAAGCACGCCCTGCAATGCTAGATCTTCGCGCTCCCTATCCGATTTGACAGAGCTCACGTAGTAGCTGGCGCCGAAGCCAATCGCGGCGGCCACGAGAGCGAGAGAAATGGACGCAAGAGGTCTCATGACACCTAACGTCCGCGTTGAGCGGGCCGCGCGCGGCGCATGACGCGCGCCGCAGGTGCACAATGTCTCCGCGCGCCTGCGGCGCGCTCGCTCAACGCTCTCACGGACCGCTCCAACGCATAGTTAGGTTGCAGTACGCTGAAAGTAACGCTCATAAAACTGAATGTAATTGTTTGCGACTTGGCACGCTGTAATGTCGTCGAAACTGATCGTTACAGCCGGCTCCTGCCACTTCCCTGTGCCTGTGAAGCATTTCATGGTCGCCGACCTCGAAGTCGTCCTCAGCAACTTGCCGATCAGGAACTCTCGTGGGTCAAGAAGCTCACCTTCTAGGATCATGTACTCAAATGACCGGGAGAGCTTAGTCAGTGAAGCTTTCCAATTGATAAGATCAAGCGATAGACCGAATGGCACGCGATCTATCAACCCTTCCTGCCGGAGCAAACGCTTCTGAAATTTGCATGTGGCAGAGCATCGGACATCGCTGACGTCGCGCAATCGGAGAAGCATGATGCCATCTAGGTTGAAGTCATAGACGTACTGGAGCGCAATCAGCTCTTTGGATACGCCGAGCACAAAAGCCTGAATGGAGTTCGGGTCAATGCCGCTTCGACGGATCGAGACTAGATCTCGCGAGTCGCGATGTCGTATGAACTGAGGAAGCATTGTCTTCTGCAACCTAACGTCCGCGATCAGCGGTGGCGCGCAGTCGGCGCGCCGCTTGCTGAGTGAAACCTTTGGGAGCCGCTCGCAGTTCCTGCAAGCGGCATGACGACAAGCGCCGAACGCTGCATCGCATAGTTAGGTGTCTTGTCAGGCAGCCACGCGAGAGACCCGCAGTTCCTTACGGCGCTTTTCCGCATGCCACAGGTCGTACTGCGTCTGCTGGTTCATCCAACTCTCAGAACTGGTGCCAAAAGCGATCGATAGCCGCACCGCCATCTCCGGACTGATGCCGGCACGGCCGTTGAGCAGAGCGGACAACGTCTTGCGACTGATGCCCAAAGCGGCAGCTGCATCCGTGACCGAGAGATCCAGCGGCTCGAGACAGAGCTTGCGGATGATCTCGCCGGGGTGGGGAGGGTTGTGCATCCTCATAAAGTACCTCAGTGATAATCCTCGTAGTCGACGTCCACCGCATCCTTGCCTTCAAACCGAAAGGTGATCCGCCAGTTGGCGCGAACCGTTACAGACCAGGTGCCGCTGCGACCGCCCTTCAAGGGGTGAAGTTTCAAACCGGGCAGGCCCATGTCGCTGGGAGCGGTGGCGGCATTCAGCGCCGCCAGGACCAAGCTCAGCGGTTCTGCATGAGTGGCCTGAATCCCAGCTTTCGAGCCTGTCGTATAGAACTTGGCCAGGCCTTTGTGTCGGAATGACCGGATCACGAATCGGAGTGTAACCCATAACGTTACGGGTTACAAGACACCTAACGTCCGCGTTGAGCGGGCCGCGCGAGGCGGTTCCAGCGCGCCGCAGGCGTAGAATCTCTCGGCGCGCCTGCGGCGCGCCACCCACAACCTTTCACGGACCGCTCCAACGCATAGTTGGGCATCACAGCCGCAGGAGA
>JANNRP010000518.1:0-11516 GCA_031401535.1 Hyphomicrobiaceae bacterium | reverse complement strand
CGGTGCTGGATGTGCTCGATTGTCAGGCGACGCGCGAAGATGTGCAGGCGCAGCTGTTGTCCTGGCAGGCGGAAGCTTTCGAAACCGCAGTCTATGCCGCAGGTGGTGCGGTGGCCGCCATGCGATCGCCCGAGCAGTGGGGGGCGCACGCGCAGGCCAGTGCCATCGCGCGGTTGCCGGTTTTCAGCATTGAGCGCATTGGTGACGCTGCACCCCGGCCCTTCGGTAACGGGGACCGGCCACTGACAGGCGTGCGTGTGCTTGATCTGTCGCGGGTGATCGCTGGCCCGGTGGCAGGGCGGACGTTGGCTGCGCACGGGGCCGACGTACTGGCCATTGCAAGCCCAAACTTGCCTTCTATTCCCTGGCTGGTTGTTGATACCGGGCGGGGTAAGCGGTCCGCCCATATCGATCTCCGGACTGAGCAGGGAAAAGCCACTCTTATCCGTCTGCTGGCGCAAGCTGATATCATTTCGCAAGGCTATCGTCCTCAGGGCCTGGCCGCCCTGGGCTTTTCACCGGAAGCTGCCGCAGAAATCTGTCCAGGCATCGTCTATGTGTCGCTGTCTGCATATAGTCACGTTGGACCGTGGGCAGGTCGACGCGGCTTTGACTCGCTGGTGCAAACGGCGACCGGCTTCAACCATGCCGAAGCCAGCGCCGCGGCAGTGGTTGGGCCGAAAGAGTTACCGGCGCAGGCGCTTGACCATGCCTCTGGTTATCTTATGGCGTTTGGCGCAATGATGGCCAAGCTGAAGCAGGCGCGCGAAGGTGGCAGCTGGCACGTGCGCGTCTCACTGGCCCAGACTGGTCGCTGGTTGTGGAATATCGGGAGATTGGAGGCAGGCTTGGCATGCCCGGATCCAGCGCTCGATGACGTCGGTGACGTGTTGGAGGAAAGCGCATCAGGCTTTGGCCGCCTACGAGGTGTGCGTCACGCAGCTTTATTGAACCAAACACCTGCACGGTGGGACCGCCCCACCGTGCTGCCTGGCACCGATATTCCAGAATGGATCAATCTATCCTGACTATCGCAGGCGCAAACCAGCTACGCCAATGGCAAGATTAATGCCTGCTTGACCCTGCACACTCAGCGGTTGCAACGAGATCGAACGCCTCGACCCACCAACCAGAAGATTTGCGCCACCGCCAATGACTGCCGACGCATCAGCTGACCCGCCAACGTAGTTGCCCGACAGCGCCCGCGGCTTCAAGCGTCGCGTACCGGCCAGCACAGTCCAAACGATGGTTGTACGGCCCGTTATACCAAGGTCGAGGCCGAACCGTGTAATCGTCGCAGAGTAGTGCTCCCTGGCGCCATCGACCGCGGAGCGGAACGAGCAGGCAAACGTCTTGCGTGAACCAACGATAAATCCCACGCCACCTGCGCCGGAGCACACCAACGTGCCGACCTCGACATGCGAATTTTGGGCCGACGCAGGAGCCGTAATAGCAACCGCTGCGACCGCCCAAAGAGCGGTAAAACTGAAGTTTTTCATAAACACCATAATTATTGCTCCCCACTGTTGCCGGTAAACGCGCAACACAGTTTCTGGTTCCAGCGACGGTAAACTAGGTCGGGATTATGCCGATGTTCCACTCATTGGCTGGACTTCGGCGATCACGGTCACGTCTTCGGGCGCTTCGAATAGGTCGTAGTGGACTTCGAGCTTATCTAGGAATGTCGCGCAAAGATCCATGAGCAGCCCTAAGTGTATGCGTTCGGCGACTAGGAATTCCTCCGGAATAGCCAAGCGGCAGTGCCGGTCAACGCTGGCGGCATCGGCTGCAATGACGCCGCGCGACCGTAGATATGTGATGGCGTCGCCCCCGCTCTGGAAGTCGGCGGCTGTTGAGTCGCCGAGATCGGCAACCGCTTCCTGCAATGGAACGGTGCCGCCGACGAAGAGAACGACCAGCGGCTGGCAACGGACGTCGGCTCGACCAACCTCGATGGCACGTGCACGCGCTTGCAGAGTGCGGGCGGCAACGGTCATTTCGAGTACGCGGATGCGATCGATAAACGCGCCGTCGCCAACATTGGTCGCGACTGATGCAACACAATCATGGTCCAGGCGCAGCAGATCTTCGCCCGCCGCAAGGATGGCATCGAGATTGTCGGCTAGCAGATAGACCGATGCTGGGATCGCGCGCTGGGCTCGGGTCATGAGGTTGGCCTCGGCAGCAGCCCGAGCGTGATGTTCAGCGACGTATTCAGATCTCGCCCATTCTGCGCCATCCATCGCCCGAGAGTAGAACGGAACGCTGCCTGCCAGCGCTCACGAGAATCGGAATGGACAGCGATACTGCGCAAGCTGGCAAGCACTGCGTCGTCTGGAAAGTCTGCATCGAGGCCGAACCGTGCCCGGACAACGGGCACCAGTTCGGCCAAATACAGAATGTCGACGGCAGTCGTAGGATCAGCCGTCCGGCTCTGTGTCCACGGGGCCACCATCGGCGCGGCGATGGCCGATCCTGAGCGGTGATTGATCCGCGTGGGCATGGATGCCGCTCCTCAATCGATATGTTGCCGGCTAGCTGCAGCCGCTGGTGCCGCCGCAGGTGTCGCACTTGAGGCAGGTGCCGTTGCGCACGAGCGTGAAGTTGCCGCACTCGCGGCAATCTTCGCCCTCATAACCGCGCAGCTTGGCCTGAGCTCGTAGGTCAGGCTTCGGCGCAACCTTGAGTGCGAGGTTGCCCTGCACCGTGGTCGTGCTGCTGCCGAATAGCTCGGTCGTGGTCTGCCGTACATGCATAGTGGTCTGGCTGCCCGGCGCGTTGCCGACGAAACCACCGGCTGTGTCGCCCTGCAACGCTGCGACGCCACTGCTCAGATTGGCATTCATGGAGCGGTTCGTGGCTTTGCTGACAACCGAGCCACGCACCAATCCACGTGACACGAACTTGGTGGCTGGCAACATCGCCGCGGCTTCCTCCTCAAGTTCCTCATCCGACGAGCCAAGCGCTGTACCGCTGGTCACGATTTCGCTCGGATCGACGTGGGCAAGATCGTTGCGCTCGAGATAGGACACCGCGAGTTCACGGAAGATATAGTCGAGGATCGAAGTCGCATTCTTGATCGTCTCGTTGCCCTGGACGAGGCCTGCTGGTTCGAAGCGCGTGAACGTAAACGCCTCCACGTACTCTTCGAGCGGCACGCCGTATTGCAGACCCAGCGAAATCGCAATCGCGAAGTTGTTCATCAGCGAGCGGAACGCAGCGCCCTCCTTGTGCATGTCGATGAAAATTTCGCCGAGCTCGCCATTCTCGTATTCGCCGGTGCGCAAATATACCTTGTGGCCGCCGACTATTGCCTTCTGAGTGTAGCCTTTACGACGGCCAGGAAGTTTCGCGCGCTCACGCTGGCGCTCGATGATACGCTCGACGATGCGCTCGGCAGCGACAGTCGCACGCGCGGCCATTGGCTTGTCGGCGAGCATTTGCTCGGCCGCATCCTCGGCCGCATCCATATCGACGTCCAGCACCTGGCTGTTCAGCGGCTGCGACAGCTTTGAGCCGTCACGATAGAGCGCGTTTGCCTTTAGCGCGAGCTTCCACGACAGCATGTAGGACTGTTTACAATGCTCGACCGTGGCATCATTCGGCATGTTGATTGTCTTGGAGATCGCACCGGAGATGAACGGTTGTGATGCCGCCATCATGTGGATGTGACTTTCCACCGAGAGATACCGTTTGCCCTTGCGGCCGCATGGATTGGCGCAGTCGAACACCGACAAGTGGCTGGGCTTCAGGTGCGGAGCGCCTTCAAGCGTCATCGATCCGCAGACATGCTCGTTGGCAGCCTCGATATCCTTCTTCGAGAACCCCAAATGGGTCAGGACTTCGAACGCTGGGTCATTGAGTTTTTCAGCGGACACCTTGAGTTTCGACATCAGGAAGTCTTCACCCAGCGTCCACTTGTTGAATACAAATTTGATGTCGAACGCGCTCGCAAGGCTACCCTCGACCTTGGCGAGGATATCGTCCGTGAAGCCTTTCGCCCGCAATGTCGTGTGATTGATGGCCGGCGACTGCTTCAGCGAGGCGTGACCGACGGCATAGGCCTCAATCTCGGCGATCTCGGACTCGCGATAGCCGAGCGTCCGCAATGCCGATGGCACGGCCTGGTTGATGATCTTGAAGTAGCCACCACCGGCGAGCTTCTTGAACTTTACAAGTGCAAAGTCTGGCTCGATGCCGGTTGTATCGCAGTCCATGACGAGGCCGATGGTGCCGGTCGGTGCGACGACGCTGGCCTGGGCATTGCGATAGCCGTGCTGCTGGCCAAGTTCGATGGCCCGGTCCCAAGCACGCTGGGCGGCCGCTACCATCTTCTTGTCGGTGCAAGAGGCATGATCGAGCGGCACAGGCGCAACGCTCAGGCGTTCATAGCCCGTCTTCTCCCCATAGGCGGCACGGCGGTGATTGCGGATCACCCGCAACATGTCGCTTGCGTTGTCGTTATAACCCGGGAACGGCCCGAGTTCCTTGGCCATCTCGGCACTGGTCGCATAGGAGACACCGGTCATGATAGCCGAGATCGATCCGCAAATCGCGCGGCCCTCATCGGAGTCATACGAAATGCCCGACGCCATCAGCAGTCCGCCGATGTTGGCGAAGCCCAGGCCGAGTGTGCGATAGCGATAACTTAGTTCTGCGATCTGCTTCGAGGGGAACTGTGCCATCAGCACCGAGATTTCCAGCACGATCGTCCATAACCGGCAGGCATGCTCGAAGGACGCTGTATCAAACAGGTTGTCCTTATTGGCACCCTTTGGGCGGAACAACATCAGGTTGAGCGACGCCAGATTGCAGGCAGTGTCATCGAGGAACATGTATTCCGAGCAGGGGTTCGATGCGCGGATTGGTCCGGATTTGGGACAGGTGTGCCAGTCGTTGATCGTGGTGTGGAACTGGATGCCGGGATCGGCCGATGCCCATGCCGCATGACCAATTTTCTCCCACAGATCGCGGGCGCGCACGGTTTTCGCGATTTTTTCCGAGTTTCGGTACGTCAAATCCCACGGCTTGTCCTCGACCACCGCCGAGAGGAACTCATCCGTAACGCGAACGGAGTTATTCGAATTCTGGCCCGACACGGTGAGATACGCTTCGCTGTCCCAATCGGTATCGTAGGTGGCGAAATCGATGTCCTTGAAGCCCTGGCGGGCAAATTGGATTACGCGCAGGATGTAGTTGCCGGGCACCAGATCACGCTTGGCCTCGCGGATCGCAATCTTGAGTTTCGGGTTCTTGGTCGGGTCGAAGCAGTTGTCGCCGTCGGCCTCGCAGTTGACGCAGGCCTTCATGATCGCCTTCAGGCGCTTCTGGCAAATCTTGGATCCAGTGACGAGGGCGGCAACCTTCTGCTCTTCCTTCACCTTCCAGTCGATGTACTCCTCGATATCGGGATGATCGACGTCGACCACCACCATCTTTGCCGCGCGCCGGGTCGTGCCACCACTCTTGATGGCGCCTGCTGCACGGTCGCCGATCTTTAGGAAGCTCATCAGGCCTGACGATCGACCACCGCCGGAGAGGCGCTCATTGCTGCCGCGCAGTGACGAGAAGTTGGTGCCGGTGCCAGACCCGTACTTGAACAGGCGCGCCTCACGCACCCACAAATCCATGATGCCGTTTTCGTTTACGAGGTCGTCATTGACGGACTGGATGAAGCAAGCGTGCGGCTGCGGGTGTTCGTAGGCGGAAGCCGATGACGTCAGCACGCCGGACTGATGGTCGACATAGAAATGGCCTTGGCCTGGACCATCGATACCATAGGCCCAGTGCAAGCCGGTGTTGAACCACTGCGGACTGTTGGGCGCACCAAACTGCATGGCGAGCATGTAACGGTGCTCATCGAAGAATGCGCGGGCATCCTCCTCCGTGGTGAAGTAACCACCCTTCCAGCCCCAATACGTCCACGTACCAGCCAGGCGATCGAACACCTGGCGCGCGTCCGTCTCGCTGCCCATGCGCTCTTTTTCGGACAGGTCTGCGAGTGCATGGCTATCGGCAACCGACCGCCACAGCCAGGACGGTACTTGCGTTTCTTCGCAACGACGCAGGCGCTTCGGCACGCCCGCCTTGCGGAAATATTTTTGCGCCAAGATATCGGCCGCAACTTGACTCCAGTGCTCAGGCACCATGAAGCCATCGAGCCGGAACACGGTCGAGCCATCTGGATTCTTGATTTCACTCAGGGCGCTACGGAACGGAATGGTCTCGTATGGTGACTTACCTGCTTCGGTGTAGCGCCGTGTGATCTTCATCGTGTCCCCGCGTCTCTTCAAACGTTGTCGTTGTGGCGCCAGCCCCGGAAGTGCCGAAGCAGCGCAGGTGATTTGGTTTTGGGACGCAGAACAAACCGGCTCGAGTGAAGAACCAGGACACGCAACAGGCCGGTGCCAGCCGCCGATACGGCTCAAAGGCACAGAACTTCCGCGCTAAAAAAGCGCTGTCTTTACGCAAAAATGTACTGGCATTTGTGAGAGGTACGCTGGCGCGTCACGAACTCGTCACGATGTTTCGCTGCCGATGACTTGAACTTAGGCGATTCGATCTATTCGTCCAAGCTCTTGTGGGTCGTCTCTGCAACTACACAACATCTAGTGGTCAGAAGAGTGATGTAGTTTTCCACGACTGTGGATGACCCCAGCGCAACGTCCGTCGAATGGGCAGTTTCGGATGGTGCTCGACGAGCGTTTCGTGGGGACAATTTAGGACCTGTTGCCTAGTGTGATTCAAAGGCTAGTGCGATTCCGCATCGACGGTCTGTGGCATAAGTGCAGCAGGTCGCGAGACACTGGACGAAGGCGTGCGGTCTGGGGTACGCGAGATCAACTTATTCGCGCTCGGAGATCATAGCGTCATGGGCATGTTGACCGAGATTTTTAGTTGGTGGGGCGGCAATACCTGGGGCACGCGCCTGACAACATGGCGGATTGGCCGACAAGTCGGTAGCGATTCACTCGGTAACCGCTACTTCATTCAGAATAAGGGTGTCGGTCCGCTTGGGGTTCCACGTCGTTGGGTCGTCTACAAGGATCTGGCGGACGCGTCCAAAGTTCCTTCAGATTGGCACGGGTGGCTGCACCACACTGTCGATACCATTCCGACGGACGAGGCTTACGTCGCCAAATCCTGGCAAAAGCCGCATGTCATGAACATGACTGGTACTGCTGATGCCTGGCGCCCGACGGGGTCAATCCTCAAATCGGCCACTCGACCCAAGGCGACCGGTGATTATAAGGCATGGAAGCCCGAGTGAGAAAGTCACTAGGCCTCGATCTGGCCACCGTTTGCCATCACGTAGAGCCTGGATGAACCGCTGGATCGCCATGAAACTGCTGACGTGCCTGAGCAGCATAGTATTGTGCCTGGTCGTAGCTGTGCTGGTGTCGCCCGTACACGCTCAGCGTATGGAAAATCAAATTGCGGTGTTTGCGACGCTCGACAAGGTGACCGCACGCATTTCGAAACTGGAAGTACCGCTCGGGCAGTCCGTGAGTTTTGGCTCGCTGAAGGTCACCCCGCGCGTCTGCTATTCGCGCCCGCCGACGGAGCCACCTAAAACGACTTCGTTCGTCGAGGTCGAGGAGACGCAACTCGACGGCCAGATCAAGCGGCTATTTTCCGGATGGATGTTTGCAGAAAGCCCGGGCCTCAATGCGGTTGAGCATCCCGTGTTCGACGTCTGGTTGACCGATTGTACTCAACCCGTTCGTCCGGCGACGGCTGCCAAGGACGGCAAGGCTCAAACGGCTGGCCAACCGACGTCTGATGAACAGCCGATCGAACAACGCCGTCGCCCGCGCCGCTGACAGATCAGGTCATGGCGGTCGTGTTTGCCCGCGCGATGATGTCGATGATTTGCCCAGCCGCGGCATCGACCGGCAGCGCCAGATATTTGCCCGTGACTTTCAACGCCTGTTCCAGCTTGGCATGGAACTCAGGTCGGTCGACCTCGATGGTTCCGAACTGACGCAGGTGATCGGTTACGAACTGCGTGTCCAGCAAGGTAAAGCCGCCGTGGATGAGCCGTGCGCACAGATACATCAATGCTATTTTTGACGTGTCGGTCATCGTCGAAAACATGCTCTCGCCGAAGAACGCGCCGCCAAGCGCCACACCATAGAGTCCGCCAACCAGTGCGCCGTCGTGCCAGACTTCGACGGTATGGCAGTGGCCGCTTGAGAATAAATCGCCGTAGAGATTGCGGATCTGGCCATTGATCCAGGTGGTACGGCGGCCAGGACGTGATGCCGCACAGCCAGCTATGACCCCTTCAAAGTTGGTGTCGATTCTTACTTCATAGGTGCTTTGCCGCAGGGTGCGAGCTAGACGCTTTGGTAACAGCACGCCGTTAAGAGGCAGTAATCCGCGGCTAACTGGCTCTATCCAGTAGAGCTGCGGATCGTCCTCGCTCTCGGCCATCGGAAAAATTCCGCACGCATAGGCTTTGAGCAGCACCTGCGGCGTCACTTCTCGGTTCAATATGTCGCGAGCTGCCATACAGGAAAGGCTGATCCATGTTGAACGGGCATCACTTATCTCCATAAGACTACGGCCTTTCCTTGGCCATGGCGAGGGGCTTCGCCGCACCCATCGCTAACGCGCCGGGCATTCACACGGGTGGCCAGTGTGCTAAGCGGTGGTTTCAGCCTTCGGATCCGAGGACAATACTGATGAACGCCGCACATCCTGGCCGGCACGGAGCGCACGCGCCACCGGCTGGGAAGCTAGCTGCTTCCGCTGCCGCCAGTCCCGTTGCCGACCAGATGACCGTGTTGCGCGGTCTGCTGCCATTCGTCTGGCCGGAAGGTCGCCCGGACCTGCGCCAGCGCATGGTTTGGGCGTTCGGACTGCTGATTCTAGTCAAGCTGATCACCGTCGCAGTTCCAGTGATCTACAAGGCGGCAACCGATTGGCTGACCGTGCAGATGCCTGCTCTCGCCTCGCCCGCGGGTTCTGCTGCCACCGCCGTCGTCATGCTGCTTATCGCGTACGGAGTCGCGCGGATTCTAATGGCACTGTTCACGCAAATTCGCGACGTGCTATTCATGGGCGTGGCGCTCAACGCCGTGCGCCAACTCAACAACCGCACCTTCAAGCATTTGCATAGGCTGTCGCTGCGGTTTCACATCGACCGGCGCACGGGCGGGCTCAATCGTGTAATCCAGCGCGGCACGCAGGCGGTAGAACTGATCATCCGCATGGGCGCGCTCAGTGCGGTGCCGACTGCGCTCGAACTCGTGCTGTTGTCGGTGCTGCTCTGGTACTATTTCGGCGGACTGATCGTCATTATCGTGCTTGTCATGGTGACGGCCTACATCTGGTTCTCGATCGTCGCCAGCGAATGGCGCATCGGCATCCGCCGTGAAATGAACGACAGCGATACCGATGCCAATACGAAAGCCGTCGACAGCCTGCTCAACTTCGAGACCGTCAAGTACTTTGGCAACGAAGATCTGGAGGCCAAGCGGTTCGACGGCTCGATGCAGCGCTACGAGGCCGCGTCGCTCAGATCGTACTGGTCACTTGGCGCTCTCAATGCTGGCCAGGCCGTGATCTTCACGATCGGCTTGACGCTGTGCATGATTTTGGCAGCGCGTGGCGTGCTTAAAGGCACGCACACCATAGGTGATTTCGTGATGATCAACGCGATGCTGATCCAGCTCTATATCCCGCTCAACTTCATGGGAATGATCTATCGCGAGATCAAGCAAGGCCTCGTCGATCTCGAGACGATGTTTACGCTGCTGGGCGAAAACCCCGAGATTGAGGACAAGCCCGGCGCCAAGCCGCTCGAGGTTAAGGGCGGCACCATCCGGTTCGACAACGTTGCGTTCGCATACGATGCCGCGCGTCCGATCCTGCAGAATGTCTCGTTCGAAGTGCCGGCCGGCAAGATGGTCGCCATTGTCGGGCCGTCAGGCGCCGGCAAGTCGACCATTAGCCGCATCTTGTTCCGGTTCTATGACATCGCTGGCGGTGCGGTGACGATCGACGGTCAGAATATCACCGACGTCACGCAAAAGAGCCTGCGTGCATCGATCGGCGTGGTGCCGCAGGACACGGTGCTGTTCAATGACACGATCCTCTACAACATTCGGTATGGGCGTCCCGAGGCGACGGACGACGAGGTGTTTGCGGCCGCCAAACTCGCCCAGATCGATGAATTCATCCGCACCTTGCCCGATGGCTACAAGGCGATGGTCGGTGAACGCGGCCTCAAGTTGTCGGGCGGTGAAAAGCAGCGGGTGGCGATCGCGCGGACGATCCACAAAGCCCCACCGATCCTCATGCTCGACGAGGCGACGAGTGCCCTCGACAGTCACACCGAGCGTGAAATCCAGGACGCGCTCGACCGGGTATCCAAGGGACGCACGACGCTCGTCATCGCGCATCGGCTGTCGACGATTGTGCATGCCGACAATATTCTCGTGCTCGAAAAGGGCGTGCTCGTCGAGCAAGGCACACACGCTGAGCTGATCGCCAAGGATGGGCTTTACGCCTCGCTGTGGAGCCGTCAGCGCCAGGCCGAACAGGCGCGAGAGGCATTGGCACGCACATTGGAAGAAGCCGAGAAGGCCGGTGCACTGCGCCCGACCGACAAGATGATGTGACGGGCGGAGCCCACTCGCCCGGTCCCCTGGCATACCGTAGCCTCGATATCGGCGAGCGACGCCGCACACACCTCACACTGGTTCTGCGTCACGATGACATCAGGCTTCAGTGCTTCGAGTTGATCGGCATCGACCTCGTAAACCGCCAAGCCATTCTCGACGAGCGCATTCACGGCCTTGTCGATACCAATTAACGTCGTCGCGCCGTCAAACTTCGCCGCGGTCAAATGCGGCTGCGCTGGAACGTCTTGCGGGATATCACACTCGTGCGAGCGCCCCACCATGTCCCCTCGCGCAACCAACGCACATACGATCTCGGTAGCACGGGCAACTAGAGGGAGGATGCGCATGGGGATGACTTTGCGGTTGGTGAGTGGGCATCGTGTGCGGCCTATGCCGCGACGCGCCCAGTATCCAATGTCGGATCGTCTTCGAGCCATGCCGTGGACGCCGATTGGCTTTTGCGCGACACTAAAAGTCTCAGCGCTCCCCTGGTCGGCCCGTACTTGGAAATAGAACATGACCGTCACGATCCGAACTGCCGTTGACTTTTACGAACGCCACCCGATCTCGGCGCAGTTCATTCTATCGAAGCTCGAAGTGGAGCGCGGATCACTCGACGGCCTGAAGCCGGAAGAACTTTATCCGCACGACCAGGACCACTACGGCGGGCTTGAAGCGAACGAGGCACTCGGCACTGTTGCGCAATTGAAGCCAGGACTGCGCGTTGCGGACTTCTGTGCAGGGCTCGGCGGGCCGGCTCGCTACTTCGCGCGAAAGTTCGGCGTGACGGTCACCGGCATCGAGTTGACGCCGCCGCGTGTCACCGGGGCCGAGGAACTGACACGGTTGGTCGGATTGCAAAGCCAAGTGCGCGTCGTCGAAGGT
>JANNRP010000517.1:0-1665 GCA_031401535.1 Hyphomicrobiaceae bacterium | reverse complement strand
GGCGGCCGAGCCTTGAATGGGGGCGTTGATCGCGGCACGCTCCAAGAAACCGCGCATCGATGGGTTTTTGGTATTGATCTCTGGATAATGAATGCGCCGCCCGAATACGGTTTCGACGTAACCGCGATCGTGGGCGAATTTCTTAGTCGTATCCATGTAGGCGCGGATGCCGGGGAAGCGCTGGAAATAGGTGGCGATGTAGGCGCCGGCCTCTTCCCGAGAAATACTGAGCTGATTTGCCAGACCGAATGCCGAAATACCGTAGATGATACCGAAGTTGATCGCCTTGGCGCGGCGGCGCACGTCTGACGGCATATCCTTGACCGGCACGCCGAACATCTCCGACGCCGTCATGGCGTGAATGTCGATGCCGTCGGCGAACGCCTGCTTCAGTTGCGGGATGTCGGCGATGTGGGCCAGCACGCGCAACTCGATCTGGCTGTAGTCAGCGGACACCAATTGGTGGCCAGCATCCGCGATGAAAGCTGTGCGGATGGCGCGGCCCTCTTTGGTGCGAATGGGAATATTCTGCAGGTTCGGATCGCTGGAGGAGAGCCGCCCCGTGGTGGTTGAGGCCAGCGCATAACTCGTATGAATGCGCCCCGTCTGTGGATTGATGAAAGCCGGCAGTGCGTCCGTGTAGGTCGAGCGCAGCTTCGATAACTGCCGCCATTCGAGCATCGTGTTGATCAGGCGGCGGGCATCGTCGGGCAATTCTTCGTTGCCAGCGAGATCATCGAGCAGTCCGGCACGGGTCTCCCACTGGCCCGTCTTGGTCTTCTTGCCACCAGGCAGTTTTAGGCGATCAAACAAGAATTCGCCAAGCTGCTTTGGTGATGCGAGATTGAACTTCTCGTCGGCAAGCTGGAACACTTCCTCCTCGAGCCGCACGATCGACTGGGCGAATTGGCTTGATAGGCGGCCCAGGATCGTCGGATCGACCTTGATCCCGGCTCGTTCCATATCGACGATGACGGGCAAAAGTGGCCGCTCAAGCGTTTCATAGACCGTCGTCATGCGTTCAGGCACAAGGCGAGACTTGAGCTTCATCCATAACCGCAGCGTCACGTCGGCGTCTTCGGCTGCGTATGCGGTGGCTTTATCGATGGGCACGCCAGCAAACGTCTTGTCGGCCTTCTTCGCGCCGGGCGCGTGCTCGATCACCTGTGAGAACGAGATGCAGGTGTGGCCGAGATGACGGATCGATAAATCATCCATGCCGTGTCCACCGCGTCCGCCGTCGAGGGCGTACGATAGCAACATCGTGTCGTCGATCGAGTTGATGGCGACGCCGTAGCGCGACAGCACGAGTGCGTCGTACTTGAGGTTCTGGCCGATCTTGAGAATTGATGGATCTTCGAGCAGCGGCTTCAAGGCATCGAGACTGCCACGCAATGGTGCTTGCACGAGTTCGACCCCATCGCCGAAGTCAAAGCCGTTGCCACTGGCCTTATGGCCAACCGGCACGTAGCACGCTTCGCCCGGAGCGACGGCGAGCGAGAAGCCGACGAGATCGACCTGCATGGCGTCGAGCCCCGTGGTCTCGGTGTCGAACGACATGCGCCCCATCTCGCGAGCACGCGCAATCCAATGGGCGAGGCGGTCGAGGGTAGTAACCGTTTCATATTTGGTGCGATCGATCGGCGGCGTTAGAGCGGCAGCCGC
>JANNRP010000516.1:0-6156 GCA_031401535.1 Hyphomicrobiaceae bacterium | reverse complement strand
GGCCGACCCGGGCCCGATACCAGCCCAGATCAACATCATGTCGGCTCAGTGGTGGTCGCCAGCCTTGATACGCGGCAGAGTTTCGAAGCAGTGATAAGGCGGCGGCGACGGCAGTGTCCACTCCAGCGTCGTGGCGCCCTGTCCCCAGGGATTGTCAACGGCCTTCTGCTTCCGCACGAAAGCCAGCACCAAGCCGATGAAGAACACCACGGTGCCGAGCGTCGTGATATAGGCGCCTATCGAGGACACTCGGTTCCAGCCAGCAAATGCATCAGGGTAGTCGGCGTAGTGACGCGGCATGCCGGCGAGGCCGAGGAAGTGCTGCGGGAAGAACAAGATATTGGCACCGATGAATGTCAGCCAGAAATGCACATGGCCGAGGAACTCGTCGTACATATAGCCGCTCATTTTCGGGAACCAGTAATACCAACCCGCGAAGATCGCGAAAACGGCCCCAAGCGACAAGACGTAGTGGAAGTGGGCCACGACGTAGTAGGTGTTGTGCAGCGCGCGATCAACGCCGGCATTGGCTAGCATTACGCCGGTGACGCCGCCGACCGTGAACAGGAAGATGAAGCCTAGTGCCCAGACCATCGGCACTCGATAGCTGATCGAACCGCCCCACATTGTCGCGATCCACGAGAAAATCTTCACGCCGGTCGGTACCGCTATTACCATGGTGGCGAATACGAAGTAGGCTTGCGTGTCCACACTGATGCCGGCGGTATACATGTGGTGGGCCCATACCACGAAGCCGACGACGCCAATCGCGACCATTGCATAGGCCATGCCGAGGTAGCCGAACACGGGCTTCTTCGAGAACGTCGAAATGATGTGGCTGATCATGCCAAAACCCGGCAAAATCAGAATATACACTTCCGGATGCCCGAAGAACCAGAACAAGTGCTGGTAGAGCACCGGATCGCCGCCGCCCTTGGCATCGAAGAACGCAGTGCCGAAGTTGCGATCTGTCAAAAGCATGGTGATGGCGCCTGCCAGCACCGGCAGCGACAATAGTAGCAGGAACGCGGTAACGAGCACCGACCAGACGAACAACGGCATGCGATGCAAAGTCATGCCCGGCGCGCGCATATTGAAGATGGTCGTGATGAAGTTGATCGCACCCAGGATCGATGAAGCGCCAGCCAGATGCAGCGACAGAATTCCGAAATCGACGGCTGGACCGGGGTGGCCAGCTTTACTAGATAGCGGCGCAAGTACGATCCAGCCTGTGCCGACACCATTGGAGCCGGGCGGGCCCTCAACAAACAGCGAGATCAGCAGCAGTGTAAAGGCAACCGGCAACAGCCAGAACGAGACGTTGTTCATGCGCGGGAAGGCCATGTCCGGCGCGCCAATCATTAGCGGTACGAACCAATTGCCGAAGCCGCCAATCATGGCAGGCATCACCATGAAGAACACCATGATGAGGCCGTGGCCGGTTACAAACACGTTGTAGGTGTGCGAATTGGCAAAGTATTGCAGTCCAGGCTCTTGCAGCTCGAGACGCATCATCACCGATAAAAAACTTCCAACGACACCGGCAATCATCGCAAAAATCAGGTACATCGTGCCGATGTCTTTGTGGTTGGTCGAGTACAACCACCGCCGCACGAAACTCGTCGGAGCCCCGTTCGCGTTATAACCTGCCTGCGCTGCGCTCGCCATGTGGACTGCTTTCTCGCTAAATCTTGATCTTGGTCAATAGTCGGGCACCGATTGAACGAGGCATAGTCCTCTGATCAACGTGCTGGGGCTGCAGCCAATTTTGGTTGATCTGGCCCTTCGGTCGCAGCCACCAGGATGCCTTTGGCTTTCCTCCAATCCTTCGCCTTGGCCGCAGCGGTCCACTCCGCGAATGCTGCATCAGAGACGACCCGCACCGCAATTGGCATACCCGAGTGCGCCTTGCCGCACAGCACTGAGCACTGCCCATAGTAGACGCCAATTTGGGTCGGCTTGAACCAGGTCGCAGTGATCCGTCCTGGAACGGCCTGAACCTTCGACCCAAACGACGGGATGGTCCACGAGTGTATCACGTCGTTGGCTGTGACGAGTAAATGCACGACCTTGTTGACGGGAACTGCGATCTCATTGTCGACCGAAAGTTGCCTCACCTGCTTGGTCTTCAACCAAAGCGGCAACGCGGCATCCTGGATTTGCTTGACCCGGTCGATGCCATCCAGTTTTGCGTAACGCTTTGCAAATTCCGCCTTGCCAATCTCGGTCGTAAGAATGTCTTCGTCGGTGATCATGTTCGACGTAACCTTAAAGCCGCCGTGATCGGGATACTCGTGTTCCCAGAACCAAGCGTTGCCGTAGGCTTTAATCGTGATGTCAGGTTTCGGATAGGAATACTGCAGGTACAGCAGCTTAAACGACGGGATTGCGATGCCGAGAAGGATTAGGATGGGTACAACCGTCCAAGCTACTTCCAACAATGTGTTGTGCGTGTTCTTAGAGGCGACTGGGTTACGCTTCTCGCTGAAACGCCACATGGTATAAATCATCAGGAGGCCAACAAAAACGGTAATCGCAATAATCACAACGTTGACTCCGTTGTGAAAACTTACGATTTCGCTGGCAACTTGCGTAACGGGCTCCTGCAGTGTGATCTGGTTCGGCGAAGGTTGACCTGTACCAGCTTGAGCAGCCTTGGCCGTGGATATAGCTGCGATGGCGGCAGCTAAACGCGTACCGTTACTGTTATTCAGCGCAAATGCTGCCGCAAGATTCCAGGGCGCGAGCGCTGCGTTCGTATTCGGCATCCACTTCACTCCGATCGTCAGAGGCTAACGCCCCATTGGTCTTACACTGTTGTCAGACTGCGTTTCACTAAACTGCTTGTCGCAGGTCAAAGCGCTCGCGTGGTCGATCGACTTTTTCGGCAAGCTAGTGCAGGCCGCACAGAACACAATGGGTTCATTTGTCTCAAGGGGCTATTCTGCGGCATTTCCACACGTAACGACCCGCACGGCTCGCCGTCTTAAGCCAGCAATCAAGGGAGCAGTGCGCCATGCTGCGCCGGACAGTCCCATTTCAGCCGGAATCCTCGCGGAGAGGTGACGTCCGTCCGGCTGATGTATGCTCAATGGATCGGAAAGCGATTCGCGCTTCTGGGAGGTTGCCACTCGTGATCAATGCCTCGGCGCTGCGGATAGGCGCTCTCCTTTGTGCGATGATTATCACTGGCACTGCGTGGTCGCAGAATCAGCCGCAGTCCGCCGCGCCCGATGGCACCATCAAAGCCCAGCACGGCGATTGGCAGGTCGTTTGTAAGGCACCGGCAGCCGGCTCCAAGCTTGAGACCTGTGCGCTGGTGCAGAGCGTTACGGCAGAGGACCGAAACAATGTCGGACTGACCGTTTATTTTCAGAAATTTTCCGATGGCAGTCGCGTGTTGCGGGTGTTTGCGCCGCTAGGCGTGCTGCTGCCTCCAGGCCTCGGTTTGAAAATTGACGATAAAGATGTTGGGCATGCGCCGTTCTTACGCTGTCATACCTTTGCCTGTTACGCGCAGGTTGTGGCTGAGGACAAGCTCGTCGAACAATTGAAGACGGGAAAGAATGCTATTTTCATCATTTTTCAAACCCAGGAAGCGGGCATCGGCATCCCCATCTCACTCAAAGGGTTTGGGCCAGCGCTGGCATCGTTGAAATGATTGAAGTCCACAAGACCAGATCAAGCCACGAATTCTTGGAACAGTTTCGCCGCCCGGACGGCTGTCTCGAAGCCTTGATATCTGGTTTCTGGCGGCGTTACCGACGACGGTGAGGGCCAGGCTCGGCAGCACTATACGGGGTAAATTAAGGGCTTCCATCCTTTGCGATGGCAGCCCTTCTTCGTCTCTGGCTCATACTAGCGCATGCAACCTTACCGATGGATCGGATAGCCTAGGCCACGCGCTGCGCTTTCGTGTTGGGTAACAGACGCGTCGTCCAAAGCTCAAAGCGCACGGACGAGTTTTCGGAGACCCGATGCAGGATCGTCAGCATCGATTACGAAGCGAACGATCGATTTATCGTCGGCAGTTAACGGGATTGACGTCGCAGCCGATCGTTCGATTGCGCGCGCGGTGATCAACAGCAGTCGTGAAGATACTCCAACCTCCGATGACTTGCCGGCGTAGGCAATCGCTTCGACGCTGATGACTTCCAGTGTGCTCCGACTGTCATGGCCTGCGTTCGCAAGCTCGGGCAACGAAAATCGATCGCCAAGTGCCAGCGACCGCACCGGACTGTCGGGTGATTGATTGTGGTCCTTGGAAAGCCAGAACGATTCGCTGCCCACGTCGTGAACAGACGTCGCGGTCATGGTGTTGTTGGTCGAGGCCGACCGACTGATTGCCGTCTCGTAGGCGCGGTGCAGGATTTGGTCGGGAGCCGCGAGTACGACGGCCGACACTGCTAATGCGGCTGTTGCAGTGCCGACGGCGGCAAGTGCCACATGAAGGCTCTTGATCGATGCACGTGACATGCGGTGGTCTCCTGCAGATGGCATCAAATCAAAGCCCCAGTATTGAAATAGTCGGTGAATGAACCATTTGCGAGTTCAAATGGACTTCGTTCCCTAAAATTTGAAGACCCTGTTCGCAGAGTTCTGTTACTAGCGTGGCATGTAGGCGCGACGCAAATGGCGCAGGAATGCCATATTCAAGGCCAAGATCGTGGCAAATGTGGTGCCCAGAATGATCAGGCCCTGACGCTGGCCTATCGACCGGTGGTTCAAGACGGTTGCTTCCGAACCAGTCTCTCTCCAGCCACGGACCAGTGTTGCGTGCGGCGCTGATGTCGTCATCGTTGCCGCATGGGCGCTGCCGGCAAACGGGCTGGTAGAGCGTGACGGCGACCCAAAGTCTGGGGCGTAGGTCAGAGCCAAAGCGATGACGGTGAAGATGACGATCCCCATCAGAAAATCGCGAGCAGGGCGTGCCAGGCTGCGCACCATCGTCCAGCGGTTGGTTCCGGTAAGCGCCAGCACGTCTGATTTGGTCGCTGTGGGGTGGATCACGTCTACGTCTCCTCAAGTTGCCCTGGTACTCAACGGCCCATGCTCCAACCGTAACGCGACGGATCTGAACCGCACATGAGTAAAGGTCGCTGGCCAGTTTGACCGGGGTAGGTCGGCATTGTGGCGTCGTCGGTGAAATCCTGTGACGAAAACAAGAGAGGCGCCGGTTGTGGCAAACCTGTGACACATCACTAGCGTGATCCGCTGTTGCCCGAGGTTGCTAACGGTTTCCCGAGCTTGAATGTCATGGCGGTGGGGCGTAGGGTCCGGCCCGCGCCGCAGGGTTAGCGGTGTTGTTGCACCTGTCAGGTCCACATCATCGATCCAGAAAAGGTAAGCCGCCATGGGCTTCTTCGCCGACAGTCTCAGCCGCATCCAGCCGTCCGCCACGATCGCGGTCTCGACCAAAGCGCGTGAGCTGAAAGCGACGGGCCGCGATGTCATTACGTTGAGTCAGGGTGAGCCCGATTTCGATACGCCGCCGAATATTGTCGAGGCCGCCATCAAGGCGATGCGCGATGGTAAGACCCGGTATACGGACGTTGACGGCATTCCCGAGTTGAAGGCTGCGATCGTAAAAAAGTTCGCCCGTGAGAACGGGCTTGAGTACAAACCATCGCAGGTGTCGGTCGGTACCGGTGGCAAGCAGGTGCTGTTCAACGCCCTGATGTGCACGATCAATCCTGGCGACGAGGTGGTCATTCCGGCACCGTGCTGGGTCTCGTACGCCGAGATTGTGCAGTACGGCGGCGGCAAGGCTGTGTTTGCAGAGACGAGGCTCGAGGACGGCTACAAGCTCAAGCCGGACGTGCTTGCCAAAGCAATAACGGCCAAGACCAAATGGTTTCTGTTTAACGCGCCGTCGAATCCGACCGGGGCCGCCTACACCAAGGCTGAGTTGCGTGGGTTAACCGATGTTCTGGCGGCCAATCCGCACGTCTGGGTGTTGACCGACGATATGTACGAGCATCTGCTTTACGATGGGCACACGTTCTACACGCCGGCCCAGCTTGAGCCGAAGCTATACGACCGAACGCTCACCATGAACGGTTTGTCGAAGGCTTACTGCATGACCGGCTGGCGCCTGGGCTATGCGGCGGGTCCTGAGCCACTGATCAAAGCGATGTGCAAGCTGCAGGGCCAATC
>JANNRP010000515.1:0-3533 GCA_031401535.1 Hyphomicrobiaceae bacterium | reverse complement strand
GTCGCGATACACGCCGACAGTGAGTTCCACCGGCTTTCCGCGCGAAAACGCGCGGGCGCGGCAACGACATCCGGCAGCGGCATGAATTCTCCTCGCGATGACCACTTTTGTTTTCAATAGCTACGGCTTATATACGTATTGCCGGATTCGTCCGGCTATGGTGATAAATGGTCTTCGTAATAAGCCTTTCGGACCCGGGGGCGGTACCCGGCGCCTCCACCACAGTCCGCTGCCGCAGTTTTGGGCGGCGGTCTTTGCTGGGGGCGAAATAGGATCGACGAGGGTGTAAAGGTCGTACTTTTGCCCGGCATGATACCACCGTTATCGGGTCAAACAGACTAGTTGCCAATGACAACTATGCTGAGGTCGCTGTCGCCGCTTAATGCGGTGCCGGTAGCCTGAACTTTAAGCCCTAGCCCCTAGCCGGGTTAGGCGCGGTCCGGAGGGCACCGGGCAACAGAAGCCCTCCACTCTTTCATTCAGCCCTCCTGGGCGAAGAATTCACTTGGGCGGGTTGTGTAAAGTCCAAGGAATTGGAATACTGTGCCGACTCGTCTCAGGGTCGGCTAGCTTTGGGTCGCCCTACTCATGGAAACGCAATGACCGGGAACCCGATGACCGGCGACCAAACGATCGACTACGAAGTGCTTGCCCAAGACGCTATGCGCGGCGTGGTCCGGACCATCCTCACCAGGATCGCCAAGACCGGCTTACCCGGCGAGCACCACTTCTATATTTCATTCGACACTCTGGCGCCGGGTGCGTCGATATCGAAGCGGCTGAAAGAAAAATACCCGGAAGAAATGACCATCGTGCTGCAGCACAGGTTCTGGGACTTGGCCGTGACCGAGGAGCGGTTCGAAGTCAAGCTGACGTTCGATGGTATCCCGGAGAGACTGGTCGTTCCGTTCAATGCCATCAAGGTGTTTTTCGATCCGAGCGTCAGATATGGGCTTCAATTCGAAGCGGCTGATTTTGGGCCTGACGCGATCGCGCATCCGCAATCCAGCAACGAAGACCCAATTGGTGGGGACCACGGCAGCGGCCGGTCGGGCACGACGCCAATACGGGCAGGTCGTACAGTCGTCGAGCGCAAACCGCGTACCCCGCGCAAGGCCCGGCTCGACAAGTCCGGCGACGAGCCAACGATCGAGCGCCTACGGCCGACCGTGGCACCGCGCAAGGCATCAGACCTGCAGCCTGCGGCGAAGGACGATAAGCCAAGCATACCAGAGTTCGCGGCGTCCGGCCCTGGAGCCGCTGGCGCCCCATCTGCGGCGCCGGTTCCCGCAGCTCCCGGTAGCGCGCAGATCGTCAGTCTTGACGCGTTCCGCAAGAAGTAGGCAGGTTCGCGCAGCAATCCTGCTGCATCAGCCATATCTTTGACATCAACAGATCGTGGGAGCTAGCCGTGGCAGGCCTGATGTTTTCCGGTGAGCAGGCGCTGATAACCGGCTCTGCGTCGAACATAGGTCGTGCCATCGCAATAGCTTTGGCGGCGGACGGTGCCAGGGTCGTGCTGGCTGACATCGATGCCGACCGCAACGCCGCCGTCGCCCGCGACATCGGCGCTGCTGGTGGCCATGCGGAAACCATAACCTGCGACCTGTCCAACCCAGACGGCTGGCACAAGATTGTCGCGGCGCTAGGCACAAACGTGCCCCAGATGGTCGTCCATGCAGCGAGCCCGCCACGACGTGAGGCCGACCACGCCATGGCCGTCACCGAAGCAACCTGGGACAGCATGGTGGGCACCAACGTACGGTCGGGCTTTTTCCTGTGCCGCCAGATCGCCACCCGCATGATCGAAACCAGGGTCCGCGGGCGCATGTTGATCATCACGTCGATGCACGCCCACACACCCCGCAACCTACCGCATTACTCAGCGTCGAAGGCCGGCCAGACGATGGTGGTGAAGGAGTTGGCGCGGGCCCTGGGTCCACATGGCATTCGCGTCAACGCCTTGGCGCCAGGCGCCATTCCGGGTGGTGGCTTCAATGCCAGCGCCTTTGATTTCAGTGACAAGATTGCGCTTGGCCGATTGGGCACCGCCGAGGACATCGCCGGTATGGCACTCGCCCTGCTGTCTGATCGCTTCTCAGGCTATGTCACGGGAACGACGGTCGAAGTCGATGGCGGGCTTGGCCTGTTCAACTGGATCGCACCGCACCAAGGATGAATGCCGGATCACTTCGTCAGCACGACGAAATCGGTACCGCGCCCCGTTTCGTTGCTGAGCCCCATATCGGAGATGATGAGCGATGCGCCCGACCACAGGCGCTTTTCGATCTCGGCTCGAATAGATGCGGGCATTTCGACTCGGTTCAGTGCGTCGATGGCCGATGTGCCACTGCTGGACGGTAATGTGACCACCGACCAGTGCAGCCGGGACCGCGACGTGGCATCGGCGGCGATCGCAGTAAAAACGTGGGTTCCAACCGGTAACTCAGGCTGCCTGAACGCGATCTCTGCATCGAGCACGGGCTCAAACCCCTGCCGGATAAACAAACGACGTTCCTTGGCGCTGATAAACACCGACACGGGTTCAACTCCCCGTGCGGCCTCCTTCGCCTGATCGGGCGCATCGTCGGCCGCGAATTCGGCCTGCCGCGCGCTACGCGCCGCAGCAAACGCAGCGGTCGTTTTGACGGCTTCATCGTCCATGGCCGTTTGATGGATGACGACCGCTGCCGCCACATTGGCCATCTTCGCCGCCCGTGCAATTGCAGTGTCTTCAGATGCGGGGTCAGCGCCGACGGCAATACTGTTCAACTCCGCTCTGGCGATGACAAGGTCAGCCTTCGCTTGCCGCAACGTTGCGAGTGCCGCATTGGCCTCTGCTGATTTAACAGCTGCATCCGCCAGTGCGGTGCGTGCAGCCACTGCTTTGGGGCGCACCGCCGCTGCCGTCACCGCTTTACGTTTCATGGCTATTTGATAAGGATCGAGCACCTCGGTCGTGTCAGTTAGGGCCCCAACCAGCGCTGCAGTCACGGTTGAACCCGAAGCAGAAATCACGCCAAGAGCCGTTGCGTTGGCGACGGTCTGCATGGTGCCACTGGTGACAGTCTCGCTATTCAGTAACGCGAGCGCCATCGCCGCCGACTCCAGTTTGGCGCGCGGCAGCAGGTCACTGACGATCTCGACCGGCACGATATCGTCGTCGGCGACGATCACCCGCATGCCGATCCGCGTCATGCCAAAGAGCTGCTCTGCGATTTCGCGCGGTAGCCGGATACAGCCATGCGAGGCTGGATAGTTCGGCACCACACCGGCATGTAGGGCGATCCCCGACCAGGTAATGCGCTGCATGAACGGCATCGGCGCATTACTGTAAATATTAGAGTGGTGTATCCGATTTTTCTGAATGACGCTGAATATCCCCATCGGGGTAGGATGACTGATGGTCCCTGTCGATATTTTTGAACGCAGCACGAGTTGACCTTCCGACCAGATCGAAATGTGCTGATGGCGCAACGATACAATGGCCAACAACGGCACCGCGGGGCGACCAGCCACGTTGGTCGGCAGCG
>JANNRP010000514.1:0-9441 GCA_031401535.1 Hyphomicrobiaceae bacterium | reverse complement strand
TGCACGATCAGAAAAAACACCACTTCAGAAGTAGGTCTGCGATGAGCGCGAAGCCCGTCCAAAAAGTGTACGTCGAAGAGAGTTATGACGCCGACAAGATCAAGGTTCTCAAGGGCCTGGATGCCGTCCGCAAGCGGCCAGGCATGTACATCGGCGATACCGACGACGGTTCGGGCTTGCACCACATGGCCTATGAAGTCGTCGATAATGCTATCGACGAGATCATGGCCGGCTACGCCACTCAGGTCCATATGACGCTGAATGCCGATGGCTCGGTTACGGTTATCGATGACGGTCGCGGGATTCCGACCGGTATGCATGCGGGAGAAGGCAAATCTGCCGCCGAAGTGATCATGACGCAGCTACATGCCGGCGGTAAATTCAACGAGAAGGGCGAGGACGGTAATCCATACAAGGTCTCCGGCGGTCTGCACGGCGTTGGGGTGACTGTTGTCAATGCATTGTCGACATGGCTCGACCTGACCGTTTGGCGCGACGGGAAAGAGCATTTTGTCCGTTTCCGCAATGGCGACGCCGAAGCCCCCCTCAAGGTCGTTGGCCCATCGGCGCCGGGGCAACGCGGCACGCGCGTTTCGTTTCTGCCCAGCACGGAAACCTTCACCAAGGTCGAATTTGACTTTAATACCCTTGAACATCGGCTGCGCGAGTTGGCGTTTCTCAACTCCGGCGCCAAGATCGTGCTCGCCGACCAAAGGCACGCCGACGAAAAGCGCGCCGAAATGCTCTACGAAGGCGGTCTTGGCGCTTACGTGCGCTATCTTGATCGTTCAAAGAAGGGGCTGTTGCCTGAGCCGATCCAGATTCGTGGCGAAAAGGACGGCATCGGCGTCGAAGTTGCGCTGTGGTGGAACGATGGGTTCCACGAAAATATGCTGTGCTTCACCAACAACATCCCGCAGCGCGATGGCGGCACTCACTTGGCCGGTTTCCGTGGCGCGCTGACCCGTGTCATCAACCGCTATTACGAGGATAGCGGCATCGCCAAGCGTGAGAAGATTGCGCTGACCGGCGATGATGCGCGCGAGGGACTGACCTGCGTGCTTTCGGTCAAGGTGCCTGACCCAAAATTCTCGAGCCAGACGAAAGACAAGCTGGTGTCGTCGGAAGTCAAATCGGCGGTCGAAACCTCGGCCGGCGAACAATTGGCGGCATGGTTTGAGGAGCACCCGCGCGAGGCCAAGGAAATCATGGCCAAGATCGTGCAGGCAGCCCAGGCGCGTGAAGCAGCCGACAAGGCACGTAAGATCAAGCGCAAAGGAGCGCTCGACGGCCTGAGCCTGCCAGGTGGCCTTGCCGAATGCCAGGATCGCAATCCCGCCAATACCGAACTATTCATCGTCGAGGGCGATAGCGCTGGCGGTTCGGCCAAACAGGGGCGCAAACGTGAATATCAGGCGGTGCTGCCGATCCGCGGCAAGATCCTGAACGTCGAGCGCGCCCGTACGGATAAAATGCTGTCGTCGGAGCAGGTGACCAATATCATCGGCGCACTCGGAACTGGCATCGGCAAGGACGAGAAGGTCGGCTTCGATCTTTCGAAGTTGCGCTATCACAAGATCATCATCATGACCGACGCCGACGTCGATGGGGCGCATATCCGTACGTTGCTGTTGACGTTCTTCTACCGGCAGATGCCCGAGTTGGTAGAGAAAGGGCATCTCTACATCGCTCAGCCACCGCTCTACAAAGTTGCGAAGGGCAAGTCGGAGCGCTACCTCAAGGACGAGGCGGCGCTGGAAGACTACCTGATTGATACCGGCCTCGAGGATGCGCTGCTCACGACCGGTGCCGGTGCGGACAGTGTTGGCCGTGACTTGCGTGAAATCGTCAATCAGGCGCGCAGCGTCCAGCGCGTGCTGGAAAGCCTGCACAGCCGATACAGCCGTTACGTGATCGAGCAGGCGGCCATCGGCGGCGCGCTGGATATGAAAATTCTCGGTGACCGCTCAAAGGCTGAAGCAACGGCGCACGCGGTGGCGACCCGTCTCGACATGGTTTCGGAGGAGACCGAGCGCGGCTGGGAGGGTAAGCTTTCGGATAACGAAGGCCTCGTGTTCACGCGAGTCGTGCGCGGCGTAAAGGAAGTGCACACACTTGATCGTGCATTCCTCGCGTCGGTCGACGCACGCAAGTTGAACGATCGGCGTGTCCATCTTGACGAGATCTATGCGACACCGGGCACACTGAAGCGCAAGGATGTCATCCATCCGATTTTCGGGCCGATCTCGTTATTGAAGGCAATTTTCGATACCGGCCGTAAGGGGCTGTCGCTGCAGCGCTACAAAGGTCTCGGCGAGATGAACCCCGAGCAACTTTGGGAAACCACGCTCGACAAAGATGCCCGCACCTTGATGCAGGTTAAGGTCGGTGATTTGAGCGAAGCCGACGAAATTTTCTCGAAGCTGATGGGCGATGTCGTCGAGCCGCGCCGCGAGTTCATCCAGATGAACGCGCTGTCGGCGAATGTCGACGCTTAATGTCCGGCAGGTTATATAGTCCACCAGAAGAGGCTTTTAAGCGCTGCCTTAGTGAATTGCAGCGCTGTATATATTATTTCAGAATTGTCCAAATTTTGGACGAGGAGCCTCGAAACACGATTGGGATTGATTTTCTCGCGCTGGCTCGAATTGCTTTTTATGATCAGATGGTCGCCCATGCGATCAAGGTTTTTGATCGGGATAGTAAATCTGTCACCTATTGGCAGATTGCGCAAAATCATGCTGATAAAGTTGGGGACATAGAAGTTCGTCTCTCATTCAGCAGTCAGGAAGTACGTCGTATCGCCGAAGGTCTTCGTTTAATCCGTTCAAAGACGCATTTCCACATAGATCGAGTGTCGGTTATTAACCCTACGAAGATTTGGAAGGATGCGGGTGTTACTTGGGACGACATAGAGCGCTTGGCCAAATTCGGATATGCTGTCGTTGAGGCAGTTTATTTTAAGCAATTTGGATTGAAGAAACCGCTCCAAGATTATTATGGAAACGATTTGCGGGAAATAATGAAGTTAGCTGATGCTAATGGATATCCCTTTGTCTGAATACGCTTTGAGCTTATCATCGAACGCTCAGGTAGTTTTTAACGCAACGGCAACCTCCTAAACAGCCCCGGATTGTCGGGATCGTGGTGTTTGTTATAGGGGCCATGATCGACAAACAGCTTGTGGCAATGGGCGAGTGCACTTCTCGATAGCGTGACGCCCAGCCCCGGCCCTTCCGGCACGCGCACTGTGTTGTGCTTTGGGCGGAATGGCCCTTCTTCGATCACATCGATCGGCTGCATGCGGAACAGCGATTGGCTGGGTTCGCGCGCCCATTGATTGGCGGCCACCACATGCATGTAGGCGGCGCTTGCGATACCGCTATCGCCTGAATAGCACCAGAAATCCACACCCATGGTTTCGCACGCCGCGATGAAGCGCATCGTGCGGCCGATCCCGCCGTGAACATTGATGTCGGTGACAATGGCGTCGGGCACCCGCAATGATACAGCGCGGGGCAAGTCGATCGTATGCACTGAGAACGGGATCGCTGTGTGCTGGCGCAGTTGTGCCAACTCCTCAAACGTCGCACAGGGGTCTTCCCAATTGCGGATGTCGAGGTCATCGAGTGCACGAGCAATGCGACGTGCTTCGGTTAGCGAATAGCTCATGTTGCTGTCGATGCGCAGCATTGCGTCAGGCCCGAGCTTGTCACGCAGCAATTGCATCATGCGGATGCTGGGGGCGGTATCTGCCGCGTAGAACTTGCCTTCGAAGAACGTGGTGCCGTGTTCGGCCTTCTGGCGGAGGCAGTAGTCGGTGACCGCTTCGGGGGTTGTCTCGCCACCGAAGGTTCCCAGGCGCTCGCGGAAGCCAAAATAGTCAGTGAAGGGGATGTCGCGACGTGCGGCGCCACCGAGCAACTGATACAATGGCTGCTTCCAGGCCTTGCCGCGAATGTCCCAAAGCGCCATTTCAACGGCGCCAAATGCCCGGATCAACCCGAAGTCGATGTTGTGGGATACGCCCTTCCAGCTTGGCAGGCAGGCGCGCTCGGCGCCAGCGATGTCGAACGGATCGCGGCCGATCAGTTTGGGCGCAATGATATTGGTGATTGTCGCCACGTTGGCCGGCGATGGTCCCTCGCCCAGACCAACAACGCCATCGCTCGTTTCGACTTCCACGATCGTTTTTGAAAACCCCGCCAGCGATCCGTAGGACCATAAATATGGCGCCTCCAAGGGAATGTTGACCGGTGTCGCGCGGATCGCAGTAATCTTCATTGAGGCTCCACAACATCGAACAACTGGGCCAGTCTAGACGGCACGGCCGGTTCAAGCCAACAGCCACTTGGCGATCAGCACGCAGCCCAAGGCGAACAGTCCCACAAAGAACCAGCGGCGGAACGTGATCGGGTCAATGCAGGCACGTACGTTCTGGCCCACAATCTGGCCAACCAGCGTCGGTACGAGCGTACCGACTGCCGCCCAAAGGAGACCGTTAAGTGGCATGGGCAGGGTCGCCAGCGTGATTGCCAGAGCCAGTGTCGAGACGAAGAATGACAGACCAAGCCCTTGCACCAGTTCGTCCTTCTCAAGGCCGACGGCCTGCAGATAGGGAACGGCTGGAATAACGAACACGCCGGTCGCAGCGGTGATCAGGCCGGTCACGGTGCCAACGAGCGGCCCGAGCCACGCTTCGTGATTGCGGGCAACGTGAAATCGAACTTGCGCCAGACCGACGGTCCCGTAGATCACCAGTGCTACGCCGAGCAGCGCCGCGGCAACTTTGGCATTCGGCCCACCGATCCAACCGCCGCCGCCCATTGTGCCGACAACGATGCCCAGCATCATCGGCCACAGCCGCTTGCTGAGTGGCACAAGAGAACGTACTGGCCGCATCTGCTGTATGTTCGTGATCGTCGATGGGATTATAAGTAGTGCCGCCGCATGGGCTGGCGCCATCACGAGGCTGAGCAGTCCGACCGAGATTGTTGGTAGCCCGAGCCCGATCACGCCTTTGACAAAGCCCGCTAGCAGAAAGACGACGGCAACGACTGCGACCAGCGAGGGCGATACGTCCATGTTGTGCGATCCTTGCGTCGAAATCCTGGTGCAGTGCCGCGTGTTCCTTACGCGACGTGGGATTGGAATGCTTCGATGGAGACCGAAGTATCAAACATTCGGTCATGTTAGCTTTGGAGCGAGGCGGAGGAGCGTACACAATGGCAAACCCTAACCAGATGGCAGAAATGGCGGCCCTCATCGGTGACCCGGCCCGTGCGGCGATCCTTAGCTGCCTCATGGATGGCCGCGCATTGACAGCGACAGAACTCGCCCGCGTGGCGGGTGTTATGCCGCAAACGGCGAGCGGACATCTTTCTCGGTTGACGGCTGCCCGCCTGCTTGTGGTCGAGAAGCAAGGTCGACACAAATATCACCGGCTGGCGTCCTCCGAGGTGGCTCGCATGTTGGAATCCATCATGCAGCTGGCAGTCGGCAATTTGCCAGTTCGTGCAGGGGCTGTGCGGGTGGGCCCGCGTGACGTGGCAATGCGCCGTGCCCGTACATGTTACGATCATTTGGCAGGGCAACTTGGTGTTGCGATTGCAGATGCGATGGTTGAGAGCGGATTTATCGAGTTCAGTGATGATGCAGGTGCCTTGACGGGACCAGGACAGAACTTCTTCGGCCAACTCGGACTCGATGCCGCGCTCCAATCGCCGGATGACCGGCGCACCACGCGCGTGTTCTGTCGTCGTTGTCTCGATTGGAGTGAGCGCCGATGGCACGTTGGTGGTCACGTTGGAGCCGTGCTCTGCACGCACGCGTTCGACAAGGGGTGGGTGCGCCGGATCGACGGAACGCGAGCGCTGGACATCACCCCGTTTGGCCAACGAGCCTTGCGCGACACATTTGGAGTGGTATTGGCCGTTCAGCCCAGGCCTAATTCGACTGTTGCGTCGTGCCCGTCTCCAACGCCAGGACATGCCCGGCAAGATAGAGCGATCCGCAGATAAGTATGCGTTTGGGGGCTGTCCCGATGGCAGTAACGGCAGCAATCGCCTCGGGAACATCAGGTGCTGCTGTCGCCTCGAATCCAAGTCCTTGGGCAATGTGGCAGAGGGCTTGCGCCGAATGGGGGGCCTCATGCGCGCCCGGTACAGGCACGGTGACCAGCCTTTTGGCCAATCCTCGGAATGGGGACAGGAAGCCACTAGCATCCTTTTGACCCATCATCCCGACGATCATGAATAGCTGCTTTGGTGCCCGCTCCTCCAGATCAGCCAGCGTCTGTGACAAGGCACGACCACCGGCCGGATTATGCCCGCCGTCGAGCCACAGCTCCGCATCGTTGGCGAGCGGTCGACTGAGAATCCCGTCGCGTAACTGTTGCATGCGGGCTGGCCAGGTCACGTCGATCAAGCCACGCTCGATCGCCCGTTGATCAAGCCCAAGACTACCGAGATGCATCGCCGCAGCGATGGCCGTGCCGGCATTGACGATTTGGTGGCGACCAAGCAATGCAGGGCGGGGCAGATCGAGAAGGATGGCAGCGTTCTGGAACAGCATGCGTCCGCGCTGCTCAAAGGCTTCGAAGTCTTCGCCCCAAATGGTCAACGGTGCGCGAACGTGTGTTGCAATGGTGCGGATCGCTTCGAGTCCATCGTCGTCCTGTTGTGAAATGATGGCTGGAACCTGGAATTTAAGAATTCCAGCCTTTTCTACAGCAATTCTCGCCACTGTTTTCCCGAGCTTGTCGGCGTGATCCAGCGATACCGGCGTGATGACGGTCAGGATCGGTTGCGCGATGACATTCGTCGCGTCCGCTCGTCCTCCTAACCCGACTTCCAGGATAACCACATCGGCGGGAATCTCGGCGAATGCGAGCAACGCCGCTGCCGTCGTAATTTCGAAAAACGTCATTGCTGCGCCAGCGTTGGCGCGCTCAACGCGCTCCAGAAGTGACAGCAGAGCGACATCAGGGATCGGTCGGCATTTGCCGTCGGGGCCCGCTACTTGGATACGCTCGTTGAAACGCACGAGATGTGGCGACGAATACAGGTGAACCCGCTTGCCCGCAGCTTCGAACATCGCGCGTAAGAACGCCGCCGTAGAGCCTTTGCCGTTGGTGCCTGCGATATGCACAACCGGCGGAAGGCTCAAGTTCGGGTTGCCGAGCGACACCAAAAGCCCAGCGATGCGATCGAGCGATAAGTCGATCAGCATAGGGTGTAGGGTCTTCAAGCGCGCAAGAACGGCATCCACCGTCCGCGTCTGCGGTTTTGAGGTGGAGGTCATATGCCGCTCCAAATAGCGTCGATGGGATCAGGCACTCGTCTTTGGCGCCACGGTCTTCACCGGCGGCGCGACCCCGCGGGCGAGAACTGGTTTTGCCGCAATTGAGGCTGCATCGAACCGCTTCGCTCCGGTGACCGGTTCGGCCTCGACCACACTGGGAGACATGGCGGTTGTGGGTGGTTGAGCCTGAATGTGCGCACTGGACAAAGGCATGCCGACCGATTTGCCATTGATGGCGTCGTGCGCGTGGCCGTTGATGGGCCGCTGGTTGCCAGGTGTTTTAACCAGCGCGCTGTTGGCCACCATCAAACGGCACAGGCGAGCAAGTGTCGCTTTGAGTTTATGGCGGTGAACGACCATATCGATCATGCCATGGGCCAGCAAATATTCGGCGCGCTGGAAGCCTTCAGGAAGCTGCTCACGTATGGTCTGCTGGATCACGCGTGGTCCCGCAAAACAGATCAGCGCACCGGGCTCGGCCACGTGGATGTCACCCAGCATGGCGTATGAGGCAGTCACGCCACCAGTCGTCGGGTCGGTCAATACGACGATGTAGGGTAGGCGCTCATCTCGTAAACGCTGGACGGCAATCGTCGTGCGCGGCATTTGCATCAACGACAGGATGCCTTCCTGCATGCGTGCGCCACCCGAAGCGGCGAACAAGATGAACGGCGTCTTGCGTTCGACCGCGCGCAGCATTCCGGTGATGATGGCTTGGCCAGCCGCCATGCCCAGCGACCCACCGACGAAGCGCATGTCGTGCGCCGCTGCGACCACGTCGTGTCCGTCCAACTTGCCTTCGCCGACCAGCACACTGTCATCAAGTTCAGTCTTAGCGCGCGCTTCCTTCAGGCGATCGGGATACTTTTGGCTGTCGCGGAATTTGAGCGGGTCGAGCGGTACGCCGGTGACGTTGATCTTGACGTATGAACCATCGTCGAACATATGGGCGAGCCGCTGTGGTGCGGTCATGCGCTCGTGATAGTTCGAGCCGGGGAACACGAATTGGTTGTTCTCAAGGTCCTTGTAATACACCATCTGCCCGCTTTCGGGGCAGGTGCGCCACATATCCTCTGGCACCTCACGTTTGGTGCCGAGGAAGCCCCGGATCTTAGGCCGGACGACATTATTGATCCAGTTCACTGGGTCTGCGCTCCCGAACTCACTGTGCTGCGCTGCAACAACTATAGCGCAGCTAAGGTCTTCTGGGCTTCTACCCGTCCGCGATCATGGTTAGTGGCTGCTTACGGTGACCACTTCGATATTGTTCAGCCTGCCCGAAGTGCTGCGGCGAGCCGTTTCACAGTATCTAAGACCGCGGATGACGTCTTGCCAGTAGCCTTGCCTGATTTGTCCAGCGTCTCAGCAATCGCTGATACGAGTGCTGAGCCGACGACCACGGCATCGGCGCCGCGGCCGATCGCTACTGCCTGTTCAGGCGTTTTTACACCAAAACCAACGGCTACGGGCAGTTTTGTTGCACTTTTTATTCGTGCAACCTGTGCATGAACTTGGCCGACGTCGGGTGCTGCCGTGCCAGTAATCCCGGCAATCGATACATAGTACACAAACCCACTTGTATTCGCGAGCACGGCCGGCAGTCGCTTCGCATCGGTGGTCGGCGTTGCTAACCTGATGAAATTCAATCCTTTTGCCATAGCCGGCAAACATAATTCGTCGTCCATTTCCGGCGGCGTGTCGACGACGATAAGCCCGTCTACTCCGGCCGCTTTGGCATCGTCGAGAAATTTATCGGCAGGGTAAACGTAGATCGGATTGAAGTAACCCATCAGCACGATCGGCGTCGTTTGGTCGACATCACGAAACGCTTTCACCGCAGCGATCGTCTTGTGCATGTCCTGACCAGCGTTCAGCGCGCGCAGGCCTGCCGCTTGGATTGCCGGGCCATCTGCCATCGGGTCGGAAAACGGCATGCCGATTTCGATGACATCGGCGCCGGCACCTGGTAACCCTTTGAGAATAATTGCAAAAGTACTCGGATCTGGATCGCCCGCCATGATAAACGTCACCAACCCGGCACGCCCGTCCTTCTTGAGGGCGGCAAATCGATCGTCGATACGGGTCGTGGCCGCCATGGGTGCGTCATCCAACAAAAATTGATCCTACCTCTTGGGTCGC
>JANNRP010000513.1:0-33301 GCA_031401535.1 Hyphomicrobiaceae bacterium | reverse complement strand
ACCTCCTCGTTGACCTTGGTCTGGACATCGAGCACGCCGGTGTAGATCTGCGCGCCGGTCTTGTCTTTCAGCGCCTCGACGTCGTAGCCCGACATCTGCTTGGCGAAATCGCCGCCGATCAAGGTTTGCGCTAAGCTGCGGTCGCCGACGCGATAGATCTCGACCTGCACCGCGCTGGTGTTGACGGTGACGACAGGCAGGCCCTGTTGGCCCTTGGAGGGCAGCACATAGCTCTTGCCTGAGAACCGCACGGACGGTGAGCGGTCCTTGACGTAGACGCCCAATTCGGCGGCTTTGCCCAGCGTTTCAGCGGTGTCGGATGGCAGGCCGCCACGCACAAGTATTTCGAAGCGGCGACCGTGCACCATGCCATCGACGCAAAGCTGCTTGCCATCGACCGTGACCGCTGCCGGATCGCGCCCGTCAACGGTGATGAACTTCGAGAAATCGGCGGTCGCGCGGTTGAGGTTTTCGGAGAACTGGATGCATAGGCGCGGTTGGGCGCTGTCGTTTTCGACCTTGTAATCGACGAGGCGGAAGCCGTGCTCGGCCTGCAGCTTGGTCAACGCTTCGATCGAATCTGGGGCATTGACCAGGGCAATGCTGGCTTTCAGCGCGTCGATCGCCGGTCGCCAGTAGGAGCGCCGCTTCAAGGCATCCGACAGTGTCACAAGTGCCTGTGCCTTAATTGCCGATGCCGTCGCGCGCTGGTATCCGAGGTAGGCCGCCGCGCTGGCGTTGACCGGGAGTTCGTAGCGCTCCGACCCGGTGTTCGGATCGGGTTGGATCGTCAGCAGTGCCTTGGACAATGAGATCCAGGCGTTGGCGTTGTTCGGCTCCGCCGTGACCGTATCCGCCAAGGTCCGTGCGTTGGCCCGCGCATCCGTGCCCAGCGGCAGGATCGGCGTTGCCGTGGTTTTGGTCGCGGGCCCCTTGATGTTGGCGGGCTTGGCCGCTGGTTTGGTGTTGGCCTTGAGCCATGCCTCGTAGCGCTCGGCATCGCGGGCGACCGTCGGGTGCGAGAACCCAGCGGCGATAGGTGCCGTTTGCGCAAGCGCCGTTGCGGGAGCGAGCAAGGCGATGCAGACCAGAAGGAATTGCATGAAGACGTGCATGATATACCCCGTCGAAGTGTTGACCAATGGACGATCAAGACATAAGCGCCAGCGGTTTGACGCGCTGTGCTTGCCAGGTCACCATCCAGCAATCTGCTATGTCAGAACAGGGGCAACGGAAGCGCTGTTGTCCGGAAATCGTGATGATTACGGCCAATTACAGGCAAATATCGGTGAATTCGAGGGCCCTCGTAAAGGTTGGTCGGCGGTCGCAATTCGGCACTGAAAGTCGGCGGGGCAGCGGGCAATTGCACCGCGAACGGTGTCTATGCGATTGTTGGCCTTGAACAGGATAAGAGAACGATCACGATCATGCCACGTCTCGGAATGCTGACACCCTCGTCCAACACAGTGCTGGAACCGGTCACCTATGCGATGTTGCGCGATCTGCCGTCCGTGACGGCGCATTTTGCCCGCTTCAAAGTCACCGAGATTGCCTTGAGCCAAGCATCCCTCGGGCAATTCGATGACCGCCCCGTGCTCGATGCGGCCGAGCTTTTGGCGCACGCCAAGTGCGATGTCATTGCCTGGAACGGTACGTCTGCCAGTTGGCTCGGCTTCGAGCGCGATGAGGCGTTGGTGCGTGGCATCGCGTTGTCGACAGGCATCCGGGCTGCAACCTGCGTGCTGGGCTATCGCACGCTGTTCCAGAAACTGGGCGCACGGCGCATCGGCCTCGTAACCCCGTACACCGACGACGTGCAGGCTCGCATCGCGGCCAACTGGGGTGCCGCCGGATTCAACTGCGTTGCCGAACGCCATTGCGGGATCAGCGATAATTTCTCGTTCTGCGAAGTGCCCGAAACTGAGATCGAGGGCATGATCCGCGATGTGGCACGAGCCGACTGCGACTGCGTCGTGGTGTTATGCACCAACATGCGCGGTGCGGCTGTCGCTGCCCGGCTCGAATCGGAACTTGGCGTGACGATCCTCGACTCGGTCGCGGTCACGCTGTGGGCATCGCTGCAAGCGGCTGATATTGATTGCCGAGCGCTTGGCACATGGGGGCGGCTCTTTAGCCTTTAGCAAGGCGGCGACGAGACTTCGCATCGTCGGCCTGCCACTGAGCCGAGACGTCGCGTGCCAATCGTGCGACGTCGACTGCCAGCGCTGCGTCCGCGCCTTCACTCCATGCTGCGACGAACGATAGGTCCGGCACCCGCTCCAACGTCCTCAAAATGACAAGCTGCCTATGTTCGAGTTCACGGCGGACGGTTGCCGGCGGTATCAGCGCGACCCCTAGGCCATCGAGCGCCATGCGCGCGATGGTTGCGACGGATGTGCTGGCGTGAATGCGCGTGCGTCGCAAACCGATTTTTTGCAGCACCTCCACAAGCCGCAGATGGGGATGTGTGTTACGGGCAAAGGTGATGATCGGTAAATCGCCAAAATCCGCTATGCTCATTTTTCCCTTGGGTAGCCCAAGGTTCGGACTGGCGATAAATGCCAGAGAGTAGCTGCACAGCGCTTCGTTCGTTAGACGCGGCGTACTCAGCGGCCCAACAACAAAGCCAACATCGAGTTCGTCGGTCAGCAGTCGCTGACGCAGGTTGGCGGTGATGTCGACTTCGATGTCGAAGACAAGGCGCGGAAATGCAACGGTCGTCCGCTCCAACAGTAGCGGGAGCCATGTATGTACGATGGTCTCGGCCACGCCAAGCCGGAGCGTGCCGACACGTTGCGCCGGATCGGTAACGGATGCCAGCATCTCGCCGTGCAGCGCCAGCAGTCGCTCGGCACCATCGAGGAGTGTGCGGCCCGCTGGCGTCAGAGTCACGCGCCGCGTGGTGCGCGTGAGGACCGGCACGCCAAGGGCGGCTTCGAGCGCGGCTATGCGCTGCGAGATTGCTGGCTGTGTCGTATGCAGGCGCTCGGCGGCAGCCCGAAAACTCGACAGGCGCGCGACACGAACAAAGGTATCGAGTGTCTTCAGGTCAATCATCGCAAAAACCTACTCATCAATTTGATTGATTAATATAAATCAAAAAACACGATTGGACAGAATGAATTGCGAGCGCTGATATGTTCGGCAGCCAGCACCATTCTTGATGTTGCTTGCCTAAAATTCGATCGAACTGCGCCAACAACAGGCACGTGAACTATTGCAATCGTACTGGACGCGGTGGTTGATCCCGCGTCATTCTTGACGCCTCTGGTCTAACCTTGTGCGGTCGCCTAGGGCGCTGCATCTCAAAAGTGGAGAATTGCCTTGGGTCTCAGACAGATTAGCCGGTCGGCCGTCACGGCTGCCTTGTTCGCCAATATCGCGGCCTTCAGCACACCGGCATCGGCGCAGGACATCCCCAAGCTGAGGGTGATGGGTATGCCGCTTGCCACCGGCAATATCCAAAAGAATCGTGAGCAGCCATTCTTTGAGAAGTTGAAAGAGACCATCGGCATCGAGGCCGACTATAAAGTGCTCGATCAGACGGGGATCAAGGAGTTCGAACAACTGCGGATTGGCAAGTCGGGGCTGTTCGACATCATCGGACTGCGCCTCGGCCAGGTATCGCGCGATGAGCCAACGATCCTCGGTCTCGATCTCGTTGGTCTGAACACCAACTATGACACGGCGCGTAAAGTCGTCACCGCGTTTCAACCCGTTGTCGCAGACCGCATCGACAAACAGTTTGGTATGAAGCTGCTGGGCGTGTGGCCGTTCGGTCCGCAACTCGTGTTCTGCAAACCAGCCATCACCGGCTTGTCAGACCTCAAGGGCAAAAAGGTGCGCATTCTGGATGGCGTGATGGCGAAGGTGATGGAGAAGATCGGCGCAACGCCCGTCACCATGGCGTTCGGCGAAGTCAGCCAGGGTCTCTCGCTCGGCACCATTGATTGTGCTGTCACCGGTCCGAGCTCTGCAAACTCGGCCGGTTGGCCGGAAAGCGCGACGCATGTCTATCCGTTGGCCTTGCAGGTCGCGGTCCAAGGCTATGCGATCACCAACGCTGCCTGGGCCAAACTCAATGCCGACCAGCAGGTCAAATTGCAATCGGCCATCGGCAAACTCACCGACGACATCTGGGCCTATTCGAAAGAGCTCTGGGATGACGGCATGCGCTGCAACGCCGGTCAGGACCCGTGCACCACGGGAAAGAAGTACAAGCTCGTGACGGTCGCGGTGAAGCCCGAGGATACCGCATTAGTCGCCAATGCCGTCCAGGAGATCTCGTTCCCGGCCTGGTCGGAAGCATGCGACAAGGTCAATCCGGGTTGTTCGGAGGCCTGGAAGAAGGCTGTCGGTCCCATCATCGGCATGAAGTAACGACGTTAGCTCACGGCGACGCCGTCGGGCGGGTCAGCAAAGCGTGACCCGCCATCGTGGTGGGCGTGGCGAACGATGCGCTGCGCCTATTTGCGCTAGTCTTAAACAGTTGCCGATCGCGAAGAACCGGTCCCTATGAAACACATCGAAGCCTTCTGCGTTTGGGTATTCGGCCTTGGCTTCCTAGGGCTTGGCGCGGCAGTTGCGACCGAGACCATCATGCGCAAGGTCTTCAACCGTTCGCTGCAAGGCGTCGATGAGTTAGGCGGCTACGTGTTGGCGGTTGGCGCGGCGTTAGCGATCGCCGCGGCTGTCATTTCGCGTGGGCACATCCGCATCGACATCGTGCATGAGCACCTGCCGCGACCCTTGCGGATCTTCCTCAACTTGATTGCCCTGCCGTCGTTGACGGCCTGTGCGATCGCCCTTCTCGTGATGGCTTGGTATGCACTCGGCGAGTCGATCTCCTTCGGTTCGACCGCTCAGACGCCGTGGGCGACCCCGCTCAAAATTCCACAGGCGATCTGGTTTGGCGCATTGGCGATCTTCGCAGCGGTTTGCCTGATCGAAACCTCCAAGCTGTTTGCAGCCCTCCTCGGCGGTCGCTTTGATCACATCGACCGTATGTATGGCCCGCGCACGAGCAAGGAGGAGCTGGAAGACGAGCTTGCCGACCTGAAAGCGCGCGGCGGTCTCGATCTACAAGGTCCGGGCGAAAGTAAACATCCATGAGTACGGTCGCGGTTGGCATCACCGGCTTCCTCATCATGGTTGTGCTGATGCTTCTCGGCATGCCGATCGCGTCGGTGATGATGCTGTTGGCGCTTGTGGGCGGCGTACTCGCGTTTGGACTGGCGTTCTTCACATCGTCCGCGTCGATCGCCTGGGGCACGATGAGCGAGAACGGCCTCACCGCCATCCCCTTGTTTGTGCTGCTCGGTGAGTTTCTTCTGCGCAGCGGCATGGCCGATCGCATGTACACCGTATTTGCTGCTTGGCTCGGTCGGTTGCCGGGGGGACTGCTGCACACCAATATCGGCTGCTGCGCGTTGTTTGCGGCAACGTCGGGCTCGTCCGTTGCGACAGCAGCCACCATCGGCACCGTCGCGCTACCGTCGCTGCGCCGTCACGGCTACCCGATGTCCGACAGCCTTGGCTCGCTGGCGGCTGGCGGTACGCTCGGCATAATGATCCCGCCGAGCATCAATTTCATCATCTACGGCTCGATGACGAATACGTCGGTCGGCAAACTGTTCCTGGCTGGCGTCATCCCGGGCCTGATGCTGGCCGGGCTTTTCATGCTGTGGATTTATCTGTCGCATAAATTTCGCGCAGAAAAGATTGAGCCGATCATCGTTCCCTTGGCGGAGCGGATACGGTTGCTGCGCTATCTGGTGGAACCGCTGATTGTGTTTGGTGTCGTGATGGGCACGCTCTATGCCGGTATCGCGACGGCAACGGAATCAGCAGCCCTTGGCCTCGTGGTCGCTTTCGCGTTCGTCGTCGCCCAGGGCAAACTTTCGGTGCAGTTGCTGCACAATTGTTTCCTGTCCAGCGCGCGCACGACCGGCATGATCTTGCTGATTGTCGTGGCGGCGTTCGTGCTCAATCTGGCGTTGAGCCTGACCGGTATCGGCGACGCGCTGACCAAATGGGCGACGAGCTTCGGTCTAGGTCGGGTCGCGCTGTTGCTGGTGCTGATCGTGTTCTATCTGCTGCTCGGCATGTTCATGGACACGCTGTCCATGATGGTGGCAACGATCCCTCTGGTATTCCCCGTGGTCACGGCAGCAGGCGTCGACCCGATCTGGTTCGGCGTCTTCATCGTGCTGATGTGCGAACTAGGACTGATCACACCGCCCGTCGGCATGAACCTGTTCGTCGTCCAGGGTATCCGGCCTGACAACGGCCCCGTCGCCGACGTCATTCGTGGTGCGATACCCTATGCCGTCATCATGATCCTGTTTGCGATGCTGCTGATCGTGATCCCGGGCATCGCCACCTGGCTTCCCAATTTCATGCGCGATTGAGTAATGTTTCCATGACCGACAAACCTGTCCGCATCGGCGTCGACATCGGCGGCACATTCACCGATCTGCAAATACGGGATGCGAGAACCGGACGAGTTACCGCGTTCAAGACACCGACGACGCCGGACGATCCGTCTCTAGGACTCATGGCGGGTATCACCGGTGCCGCCGCGCGCTATGGGTTCTCGCTGGCCGATGTCGGCTATGTGCTGCATGGCACCACGATCGCAACCAACGCCGTGCTCGAACGTAAGTTTCCCCGTGGCGCACTCGTCACAACGGCTGGCTTCGAGGATGTACTTGAGATTGGTCGTCACAATCGCCGCGACATCTATAATGTCTGGCCGCAGCCGCCCGCGGCCTTAATCCCGCGCGACCTTCGGCTTGGCGTCGTCGAGCGTGCAACGGCCAAAGGTGGGATCGAGACACCGTTGACCGACCAAGCACTGGATGCGCTCGTGCGCCGCTTGGCTCCGTTGAATGTCGCGACCATCGCCGTCACGCTGCTGCATGCCTACGCCAATCCACGGCATGAGGAGATGATCGCGGAACGCCTGGCGCGAGACCTTGCCGGCATTCCGGTGTCACTCTCGTCGGTCATCAGTCCGGAAATTCGCGAGTATGAGCGCACCAGTACGACCGTGCTCAATGCGCTGTTGGTGCCGGTCGTCGCCAATTACCTCGAGCGTCTCAAGGCGCGGCTCGATGCGGCAGGCTTCGCGCCCCGATTGATGATGGTGCAATCAAACGGTGGTGTCTGTTCGACCGATCTTGCTGCGCGTGAGCCGGTCCGCCTGCTGCTTTCGGGGCCGAGCGGCGGCGCGCTGGCGACCCTCACCCTCGCGCGCGAACTCGGTCTTAGTGCGGCCGTCGGCGTCGACATGGGCGGCACCTCGTTCGATGTGTCAGTCGCGCGCGATGACCGCATCGACATCGTGATGCAGGGCGAGATCGACCGCCTGCCCGTGCGCGTGCCGATGGCTGAAATCCGCACGATCGGCGCGGGTGGCGGATCGCTGGCGCGCGTCGGCAACAACGGCCGGTTGACGGTTGGACCAGAGAGTGCCGGCGCGCGACCCGGCCCGGTGTGCTACGGGCGCGGCGGCACGGAGCCAGCCGTCACCGATGCCAATCTCCTGTTGGGTCGACTTGATGCGGCGTTCTTTCTTGGCGGAACGATGCAACTCGATCTCGACGCCTGCCGATCAGCAATGATGGCGCGCGTCGGCACGCCTCTCGGGCTTGGCCTCGAACAGGCAGCCGAGGGTGTGCTGACCATCACCAATGCCGCGCTCGCCAATGCCACACGTCTCAGCCTGTTCGAGAAGGGGCTCGACCCGCGCGACTTCGCGATGCTCTCGTTCGGCGGTGCGGGATCGATCCACGCCTGCGCCGTTGCCGACGAACTCGGCATCCGCACGATCGTGTTTCCCGAGAACGCCTCGACGCTGTCGGCCTGGGGCATCCTGCATTCCGATATCAGCCACGACTTTGCCCGCGCTCGCGTCATGCCGTTCGACGGTAGCGCGCTCGAACCGTTGACTGCGATGGCAGACGATCTCACCGCACGCGCCACGGCACGGCTCGACGGCGATGGCATTCCAACCGACCGCCGCAGCCTCTCCTGGAGTGCCGATCTGCGCTACAAGGGCCAAGCGTTCGAGCTGTCGGTGCCGTGGGAAGGTTTTGGGTTCAACGCTGGCTCGCTCGCCATGACCGCGACCCGCTTCCACACCATGCACGCACAGCGTTTCGCCTACGCGAACCCCGACGATTTGGTCGAGTTCGTGACGTTGCGTCTCGCCGCGCGCGGGCGTTTGGATGCGGTCGAGACCAGAACGGCTCAACCAGTGGCAGTTGCCGCGGCGGTCAAACGCCAGCGCCGCGTCTTCATCGGTGGCGAATGGCACGATACGCCTGTTCATCGGCGCGACGACCTTGCGGCCGATGAACGACTGGTGGGTCCGGCGATTATCGAGGAAGACTACACCACGGCGCTCATTGCACCCGGCTGGTCGGCCACCATGACGACCGCAAGGCATGTGATCGCAACCCGCACCGGAGGCGCCGCATGACCGGGTTGGACCCAATCGAACTCGAAGTGCTGTCGAATGCGCTGAACGCGGTCGCAGCCGAAATGGACGTCACGATGTGGCGCACGTCGCGCTCGACAATCGTGCGCGAGATGCTCGACTACTCGACCGCTGTCTACGATGCGGATGGCTTCAACGTCGCACAGTCGGCGCGTATCCCGCAGCATCTGAATTCCATGGGCTACTGTCTGCGCGCGCTGGTGGAGCAATTCATCCCGCTGGCCCAATGGCATGATGGCGATGTCATCATCACCAATGATCCCTATTGCGGGGCCCAGCATTTGCCCGACATCGTCGCCTTCCGCCCGGTGTTTCACAATGGTGCCCGGGTCGCGATTGTCGGCACGCTGTGTCATCACCTTGATGTTGGCGGCATGTCCCCGGGCTCCTATAACGCCAACGCTACGGAGATCTACCAGGAAGGCTTGCGCATTCCACCGTTGAAGCTGTTCGATGGCGGCGTTCGCAACGATGCAGTGTGGGCGATGATCGGGCAAAATATTCGCCAGCCTTCCATCGTGCTCGGCGATCTGCAGTCACAGATCGCATCGCTGGGCGTCGGTGAGCTGAGCGTCAGGAAGCTCGCCGTCAAGTATGGTGCTGATCGCCTGCAGACCGCCTGCCAGCAATTGCTCGACGGCTCCGAGACGGCTATGCGCGATGTTATCGGCCGGATGCCCGATGGCACCTATAGCTTCGAAGATTTTCTCGATGACGACGGGGTTGATCTGACAACGCCTGTCCGCATCCACGCCACCGTGACGATTGCCGGCGACCGCATGATCGTCGACTTGTCACAGTGCGCCCCGGAAGCGCGCGGTCCGATCAACGCCACGCTCGGCTCGACCAGTTCGGCGGTTTACTACGCCGTGATGGCGTGCGCTGACCGGCCGATTGCTGCGAACGCTGGCTGCTATCGCCCGGTCGAGATCATCGCGCCGGAAGGCCTCATTATCAATGCCCGGCATCCGGCTCCCGTCGCACACCGCATCGCGCCCTGCCACGTGCTGCTGAACGTGCTGTTCGCGGCGCTGTCGAACGCGGTCCCCGAGCGGATGCCGGCCGCCTATTACGCCGTGAGCTACGTGTGTTCGTTCCAGACCATCGCCGAGGATCGCACCCGCAAAGTGCTGGTCGAGATCGAGGTTGGCGGCTGCGGCGCGCATCCATCGGGGGATGGTGCCAGCGCCTACGCATTCGGCATGCACAACAATGCTGCGATTCCGATGGAGATGATCGAGAGCGACACGCCGATCACGTTCATGGGCTATGGCCTCGTGCCTGGATCGGGTGGCGTGGGACGCCACCGCGGCGGGCTAGGTCTAACCCGCAAATGGCGCATCGACGCGCCGACTGCCACATTCACGGCGCAGATGGACCGGTTTCGCAACAGGCCCTTCGGACTGGCGGGCGGCGGATCTGGCGCAGGCGGTCATCTGACGCTGATCCGTGACGGTCAGACGACGGCACTCCCTTCCAAGGTCGGCAATATGCAGTTGCAGCGTGGCGACATCATCTGCCTCGAAACCTCCGGTGGTGGCGGGCATGGACCGGCCGCCGAACGGCGCGCCACTGCGGTCGCCCGCGATCGGCAGTTGGGATACGTTAGCTGACGATCGAGTGATTACCGATCGCTATGCTGAAGCATAATCTCTGCTGACCCTGACTCGGCCTCATCAGCGCTTCGATGATCAGTATTGAATCTGCGCGACCGCCCTCAGTTCGTCCGGCGTTGCGGTCCGGAAGCCGAAAAACTCCAGATAGGCTGGAATTTGCTCGAACAGCATATCGGTACCGATCTGGAATGCGCAGCCGCGCGCCCGGGCTGCCTCCAGGAATGGCGTGATCTCCTGTTTCATCACGACTTCGCCGACGAACGTCGATGACGCAATACGGGCAACGTCCATTGGCAGCGGGTCGCCATCCTTCATACCGAGCGGCGTCGCGTTGACGACCACGTCGAATCCGGCCGGATCGATCGAGCCGGTTGACACCAACAAGCTCGGGTAGTGTTTGCGGAGGCGCTCGGCAAGGCCGTGCATCATCGGTGCGTAAGCATCGTAAAGGCCGATTTCTGCGATGCCAGCTTTGGCCAATGATGCAGCGATTGCGGAGCCGACGCCACCGCTGCCGGCAACGAGCACGCGCGCACCGGTGAGGCGGCGGCCCTTGCGCAGAACGCCGCGCACGAAACCCTCGCCGTCGAACATGTCGCCGACGAGTTGACCTTCGTTGCCGAGGCGGACGGCGTTGCACGAGCCCGCAACCTTGGCTGTCGTCGACACCTCATCGAGCAGCGCCACCGTCGTCACTTTGTGCGGCATGGTCACGAGGGCGCCGTGGATGTTGGACAACTTGAACACGAGCTTGAGGAACGCTGCGTAGTCCTCCGCCTTGCAACCCATCGGCACGACCACTGCGTCGATCCCATGTTTTTCGAAATAGGGATTGTAGATCATCGGCGCCTTGAAGCTCTCGGTTGGGAACCCGAGATGGGCGATGAGTTTCGTGGTGCCGCGTATCAAGGTCATGTCGATCCTAACGTGTTTGATCAGCTGTCAGCGCCGGGTTCAGACCTTCTTTTCATCGATCAATCGCGCCAGGCGGCGGACGGCAAGTTGATAGCCTTGAGTGCCAAAGCCCGCCATGACCGCATCCGCCCGCATCGAGACATAGGAGTGATGGCGGAACGCCTCGCGCTTGTGAACTTGAGAGATATGAACCTCGATGACCGGTGGTTCGAACGTATTTAAGGCGTCGAGAATTGCGACCGACGTGTGCGTGAAAGCCGCTGGATTGATGATGAGCCCTGCTGCCGTTGTGCGCGCCTCATGGATCCAGTCGATGAGTTCGTATTCACGGTTCGATTGGTGGAACCTGACCTCGAGCTTGAACTCCTTGGCGAGCGTCCGGCAGTCAGCCTCGACGTCAGCCAGCGTCTCGTGACCGTAAATATGCGGCTGGCGTTTGCCCAGCAGATTGAGGTTGGGTCCGTTCAAGATATAGATCAAGCGGCTCATGGAATTGTCCTTTCAATGTGTGATCTTGATGGCCGAAAACGGGGACTTCGTCGAGCAGAAGATGTGTGGTGCGCGGGCATACGGTGGCACCGCGGCCCCGACAGATGCGTGCTCCAGCCCGCATCAGCAAAGTTTATGCGACCCTGGTGCGCCATCCGTGGGACGCGGTTGTGATCGTGTCTGATCGGAAATGGCTATGGCTGTGCGCCGCGATTGGCACAGCAGGCGTCATGCCATTCGACGGTCGCGCCACCGGTAGTACATGATGGACGGTGCCAGAAACCAGGGGTTGCCATAGTAGAGAGGGCGGGTGGCGAAGCTCAATCCGTCGAGTGCCGTGCGGCCTTCGTTGAGACCCAGCACCTGCTGCCCGATCCGCATACCAAAATAACTCGATGTGCCCACCCCTGCACCGCAGTATCCCATCGCATAGTACATCCCTTCATGCCGTCCTACATGCATGAGTTCGTCGAACGTATAGGCGATAAATCCGCACCACGAATGACTGATCCGGGTGGTTGAGAGTTCAGGAAAAATCTGAACGAGATCGGCATGGAGTTTGGGACCACTTACCCGCGGATCGGTCTCATTGAGAGAGACGCGACCGCCGAATAGGATGCGGCGCCGGTCGGGCGAGGCGCGGTAATAATAGACGACCTTTCGCGTATCGCTGACGATCCTGTTCTTTGGGATCAGGCGATCCATCAGCCCGGGCGCAAGCGGCTCGGTCGCGATCATATAACTGCCGATCGGGATGACGCGGCGCTGTAACCATGGCGTCAGTCCGCCGGTATAGCCGTTCGTTGCGATGACGACGTCGCGTGCCTCGATGGTGCCGTTCGGGGTCGTCACCCGGAAACCGGCTGCCTGTCTCTCGATCGCGGTCACCGGACAATGGGCGATGACGCTGGCCCCGGCCTTGATAGTCAGGTCCAGCAGCCCTTGATGGTAGCGCGCCGGATCGATGGAGGCGTGGCGCGTATAGACAACGCCGCCATGATAAACATCGGTTCCCAACTCATCGCGCTGTGCAGATCGCGGCACGACGTGAGCGTCGACTTCGAACCCCTTCGGCTGCGCAGTAATCCGCTGGGCTAGCACGTCATATTGTGACGCTGAGTGCGCCGCGTGAAACCGGCCAACAACGCCGAAGTCGCAGTCCAATCCCTCTGACGTCACAAACTGCTCGATCCAGGACAGTGACGCCTGACCTTCCCTAAGAATGGCATATGCGCGTTCCGACCCGTGCCGGCGAGATAGATCTTCAAAACTCGGTTTGATGCTCGTCGAGATCTGCCCACCATTGCGCGTGCTGCATCCAAAGCCTGCTGCTTCCGCATCGAGCACGATGGTATGGCGCCCTCCCCGTGCGGTTTGCAGCGCTGCATGAAGTCCGGTGTAACCCGAGCCAATGACAACGACATCGGTCTTGGCCGGCACAGTCGAGGTGGCGAGGTCGGGGCGCGGAACATGATCCCACCAATAGGGTGCTAGTTTGCAGTCAGGCGTGAACAGTGTCGTGGTCACGGGTGTCCCCTTTTAGTCCGATCCGTTCGTGGCTCACGTCTTTGCGTCGGCGTCGGCAAGAATGAGATCCGCCGCTTTTTCCGCCACCATGATCACAGGAGCGTTGGTATTGCCCGAGGTTACCGCTGGAAATACCGATGCGTCGACGATCCGCAACGCATCAAGCCCATGCACATTCAGCCGATGGTCGACCACATTGGCACGAGGATCAGGCCCCATTCGGCACGTGCTGACGGGATGAAAGACGGTTGAGGCGCGCTGCCTGATATCCTCGATCATGGCGTCACGCGATTGCACATCGCGGCCTGGCAGCAATTCGCGTTCGATGATCGCCGACAGTGATGGGGTGGCAGCCAGCGTACGCAGGAATGCTACCCCTTCTAGCATATCGTCCAGGTCCTGCGGTTCGGATAGCGAATTTGGCACGATCACCGGACTAGCGAACGGATTGGCGGACCTGATGTGCAGATAACCGGTGCTGACGGGACGGCACGGTTGCACGCTCAAGAGAAATCCCGGATCTGGATCAGGGCTCATGAGCGCGCGTTGGCCAGGTGGCGCCTTGGTATAGCTCACGGGTGAGAAGTAAAGCTGCATGTTTGGTCGCGCGAGACCAGCTCGCGATCGGAAAAATGCACCCCCCTGGTTGACACTGAGGCTCAGCGGTCCGCGCCGCAATGCGAGATATTTCAGCCCATTCCAAAGCTTGCCAGACAGGGGCCGCAGCTCATTGTTCAGTGTTGGCACTTTCGAGCGATAAAGATGATCGACGCACAGGTGATCCTGCAGGTTGCGGCCAACGGCTGGACTATCGTGGACCACGGTGATGCTGTGCTGCTGCAACAGCGTCGCGGGGCCTACCCCCGAACCTTGCATGAGCAGAGGCGTGTTGATCGATCCTGCGGCCAGCACGACGTCGCGATGCGCACGGGCAAATTGCATCTTGCCCTGCTGATGGAAGTGGACGCCAGTGGCGCGGCGGCCGTCAAACGCGATCCGCGTCGCGTGCGCTTTGGTCTCGATCCTCAAGTTAGCTCGCGACATTGCCGGGCGCAGGTAGGCGCGGGCCGTCGACATCCGTAACCCATCGCGGGTCGTAATCTGATAGAGCCCGACACCCTCCATCTGAGCCCCGTTGAAGTCTCCCGTTGCGGATAGTCCAGCCTCTTCTCCGGCACGCAGGTAAGCGGAGCAGAGCGGGTGAAGGTCACGCGCAACATCCGTGACGTGCATCGGACCACCGGTCGCCCGCCACTCATCCGCGCCACCAGAATTGTGCTCGAGCTTCTTGAAATAGGGCAGCACATCGCGCCATCCCCAACCGGGGTTGCCAGCCGCGTCCCAGTCATCGAAATCGGTTGGGTGTCCACGGATGAAGACCATCGCGTTGATGGCACTCGACCCGCCCAGAACCTTGCCGCGCGGCCAGTAACCGCTGCGGCCGCCGAGGCCTGGATCGGGCTCGGTCCGGTACATCCAGTTGACGTTTGGATTGTAGAACGACTTGCCGTAGCCGATCGGTACATGCAACCAGAAGCTGCGATCGCTACCTCCCGCCTCCAACAGCAAGACACTGTAGCGGCCGTTGGCCGTCAACCGATTGGCTAAAACGCAGCCGGCGGACCCGGCGCCGACAACGATGTAGTCGAATTCCATCAAGATTCTACGCTGTTCTAAGCTATTCTAGCGACGTCTTCAGAGCAGTCAAAACCCGTCCCGACTGTTTCACGGATTGGATTAAATTGCAGGGCCATTTTCAAGAATAGAGTAGACCATTTTTAGTGGTACCTACAATTGATACGGTTAATCGGGCCTGGCTATCGTTCGCTTCCGGCGTGTGCGTCGGCGCATCAAACCGTCAAGTACGTCGGCGAGCGTCCGCACCCCAGCCTCAATGTCGGTTGGGCGGCTGCTGCCAAACCCCAGGACTAGTCCGTGAACCGCCGCTGGGGTTATCGCAAATCGTCCAATCGGAGACACCGTGACCTGCCGTTCCGCGGCTGCCACCATGACTTCGCGTTCGGTGAGATCCGTGGGTAGGCGGCCGATGGTATGAAGACCGCCAGTCGTTGGGACGACGTTGAGCAAACCTGCCAGATGTGTCGCTGCCGCCTCGCACAGAGCATCGTGCCGCTCGGCATAGAGGCGGCGCATGCGCCGAATGTGGGTGGTGAAATGACCCTCGTCCATGAACTCGGCGACAATAGCCTGCAGCGACGTTGGGACGCCGGGAAGAAATGTGCTCATCACCGTTTCGAACGTGCTTACCAGTGGCGTCGGCGCCAAGATGAAACCGAGCCGCAAGGCCGGAAATAGCGACTTGCTGAAGGTCCCGACATAAACCACGTGGCCGGCCGTATCCACGCTCTTCAACGTGGGTGGGGGGCGTCCACCAAAGAAAAATTCACCATCGTAATCATCCTCGATAATCCACGCTCCGGCCTGCGCGACCGCTTGCAAAAGGGCGATCCGGCGCTCGAGGCTCATGACCGTGCCAAGCGGCTGCTGGTGCGAGGGTGTCACGAATGCCAGTCGAAAATCGGGAGCCAGTGCCAGGCCGTCCTCAACCCGCAGGCCACTGTCGTCTAACGGGACCGGCACCAGCTCGGCACCGCACGCAACAAGGCTGTTGCGCGCACCGATGGCACCCGGATTTTCGAACCAAACCTTGTCGCCGGGATCGAGCAGCATCGCGCCGATCATGTGGAAGGCCTGTTGTGCACCGCCCACGATGAAGATCTGGTCGGCGTCGCAGGTGATCCCGCGATTGGCACGCAAATGCGCCGCGATGGCAAAGCGGAGCTGGGCATGACCAAATGGCTCGCCATAGCCCATCACCTGAGTGCGTCCGCCCCGCCAATGTTTGGCCGAGAGGCGGGCCCACTGCGGCAACGGGAATGCGTCGAACGCCGGTAGTGCGGTCGTGAAGGCGCGTGGCTCATGAGGCAGCCGCTTGCGTTCGCTGAATTGACTGACGGCCTGCAACGTCGCTTTTGACAACCGCACGGCGTTCTTTGGCGGATTATGGCCGCGCGGCTCACGGGGACGCGCAATGCCGGGCAGGCGGCTGACGTAGGTTCCCGCGCCCACCCGGGCTTCGATCAGGCCTTCGGCGGCCAGTCGGTCGAATGCCTCCACGGCAATCGTCCGCGATAGTCCGAGTTCGCGCGCGAGTGTGCGCGTGGCTGGAAACCGCTCACCGCCAGCGATTCCACCGGACAGGATCAGATCGCGCAGGGCTGCGTACAGTTGCGAACTCAAAGAGCGGCGGGAATTGCGGTCGATCTGGATCGATAGCAGCAAGGCACCGGCGGCGCGTTTGACCATGTGGCCCCTATCTTGGAACTGGTTTGCACCAATGGTATCACAGAATGATCAGAATGGACCTTCGGATCAGTCCAATCCTAGCGCAGCCTAGGAGCATGAAGATCAAGAGTATCGAGACATTCACCACCGAGTTCGTCGGCTTCGTGCGCGTCACCGCGGACGACGGCAGTCAGGGCTGGGGACAAGTCTCAACCTACAATGCCGATATCACTGCGCACGTGGTGCATCGGCAGATCGCACCGTGGTCGCTGGGTCGTGATGCCGACGATATCGATTATCTGGTCGACACCATTCCCGAGCGCGAGCACAAATTTCCCGGGTCATATTTGTGTCGGGCCATGTGCGGTCTCGATACCGCGCTTTGGGATCTGCGAGGCAAACGCGAAGGCAAGAGCGTCTGCGAGTTGATCGGCGGCAAGCCACGCACCTTGCGTGCTTATGCGTCGTCCATGAAACGGGAGATCACGCCGAAGCTCGAAGCCGAGCGCTTCCTCCGATTGCGTGATAGACACGGATTTGATGCGTTCAAATTCCGCATCGGCGCCGAGTATGGCCATGACCACGACGAATGGCCGGGGCGCACCGAAGAAATCGTGCCGATGATCGCAAAGGCACTGGGTGGCAGCGTCGCACTGCTGGTCGACGCCAACAGTTGCTATGGACCGACGCGGGCAATCGAAATTGGAAAGCTTCTTCAGGACAACGGCGTTTCACATTTTGAGGAACCGTGCCCCTACTGGGAACTCGAGCAAACAAAGCAGGTTCGTGACGCGCTCGATATCGACGTCACTGGCGGCGAGCAGGATTGCTTCATGCCGATTTGGCGCCACATGATTGAGATGAAGGCCGTCGATATCATCCAGCCCGACGTCTGCTACCTTGGCGGATTAACCCGAACATTGCGGGTTGCCAAATTGGGTGAGATTGCAGGTCTACCTTGCACTCCGCACAGTGCAAACCTCTCGATGGTGACGTTGTTCACGATGCACCTGTTGGGCGCGATCCCGAACGCGGGAAAGTACCTCGAATTGTCGATCGAAGAGGCAGACTACTATCCCTGGCAATACGGCTTGTTTCGCAACGCACCCTTCGTCGTGCACGACGGAATGGTCACGATCCCGAGTGAGCCTGGTTGGGGCATCGAGATCGAGCCAGCATGGTTGGAGCGCGCCGCCTATCGGATCAGTTCGCTTGACTAGCCTACAAAATTATCCGCCGAATAGGTGCCACGTCCTTGTCTTAAGTGAGCCTTTCCAAACGACCATCCGGAACGGTTAGCTCTCTATTAGGGTGGTCGACCAGCGTGTACCAGAACCCGCTTTAGGAGTGTCGCCCCAATGAACAAAGTGCCAAAGATCTCTCTTCTAACCTCCGCGATGGCCAGCATCACTGTGCTTTTCAGCATGGGCACCGCCCAGGCGCAGGAACTCACAGTCGTCTCATTTGGCGGTGCCTATCAGGAGGCACAGAGCAAGACGCTGTTCGTGCCTGCCGCCAAGGCTCTTGGCATCAAGATCAAGGAGGAGACGTACACCGGCATCGCCGATCTCCGACTCAAAGTGAAAGCCGGCGCGGTGACATGGGACATTGTTGCGAGCGGCTCGGGCAGTGCAGCGCGGGCCGGCACCGAAGGCATTCTCGAAAAGCTTGATTACAAGATCATCGACACGTCGGACTTCATTCCGGGAACGGCACAGGAGTACTGCGTCGGCGGCGATGTGTTCTCAACCGTGTTGGCTTGGAATACCAAGACCTACGGTGACAAGGGACCGCAAAGTTGGGCTGATTTCTGGGACGTCAAAAAATTCCCCGGCAAACGTGCGTTCCGCAAATCTGTGGCTGGAGCGCTAGAACCCGCATTGATGGCAGATGGCGTTGCACCAGATAAAGTGTATGAAGTTTTGTCCGCTCCCGGCGGTATTGAACGCGCCATCAAGAAGATCAAGGAATTGAAGCCCCATGTAGCGGTGTGGTGGTCGTCAGGCGCCCAGCATGCGCAGCTCATGAAAGACGGCGAGGTCGATATGACGACCGGTTGGAATGGCCGTTTTGACGTTGCAGCCAAAGATGGCGCCAAGGTCGCTTATACGTTCAACCAAGCCCTGCTCGACTATGATTGCTACGCGATTGCCAAGGGTGCACCAAATAAAGACCTGGCGATGAAATTCCTGGCCGAGATCAGCAAGCCACAGTATCAGGCCGACTTCACCAAGTTCATCACCTATGGCCCGACCAACAAGAAGGCATATGAGATTGGTGCGATCGAAGCCGGCTATGCCAAACAGCTGCCCTCGCATCCCGACAACGCCGCCAAGCAATTGCCAGTCAATTTGGACTGGTACATAAAACATGAAGCGGACGCATCGGCCGCCTACCAGAACATGCTGACGGAATAGATTTGGTTACAATGACGATCAGCTGGGGCAAGGGCACCGTCCTTGCCCCTTGAGTTTGTGCAAGGCGACAAGAGTTGGTCATCTGATGGTCCGTGGCGCTGCACTCCCGATCACGATACGACAACTGACCAAAACCTATGGCGCGGTTCACGCCTTGGATAACGTCGATCTCGACATCCGCGCTGGCGAATTCCTGACGCTGCTTGGTCCTTCCGGTTCGGGTAAGACGACATTGTTGATGGTGCTTGCTGGTTTCATCCGGCCCGATGAGGGCAGCGTCAAGTTCGGCGACAACGAGGTAATCCGCCTCGCACCGCACAAGCGCGACGTTGGTATGGTATTTCAGAATTACGCGCTGTTCCCGCACATGGATGTTGCAGCGAATATTGCCTTCCCACTGCGACTGCGGGGTGTGTTACGGCCGGAGGCTACACGACGGGTCGAAGCGGCGTTGGAGATGGTGCAACTCGGTGGTTACGGCAACCGGCAGATTGACCAGCTATCTGGTGGCCAACGCCAACGCGTGGCGCTCGCACGGGCCATCGTATTCGAGCCGCGTATCGTGCTGATGGACGAGCCGTTGTCAGCACTCGACAAGCAGTTGCGCGAACTCATGCAGATCGAACTGCGCCAGCTTCACGACAAGCTCGGGATGACAACGATCTATGTCACGCATGACCAGCGCGAAGCCTTGACGATGTCGGATCGCATCGCTGTGATCAACGGTGGCAAGGTTATGCAACTCGATACGCCACGCCGGATCTACGAGCAGCCGGCCAATCGCTTCGTTGCCGCGTTCATCGGCGAATCGGCATTCCTCGATGTCGATGTGAAGGATGGCGTCTGTCGGTGTGTCGGCGAGATACTAACTGCCGAGACCGTGCCAATCACCAATGGTCGCTGCCTGTTGATGCTGCGGCCAGAGCGCCTTCGCATCCTCGATGGCACCGAGATTGCCACCGTGAACGTCTTTGCAGGTCGCGTCGCGAACTCTGTCTATCAGGGAGATACCTTCTTGCTGCAGGTAGACCTCGCAGGCGGCCCCTCCGTGAACGTGCGCGGCATTGCAAGCAGTGTCAGTCTTGCTGCCGCGCCGTCCGTCGGCCAACCGATCAGGCTCGGCCTTGCTGTGCAGGACACCGTCCTCCTTGCTACGTCAGAGGGGTAGGCGGATGACTGCCTTATCAATGAGTCCGACAAGAGGTGCCCACAAGTTACATGGGGAAGAGCTGAAGCATGACCATCGGATTGAGCGGTGGGCTTTGCTCGGATTGACCCTGCCAGCGCTACTACTTGTTCTGATCACAATGGTCATTCCGGTAGGTTGGCTGTTTTGGCTGTCATTCCTTGCCGACGATGGCAGCTTCAGTCTGGTTCACTATCGCCGCATGATCGATCAACCGTCCTATGCACGCACATTTCGGGCAACCTTCGAGATCAGCTTGATGACCACCGCGATATGCGTGGTGCTTGGCTACCCACTCGCCTACGTTTTGTCGCAGCTTCCGCGTCGCGTCGCCAACCTGTGCATGATCGCCGTGATGCTGCCGTTCTGGACCTCGCTGCTGGTGCGCACTTATGCGTGGCTTGTGCTGTTGCAACGACAAGGTTTGATCAACACATGGGGCATGAATCTTGGACTCTGGTCAGAACCGCTTGCGCTGGTTCACAACGTCGGTGGCACGCTGATCGGCATGGTTCATATCATGTTGCCATTTCTAGTTTTGCCGCTTTACGGAACCATGCGTGCGATCGATAAGGATCTCCTCAAGGCCGCAGCCAATCTGGGCGCAACTCCAAGTCGGACCTTCTGGCTTGTTTTCTTTCCCTTGTCGCTGCCGGGCCTGATCGCTGGCGGCCTGATCGTTTTCATTCTCTGTCTTGGGTTCTATGTGACACCAGCCGTTCTGGGTGGAGGCAAAGTTACGATGGTCTCAAACCGAATCGCCAATGACATCGAGATCTTCTTCAACTGGGGCGCTGCCAGCGCGCTCGGCGTTGTCTTGCTGGTTCTCACCTTGGCGTTATTATTTGGCGCCGCCCGGCTGCTTCGTCTCGACAATATCATCGGGGGAGGGCACGGCACATGACTTGGCTCGATCACGCAGCGTCCGAGACCCAGATCACGCATCGTGCGCGGATCTGGCTCTACATCGTTGCGGCGGTGGTGTTGGCGTTCCTGTTGATCCCAACCTTGATCGTGATTCCGATGTCGTTCTCGGGCTCCCAGTATCTCGAATTCCCACCGCGCACTTGGTCGCTCCGCTGGTATAACGCTTACGTTTCGTCGGGGTCGTGGATGCAGGCGACCGCGACCTCGTTCAAGGCTGGTGCTCTCACTGCGCTGATTGCAACGCCACTGGGAACCATGGCCGCCTATGGACTGTTTGCCTCGCGCTTTCGGTCGGCTGGACTGGTCTATGTCGTCTTGATAACTCCAATTATCGTGCCTGTGATCCTGGTCGGCATCGCTGTTTTCTATGCCTATGTGCAGTTGAAACTCGTCAATTCGTTAATGGGCATAGTCCTTGCGCACACGATGCTCGCGATTCCAATCGTTATGATGATCGTGACATCGGCGTTGAAAAGCTTCGACATGAATCAGGAGTTGGTTGCGCGCAGCTTGGGTGCGTCGCGGCTCAAAGCGTTTTTCCTCGTCACCATGCCGCAAATCAAATTCGCCATCATCACCAGTGCGGTGTTGGCATTCTTGACCTCGTTCGACGAGGTGATCGTGGCGATGTTCGTCTCGGGTGGCGAGAATTCGACGCTGACGCGCAACATGTTCAATGCATTACGCGATCAGATCGACCCGACAATCGCTGCGATTTCGACGATCATGATTGTTGTGACGTCTCTGCTACTGGGGATCTCGCAGATCTTCGGAAGCGCAAAATCGCGTTGAGGCGTTTCTCGACCTAAGCAACCTCGGATACCGGGCCGCCGCCAACGAGAATATCGCGTTTGCCGGTAGCTGAGGCGGCACTGACCAGACCGTCGTGTTCCATGCGCTCAATCAGGTCGGCCGCACGATTGTAACCAATAGAAAGCCTCCGCTGGATGTAGCTCGTAGAGGCCTTGCGGTCGCGCAGAACGACGGCGACGGCTCGATCGTAGAGGTCGTCTTCGCAGCCAGCGCCTGCACGCGCATTGTCGGCAGACGTGGACTGCGTCAGCTCGTCAGTGATGCCCTCGATATAGCGAGGCGGGCCCTCGGCGCGCAGGCTCGCAACGATCGCTTCGACTTCTTCATCGGAGACGAAGGGGCCGTGGACTCGTGTCAGCTGATTGGCTCCGCCAGACACCAGCATATCGCCCTGACCGAGCAGCTGCTCGGCACCTTGTTCGTTGATGATGGTGCGGCTGTCGATGCGCGACGCTACTTTGAAACTGATCCGGGTCGGGAAGTTCGCCTTGATGGTGCCGGTGATGATGTCGACGGACGGCCGCTGCGTCGCCATGATCAGGTGGATGCCGGCGGCACGCGCCATCTGCGCCAAGCGCTGCACGGCAAACTCAATCTCTTTTCCTGCCACCGCCATCAGGTCGGCAAACTCGTCGACCACGATGACAATGTAGGGCATTGGCGCTGCGTCAAGCCTGTCCTGCTCGAAGATCGGCTGGCCGGTAGCTGAATCGATGCCAGTCTGTACGGTGCGCCCCAGTACTTCGCCGCGCTTTTGAGCGTTGCGGACACGGTTGTTGTAGACATCGATGTTGCGCACTGCGAGATGCGACATGCGCTTATAGCGCTCTTCCATTTCTGACACCGCCCAATTCAGCGCTACGACCGCCTTGTGCGGATCAGTGACGACGGGTGTCAACAGATGTGGAATGCCATTGTAGATCGACAACTCCAGCATCTTCGGGTCGATCATCAGGAATCGGCAGTCATCGGGCGACAGCTTATAGATCAGCGATAGGATCATGGCATTGACGCCGACTGATTTGCCGGACCCGGTAGTGCCGGCAACCAACAGATGCGGCATACGGGCAAGGTCGGTTACGACCGGATCACCGCCGATGGTGCGGCCGAGCGCCAGGGGCAGCGTTGCATCGGTTGCTTTGAACGAATCGGCCTCGAAAATTTCGCGCAGGAAAACCGTCTCGCGGCGCACGTTCGGCAGTTCGATCCCAATGACGTTACGGCCTGAAACGATGGCAACACGTGCTGCTGTCACGCTCATCGAGCGGGCGATGTCATCGGCAAGCGAGATGACACGCGACGCCTTGGTGCCGCGCGCCGGCTCAAGTTCGAACAGAGTCACAACGGGGCCAGGCTTGATGTCCTTGACCTCGCCCTTTATGCCGAAGTCGGCGAGCACGTCTTCTAGCAAGCGGGCGGTACCGCGCAGCACGGCGGATGTGAATTCCGGTCCAGGCTTGGCCTGGCTCGCACGCTTCAACAAGTTGAGGCTGGGTCGTTTGTATGTGGCCGCACCGCGGCTACGCCACATTGTGCTGAGCAGGCCGGATGCCTTGCCAGTCGACGATTCCGCGGTAGCCTGCAGCGGCGCAAATCGTTCGGCGATTTCGCGGCTGGCTTCATCGGTGCGATTGTCAAATCCGGCTTCGCGCCTCACGGAAAGCGGGCTCATGGAGGCCATTGGCATCGATGGTACGTGGGTCGGCACAGTCTGTTGGGCCGACTGATAAAACGGGGGTGTCTGCTGGCGTAGGTGGCCTGCGTAACGGCTCGTACCATGATGACCTGCGAATGCTGCGGCGGCATAGGCCTGCTGCTCGCGGGGGCCTGAGTGACCGAGGTTGTCGGTGGGTAGGTCTGCCTGGTAGCCGTGGTCGGAATGAAGCGTCGGGTACGATGCAGGCTGCCTCGCATAGACGGCATGAAGCGTCGACACCGGGTTTCGGTCATAGAGGACGTTTCGTGCAGTATCGGCCATTGCGGTGTGATTGCGGGTCTCCTTCAGGCCACCCCACTTTGGAACTCGGTTCCAAAGCGCTGTGATCAATCGGGTTTCGCCGGGCTCGCGCTTCATCAGGAATGTCAGGTCACGACCGCTCATTCCCAGGCTGTTAATCAGTCCGGCAATCCCGCCACCGAAAAATACGAGACCGCTGGCTAGACTGCTGCGCTCCGGGTTGATCGTGCCGAACATCGAGTTGGTAACGCCGAATAACAGGTCGCCGACTAGGCCACCATAGCCGCGCTGAATGGGCCAACTGCTGACCGTGGGCAAGGCGGCGCAGCCAGCCGCCAAAGCCAATACAGCCACCGGATAAAGGCAAAGCTTGAATCGGAAGTCCGGGGTTCGACCAGCAAACATGAGCTCGATGCCCCAGATCGCCGGAGGCAGCAGCATGAAAACTGCCGCAAAGCCAAGGGTTTGCAGCATGAGGTCTGAAAGCACAGCCCCCAGCGGGCCGATCAAATTGCGGGTACTACCGCCCGTCGCATTCGTCAGGCTTGGATCATTGATCGACCAGGTCAGCAAGCTGATCCAGGCCAACACAGAGGCCATGCAGATCAGTGCACCGGTGCTCCGCGCCAGCAGTTCGATAATGCGATCTTCAAGCGTGCGTGGCAGCAAACGCTGCGGCTCGCTTCCTCTACCGTGAACCATCATGAACGCGAACGCGACCTTACGCAGTAACTTCGACGATACGTTTCAGCGCCTCCCTGATCGTCGCCGGGCTGTGGACAAGCGCCACGCGGATGTGGTTCTCGCCGGGATTGATCCCGTTACGGCCAGGCTGTGCCAGATAGGCGCCAGGCACCACTTTCACACCACAGCGTTTCCAAAGCGTTAGCGTTGCCTCCACGCTATTGCCCAAATGGGACATATCCAACCAAAGGAAGAAACCGCCGGCCGGCCGACGATAGCCGAATTTTCCGGCAAGCAGCTCATCGCAGATGTCGAACTTGGTTCGATAAGCCTGCCGGATCACCGCCACATGCTGCTCTTCAGCCCAGACGGCAACCGACGCGTGTTGGATGATTCCCGGCATCTGCGGTGCTGTCAGATTACGAATTTCGGCCAGAATTTCTAGGAAATCACCATCCCCTGCGGCAAAACCGGAACGCAGACCCGGCAGATTGGAGCGCTTCGACAGAGAATTAAACACCACAAGATTGCGGAACCGATCCGGAGTAGCGGCTGCAACTTCAAGGCCGCCGGTTGGTGCGTCGGCCGTGTAAATTTCTGAATAACACTCATCAAAGAACAGCATGAAGTCGTGTTCGCGGGCGAGTTCGAGAGCACGGGTTAGGTAAGCGCGAGTGGCAACGGCGCCTTGAGGGTTGGCTGGCGAACACAGGTAGAATGCGACCGTGCGCGCCATCAATTCCTTGTCGGCAGCAATCTCGTCAAGATCCGGCATATGGCCGGTAGCTTCAGTGGCGTTTAAGAATACGGCTTCGCAGTTGGCGCCGTACGCTGCCCCGATATAGGCCTGATAGAACGGGTTTGGTATCAGGACGACCGGGCGACCTACGACGCGCTTGCGGCCGACAGCGGGCAACATGGCGAAAAACAGGCCTTCACGCGAGCCGTTGAGCGGATGTACCTCGCGGGCCGCATCTATCCCCTGCTTCAGATTATAGCGCCGGTTGATCCAGTGCGCGATTGTTTGACGCAGATCATCGCTACCGCGAATTTTAGGGTAGGTGCCGAGTGTTTCCTTAGCTTCGGCGATGCGATCAACAACGAAGCCGGGCATTACTTCCTTAGGATCGCCGGCGGTCATTTCGATCGTTCGTGCGTGACCGGGGGGCACGTCCGCAAGCAGTCGATTAAGACGAGTAAACGGCGACAGCACGGCACCCTTGGCGAGTGCTTCCAGGCCGGTCAAATGCTGCATCTTGTTCCTCGGGGGTAGGAAGATCACGTTCGGGCAGACGATCAGTCCGCGATTGCTTGATAGACCAGCGCGCGGATCATTGGCCGGTAACGTAGCCGGATCAGGCCGGGTGACGCCACCATCCAGACGCAGGCCAGCTGCTCGCGCGGGTCAACCCAGAAATAGGTACCGTAGACGCCCGACCAATAGTAGTCGCCCTTGGTTCCAGCCATTGCAGCAAGACCTGCCTCGCGCCGCACAGCAACGCCAAGGCCGAAGCCATACCCGGCACAGGATGGGTCCATGCTGTCCGCAATCCGATTGCCAACGTCGGGCGGCAAGTGATCCGCGGTCATCAGTTCGACCGTTTTGCGGCCAAGAATGCGCTCGTCACCCAGAGTACCGCCACGACGTAGCATTTCGGCGAACTTGAGATAGTCGAGAGCCGATGAGACAGCGCCGCCACCGCCGCTCTGCCATTTGGTCGCTGTTCCCGTGGCATGGTGCACGACCTGGCGCGCGCCGGTCAGCGGATCATTGGGCAGAGCCTGAGCATATCGCGCAGCGGTAACGGCGGTAAGTTCGAAGCCTGTGTCGGGCATGCCGAGCGGTGACCAGATGCGCTCAGAAAGCACTTCGCCGAGCGGCTTGCTGGTAATCGCTTCTACGATGAGGCCAAGAATGTCAGTCGAGAATCCGTACTCCCAGTCGGACCCGGGTTCGAACAGCAGCGGCGCCTGAGCCATGGCCGCCAGGAACTCGGCTTTGCTATATTTTACCGAAGCGACAATCGACGATCCGGGGTAGAGCTTGTGTGCGGCACTTGGTCCACGGTCCTTATAGGTCATGCCCGAGGTGTGGCGGAGCAGGTCCTGGATCGTCGGTAGGCGTGTTGGTGTCCGAGTTACCAGTGTGGACGCGCCACTGTTGGCCTCGACGAGCTTCAGGTTTGCAAGTTCAGGCAGGAACACCGACACGGGGTCGGCGAGGCTCAACCGACCTTCTTCGAACAGTTGCAAGATGGCGACGGAGGTCATTGCCTTCGTCATCGATGCGATTGAAAATACGGCGTCGGTGGTCATGACGGACGACGTTACTGTATCGCGGTGACCGAAGGCTTGGGCGTAGACTAGCTTGCCACGCCGCGCGATGGCGACGACGGCTCCGGGGATACGGCCGGCATCGATCTCCCGAGCGAGCGCATCGGGGATCAGTGCCAGACGCTGACTCGACAAGCCGACTGAGTCAGGCGTGGCCTCGGCGAGTGTTGTCGGTGCGGCAAGCTTGGTCAGGAAGTTCATCGGGCACCGGGCTTCTGGACATTCTAGTGATGCTGCCAGAATAAGCATGATTGGTCGACGGCGCAAACCAGGGCAGTGCTGCGCGGCAAATCCAGTTGACCTCAAAAGAAACGGTAGCGCGACGGTCGCGTAGGCGTTTGTATGGTTACGAGCATCGCAGCATCATCATTCCGAAACGAGGCCGGGCATGAGCAAGGGTAAAACCCTGAAAGACAAAATGGCCTCAACCGGTCTGGTCCATATCATGGCGGCCCACAGCCCGCTGTCGGCCAGGCTGGCAGAAGAAGCTCAGTTCGACGGCATCTGGGCGTCGGGATTCGAGCTATCCGCACTCTACGGCCTACCGGACGTCAGCCTGATCTCAATGACGCAGCATCTCGACATGCTGCGCGCGATGGTCGGCCAGATTGATCTGCCGATTATTGCGGATATAGATACCGGCTTCGGAAATGCGATCAATGTGATCCACGCCATCCAGCAGTACGAGCGGGCGGGCGCTTCGGCGGTGGTGATCGAAGATAAATCATTCCCGAAAGTCACCAGCCTCGTTGCCGACGGGCGCCAGGACCTTCTGCGGATTGGAGAATTCCAGGGCAAGATTGCAGCAGCGCTACATGCGCGCCGGGATGCCAACTTCCTTATCATAGCGCGCAACGAAGCCTTGATCGCTGGATTAGGGGAGGCCGAGGCATTGAAACGCGCGGCGGCCTACGAAGAAGCTGGGGCCGACATGATCCTCATCCACTCGAAGCAGAAGTCGCCGGATGAAATCGAAAGTTTTGTCCGCGCATTCAAAGGTCGGGTGCCAATTGTCATTGTGCCAACCGCCTATCCGGACATGGATGCGGAACGGATTGAGGCGTTGGGTAAGATCAAGATGGTGATCTATGGTAACCACGCCATTCGTGCCTCGGTCACGGCGATGCAGAACGTATTTGCTCGTATACGCAAAGACGGCGGAATCCGTCGCGTCAACAGCGAAATAGTCACGGTCGAAGAAATATTCCGCTTGCAGAATATGGATCAAGTCAAGACTGACGAAGTCAAGTTCTTGCGCTGACGGTAGCGATGTCTTGGCTGAGAGCTAGCAATGACTTCGGCGGTGACATCGTCGTTCTCCTCAAGCGACTGGCTCGTGGCGAGCACAAACAGCCCCAGCCTATCCTTGTCCGCGATGCTCTCCCAGCCGCGGCATAATCTCGACGAAGTTGCAAGGGCGGTGGCGATTGTCGAGTTGCCACTTGAGTATCTCGTTCCAACCGTCCTTACAGGCGCCCGGCGAGCCCGGCAGACAGAAGATGTAGGTATCACCCGCGAGCCCGGCACACGCTCGCGACTGGATCGTCGAGGTCTCAATTTTGGCGTAGCTGATGATGTGGAACACGGTCGAGAACCCGTCGATTCGCTTTTCGAACAGCGGCTCCAGCGCTTCGGGCGTGACATCACGACCCGTGAAACCGGTGCCGCCGGTGGTGATCACAACGTCTACGTCCGGGTTGGCGATCCAGCCCTGAACGCGGGCGCGGATCTGCGCAACGTCATCCTTGACGATGGCTCGGTCGGCCAGGATGTGGCCGCTGGCTGCCAGCAGATCAGCCAGCGTCGCGCCGGACTTATCACCGCCGATGTCGCGTGTGTCGGAGACAGTCAGAATCGCAATGCGCACGGGGATGAAGGGGCGAGTATCGTCGATGCGCGGCATGGGATTATCCTGAAGTGTTTGTGAGCAGAGCAAATTTGACCGCGAGCAGGTCGGCCCAGGCCTGGCGCTTGGCGGTCGGCGTGCGCAGCAGGTAGGCTGGATGCAGCGATGCCATTGTCTTTAGCCTGCGGCCGGCAACGTCGATGGTGTGCCAACTGCCGCGCAGCTTCATGATGCCTTCGGGCGTTTCCAGCATATGCTTGGCGCTCGCGCCGCCCAGCAGCAGTAGCACATCGGGCTTCACGAACTCGATTTGCCGTTCGAGAAACGGTCGGCAGAGCTGCCCTTCTTGCGGCGTTGGCGTGCGGTTCCCGGGCGGACGCCAATAAACGATATTGGTGATGTGCGTGTCGGAGTCACTTTGACCGATCGCCGCCAGCATCTTGTCTAGTAACTGTCCGGCCGGCCCGATAAAGGGGCGGCCTTCGAGGTCCTCGTCGCGACCCGGTGCCTCACCGATCACCATTAGCCGGGCCTGATCAGCGCCACGATAGAAACACAGCTTCTTGGCGGTCGCTTTCAAGGCGCAACCGTTGAATGCCTCCAGCGCCAACCGCAGATCGACAAGCGAATTCGCCTTGGCGGCGAAGACTCGTGCATCGAACGCGGCGGCATCCGGTGTGGCGGTCGGAAACACGCGTGCGACCGGTGGTGGTGACGATTGACGCGCAACGGGTGTGGATGGAGGGCTGCGGGGCACATCGGGGGGCGTTGGCGTTTCGCGCGGCTGAGGCTCGTTTGGTACATGGTTCTGCCGGACAGCGGACTGCTGCTCCAACTCGTTCACTGCCTCGCGATCGGGGTATGAGAAGTCGGAGCCAGGCGCCTTGCTGCCTCGATGCAGCCAATCGGTGGTCGCCTCGTCGACGGCATGCGTCACCCCCACCTCACGATACCAGTCGAGCAGGGCCAGCAGTTCATTGGTGGAAAAGTCGCGCTCCATACCCAATGCCTATCACAGTGTTGTCGACTGTAGGGCAGTCAGGCGACCCTCGTGCATGGCAAACATCCTGTCGGCTATGGCCTCGGCAACCCGTGGTTCGCGCGTCAGCAGCAGGCAGCTGAGGTCGGTCTCGTTCGAGATCGAGCGCACCAGAGCCGCAAGTTCGATTTGGCGAGACAAGGATAGTCCTGCGAATGGCTCATCGAGGACCAACAGTCGCGAATCCGTTGCGAGCGCATAGGCCAACGCGGCACGCGGGCCTTCGTCCGCCATCAGGCCCGAGCGTCGTGCCATCGTGATGCGATTGGACGCGAATCCAGTACGCAGCAAGAGAATTCGCGCCTGCATCAGTGCATCGGCATGGCCCAATCCGTGCCGCGTCAGTGCCGTGGCAATATTTGCTTCAATGGATTGGGCGGTGTTGAACACCGTGAGGTCACCACCGGCGATCAGGTGCGTATGTGATCGTGTGGCCGCGACACCGATTGGCCGCCCGCTGAGCAGCATAACGCCGGCGTCATGTTTCAAGGCGCCTGTGATGAGACGGCGGATTGTTGTCTTGCCGCAACCTGCCGGTCCAAATATGCCGATCCGCTCGCCTTCGCTGATCGCCAGAGACAGGCCATCCACCGCACGGACATCAGTCGTTTTGCGGCGAAACAGGCCGGAGCGGCTAGAGAACCGCTTGAAGACCTTGTCCACCCGCAGTACCAGGTCGGGCGGTGGTGGCGTGCCCTCCTGATCCCATTCCAGAATTTCATTCGCCGTTAACATGGTCGAGGGTTTAGCAGGCTGTGGGAGCAATCTCAAATGGCTGGCTCAAACGGTTGGGCTGAGACAGATTGTGACAGCATGGTTGCAAACGGCTGCACTGCTGAGGCATACCAGACCGATTGTGATTGCCCAGCTTTCGGAGTGGCAGTTTGACCCACATCCCCGTAATCCCGGAACTGTTCCGGCAACTCGACCCTTCGCCACGGCTGTTGATGGGGCCCGGTCCTGTCGATGTCTACCCGCGCGTGCTGCGCGCCATGTCAGTGCCTATCCAGGGGCAGTTCGATCCCGAGTTCACGGCCCTGATGAACCAGACGATGGCGCTATATCGAGCCGTATTCCGCACCAGCAATTCCCAGACATTTATGATTGACGGTACTGCGCGGGCCGGCATCGAGGCCTGCCTTGCTTCGATTGTGGAGCCTGGCGAGAAAGTGTTGGTGCCGATCTTTGGACGCTTTGGTCATCTGAAGGTCGAGATAGCCAGTCGGGTCCGGGCCAACGTCGTGTCCGAGGAAATCGAGTGGGGCACGGTATTCACACCCGACCGAATCGAGCACCTCGTCAAGCAGCACCGGCCGAAGGTCGTCGCCATCTGCCAGGGTGATACCTCGGCGACCATGCTGCAGCCGCTACAAGAGATCGGCGCCATCTGCCGCCGTTATGATGCGTTGCTATATGTAGATAGCACCGCATCGCTGGCCGGAAACCCGTTCGAGACTGACGCTTGGCAAATTGACATCACTTCGAGCGGCCTACAGAAATGCCTGTCGGGGCCGCCAGGAATTGCGCCGGTGACGCTTAACGAGCGGGTCGTCGACGTGCTTAAGCATCGCCGTCACGTTGAGCAGGGCATCAAGGCGCCGGGCGTCGTCGAGGGCAATGGACCAGTCATCCAGTCGAACTATTTCGACCTTGCCATGCTCATGGACTATTGGTCGCCGCGGCGCCTCAACCATCACACGGAAGCGGCAAGCATGGTGTACGCGGCACGTGAATGTGCCTGTGTCGTGCTTGAGGAAGGTATTGATGAAGGTGTCGCTCGTCACAGGTTGTCATCGGCGGCACTACGAGCTGGGTTGCAGGCTATGGACCTGGAGTTATTCGGCGATGCCAAACACCGGATGTCGAACGTCACCGGTATCGTTATTCCAAAGCGGGTAGGTGACAGCGAGAAGGTGCGCGCCGAAATGCTAAGCGATTTTGGTATCGAGATCGGAACGTCGTTCGGACCGCTGCATGGCAGAATCTGGCGCATCGGCACCATGGGCTATGTCTGTCGCAAGGCGAACGTGTTGCGCTGCCTGAGCGCATTGGAAGCGGTGTTGCGCCGGAACGGGTTTGAGGCCCCATCGGGCAAGGCGATCGATGCCGCCTACAGTGTCTATGCCAGAGCCGGGAAATGAGCGAACCGACAAAGGTGCAAAAATCATTGCTGGCGGGACCACCCACCGTTATCAATATCGGGCTTGAACGGTTTGCCGTGGAACTGGCGCAACAAAGTGTGGCGGTCACGCACGTGCAGTGGTCGCCGCCTGCCCGGGGCGACGCACGCTTGGCTGGCCTCCTCGCGAAGCTCGGGGGCTGAGCGGCGTGCGCCAGAAAATCGAAGCCGCTAACGCTGAAGCCCTGCGCCGCATCCTGGCTGGTGATCCGGTTCTGGTCGATGTCATTCCGGCCAGCGTCGCCATCCCTGCGCTGAGCGAGGGACGCAAGATTCTCCATGCCGGTCCGCCGATCGGTTGGGAACAGATGTGCGGCCCGATGCGCGGCGCAGTGATGGGCATCGCTGTGTTCGAAGGTTGGGCGCGTGATCTCGATCATGCGTCGGAGCTGGCCGCAACGAGCGCGTTCGAGTTCCACCCGAACCATCATTTTGGCGCGGTCGGGCCGATGACCGGCATGACGACGGTCAGTCAACCGCTGCTGGTCGTCGAGAACAGGGCGTTTGGCAATCGCGCCTACTGTGCCATCAACGAGGGGCTCGGCAAGGTGATGCGCTTCGGTGGCAATGATGCCGAAGTGCTGACCCGTCTCGGCTGGCTGCGTGATGGGCTCGGACCGCTGCTTGGCAAGGCGTTGCGAGACATGGGCGGCGTAGCTTTGAAGGCGCTGGTGGCCCGCGGCTTGACGATGGGTGACGAGATGCATCAGCGCAACGTTGCGTGCTCGTCGCTCTTATTGCGCCTTCTGGCACCGGCGATGGCCCGGGCTGCGACGGACATGGGTGACCTTGCTCGCTGTCTTGAATTCATTGGCCGCAACGATCAGTTCTTCCTCAACGTCGCGATGGCCATGGGCAAGGCGATGACCGATCCCGCTCGCGATATTGATGGCAGTACCATCGTCACCGCCATGTGCCGCAATGGTACAGACTTCGGTATTCGCGTTTCGGGCACTGGTGACCAGTGGTTCACGGCACCCGTCGAAATGCCGGTTGGGCTCTATTTTGCGGGCTTTACGGAAAGGGATGCCAACCCAGATATGGGAGATAGCGCCATCGTCGAAACAATAGGGCTCGGCGGATTTGCGATGGGGGCAGCGCCTGCCGTTGTTGGCTTTATCGGCGCCGGGCCTGCGTCAGAGGCTGCGGTTTTTACACGCGCCATGACCGAGATCACCGTGATGTCAAACCCGGAGTGGACAATCCCATCGATGGACTACGCGGGCGTGCCGACCGGTATCGACATCAGGCTGGTGGTCGAAACTGGATTGGCCCCAACCATCAATACCGGCATTGCGCATCGGCTGCCGGGCGTTGGTCAGGTTGGCGCCGGCAATGTCAAAGCGCCACTGAAGTGCTTCGAGGATGCGCTCGTCGGATTTGCCGCAACGATGGGTGTTGAATGAGCGTGATCGTCAATGAGGTGCGGCGTGGCACCTACCTCGATTCGGTTGCGTTAATGCGCGTCGCACGCACAGTCGCTGTATTGTCCGGCGTCGAAGATGCCGGGTTGATGATCGGCACTCCTGCCAATCGTGATATCTTGCGCGATGCGCGCGTGCT
>JANNRP010000512.1:0-5881 GCA_031401535.1 Hyphomicrobiaceae bacterium | reverse complement strand
TAATATGTCAACGCAGCGCGCATCGCGGCGAGTTCGGCCTTCGGATCGGCGTACGCTTCGAACGATTGTCCGGACCGGCGATACCAATAGCGAGCGTTGCTGTCGTCACCCTCGATCTTGTGCAGGCACGCATGCAGCCAGCAGTAGTCGCGGTCGGCCTCATCGCATTGGGCCGCCACATGTGCCGTCTCCCACTGACCGGCCAACGCTGCATCAATGCCGTCGATCAGGATTTGACGGCTACCGCCAGACTTGTCTGCCATTGCTCGTAGCCTCGTTTGCGCAAGACACACGCGGGGCATGTGCCACAGCCGTAGCCCCATTCGTGACGGATGACGCGTTCACCCAGATAACATGTGTGCGTGTCATCGATCACGATATTGATGAGTGGTTGTCCGCCAAGCTCGTGCGCCAGTGACCAGGTTGCGGCTTTGTTGGTCCACATCAATGGCGTCTCTATAATGATGCGTTGATCCATACCGAGGCTTATCGCGTTGGCAAGCGCCTGAATCGTCTCATTGCGGCAGTCTGGGTAGCCGGAGAAATCTGTCTCGCACATGCCACCGATCAATGTCGTGACGCCCCGCCTGTAGCCGAGCGCAGCGGCGAACGTCAGGAACAGCAAATTGCGGCCAGGTACGAATGTATTGGGCAGACCGCCCGCCAGCGTCGTGATCTCGACATCGCGTGTCATTGCAGTAGCTGAAATCGCGCCCAAGGTCGCCAGATCGAGCATGTGGTCAGGGCCGAGCTTTGCTGCCCACGCTGGATTGATCTTGGTCAGAGCGTTGCGCACGTGCGGTCGCTGCTGCAACTCACAGCGATGCCGTTGACCATAATCGAAGCCCACAGTCTCGACGTGTTCGTAGCGCTTAAGCGCCCAGGCGAGACAAATGGTCGAGTCCTGACCACCGGAAAATAGGACGAGTGCACTGGAGCCAGTTGTCATAAGTCTTTCAGACCTGCTTGGCCTATCGATGCGGCTCCGCTACAAACCGCTGCTAACGTCCCACGGGAGTTATTACTCCGCAATCATAAAGCCCGGGAAGGCCTCAACCCATGACCCAGATCCTCGACATCATCGGCCGTGAGATACTTGATAGTCGCGGCAATCCGACTGTCGAGGTCGATATCATACTCGAGGACGGTACCATCGGCCGCGCGGCGGTCCCGTCGGGTGCATCGACCGGTGCCCACGAGGCCAACGAGTTGCGCGATGGCGACAAGAAGCGCTACGGCGGCAAGGGCGTACTGAAGGCGGTTGCGGCCGTCAATGGCGAGATCTTCGACACCTTGCGCGGTATGGATACTGAAGACCAACGGCGCATTGATCATGCGCTAATCACGCTCGACGGCACAAAAAACAAGTCTCGAATCGGTGCCAACGCCATTCTTGGAGTGTCGTTGGCCGTGGCCAAGGCGGCAGCCGAAACATCGGGGCTCCCGCTCTACCGCTACGTCGGCGGCGCCTCCGCCCACATACTGCCCGTGCCGATGATGAACATCATCAATGGTGGCGCGCATGCCGATAATCCGATCGATATTCAGGAATTCATGATCATGCCGGTATCGGCGTCGTCCTGCCGCGAGGCGATCAGAATGGGTTCCGAGATCTTCCATACCCTCCGTAAAGGGCTGCAGGATGCTGGGCACGGCACCAACGTCGGCGACGAAGGCGGGTTTGCACCCAATCTCAAGTCGGCGGACGAGGCGCTAGGCTTCATCATGACGTCGATCGAGAAAGCCGGCTACAAGCCCGGTCACGACGTGATGCTGGCGCTCGATTGTGCCGCAACCGAATATTTCAAGGACGGGAAGTATCGGCTAGAGGGTGAGGGCAAGACGCTTGATAGCGCGGCCAATGCCAAATATCTCGCCGACCTCGTCACCCGGTTCCCTATCGTCTCGATCGAGGATGGCATGTCGGAGGACGATTGGGCCGGGTGGAAGGCGCTGACCGACCTGATCGGCAAAAAATGCCAACTGGTCGGAGATGATCTGTTCGTCACCAACACCGAGCGCCTCGCTCAGGGCATCAAAACTGGCACCGCCAATTCAATTCTGGTGAAGGTCAATCAAATTGGCTCACTCACGGAGACGCTCGATGCCGTTAACATGGCGCAGCGGGCGAACTACACAGCGGTCATGTCTCACCGATCAGGCGAAACCGAGGATTCAACAATTGCTGACCTTGCGGTCGCGACCAACTGCGGGCAGATCAAGACCGGTTCGCTGTCGCGGTCTGATCGGCTCGCCAAGTACAATCAGTTGATCCGCATCGAGGAGGAACTCGGCGATGTGGCCCGTTACGCCGGGCGCAGCGTGCTCCGCACCGCTTGAGCACCCGTCGATTTCAAGTTGTGTTCGAAATATGACGGCGCTTTACCTCGTCTTAAGCCTGAGCAGGCTAGGTTGATCCTGTTCCAGCGTACAATCGAATGTCTCCAGTTCCGCGTACACCCCCGACGACCAACCGACGCGATGAATGAGGAGACCCATGCGGCGTGCTGGCAGGCTTCCCCTGGTTTTGCTTACCGGCCTCACGTTCACGGTCTACTTCTGCCATCATGCGGTCAACGGCCGACACGGCTTCGAGGCAAAAAAACACTTGATTGAGCGCTCCAATATCGTGGAGCAGGAGATCGGTCGCCTCGAAGCCGTGCGTGCTAAACTGCAGCGCGACTTGACGCTTTTGAATTCTGAGCGTCCCCATCCCGATATGATCGAACTGATTGCTGCTGACGTTCTCGGCTTCGTGCGCGCCGACGCAATTGTTATTGCCCCTGCTCAGCGTTAGCGCCCTCGATATGACGAGCATTTTCCGAGCCGACACTAGGGCCCGTCAACACGACAGTCTTCGAGTTCAATTTTGACGCCCAATAATGACCAGACAAACAGCCCGTTAGCCCACTGGTCAGGCGGTAGAGCCTCGTGTAAGTTCGACGAAAGTCTGAGAAAAATTGAGTTGGTTTGGAGGCAAAATGGCGGCAGTGAACAGCGGTCAAGGGACGACACCCGGCGTGACCTTTCAGGAATATGTGGCGCCGTCGTCGTGGCAGCCAACTAGCCCGATCTCGACCGCGCCAGCCCAAAAAATGCCGATCGCAGCCTTCACGCGCGACGAAGAAATGCTTGCCTACCGTGAAATGCTGCTGATCCGCCGGTTTGAGGAAAAGGCTGGCCAACTTTATGGCATGGGCTTCATCGGCGGGTTCTGCCATCTCTACATCGGCCAGGAGGCGGTTGTTGTGGGCTTGCAGATGGCGGGCAAGAAGGGTGACCAGGTCATCACGACCTATCGCGATCACGGTCATATGCTGGCCTGCGGCATGGACCCCAAGGGCGTGATGGCCGAGCTGACCGGACGGCGCGGCGGCTACAGCCGTGGCAAGGGCGGCTCGATGCATATGTTCAGCCGTGAAAAGCAGTTCTTCGGCGGGCATGGCATCGTCGGTGCCTCGGTGCCGCTGGGTGCGGGCTTGGCCTTCGCCAATAAATATCGTGGCAACGATCACGTGTCGTTCTGCTATTTCGGCGACGGCGCAGTCAATCAGGGGCAGGTCTACGAGACGTTCAACATGGCTGAGCTGTGGAAGCTGCCGGTGATTTTCGTCATCGAGAATAATCGCTATGCCATGGGTACGTCGATCGAGCGGGCCAGCGCCACGACCAACCTGTCACAGCGCGGGCTGTCGTTTGCCATCCCCGGTGAGCAGGTTGACGGCATGGATGTGCGGGCGGTCAAGGCTGCCGGCGACCGTGTTGTCAAATGGGTACGTGAGGGCAACGGCCCCTACATTCTCGAAATGATGACCTACCGCTATCGTGGTCACTCGATGTCGGACCCGGCCAAGTATCGCACCCGCGAGGAAGTCGACAAGGTGCGCGAAGAGCGCGATCCGATCGAGCGGGCACGCATCCGCATCATGGAAAACCGGATGGCGTCCGAGGAGGAATTGAAGGCGATCGACAAGCAGATCCGCGAGACCGTCAACGCGTCGGCCGACTTCGCACAAGCCGATCCAGAGCCCGATGTGGCCGAGCTGTGGACGGACGTTCTGCTTTAGACGGTGTTTCATGTATATGAGCGACACAGAATATCGCAGCCGCTTAGGTTCCCATGCTGGGTACTATTTCGCGCTTACAGCACTTGAGCTAATTCTCTTTGAGGATGGGGTGAGCGGGGTTCTGAAGTGGACCACCGCGATTTACCTCGTCTTTGGCAGCATTATCGCAACAGTGACTATCGGAAGCCTGAATCACACGATCTCAAAGTACTTCGAACGACGCGCAAATCTGAAGTACGGCCAACGTGGTTGTTTACTTTCAACGCAGTAGCGTTTGCCGTTGCTGCGTTCACTGCATTGATCAATATAGTTGGCTAATCTCTAACTGAGCTGAGAGAATTAAGCAGGATACGCCACACGACATGAAAAATGGAGGCAAAACTGGGTCACGATACGCCGATTGGGCAACAGGAGCGCGCTCCTCGTACCTTGTTTGTGGCCGAGTATTTTTGAAACCCGCGCAGTCCCCCTCACTCAGGTGTCATCCCGGGGCTTGTCCCCGGGACCCATGGCGCGGCTGGCCCAGTCTTTCGGAATAGGCGCAACGCTAGGCAGCGTAGGATAAAGGTCCATCCAATGTGGATTGCTACGTTCAATGAGGTTGATTTTCCAGGCGCGCGGCCATTCTTTCATGGTCTTCTCGCACTGGATTGCTACTTCAATGTCGGCGAAGGCCTGGAACCACACCAATCTATGCACCTTGTATCGGCGCGTGAATTTCGAGCCGGCGCCGTCCCGACGCTGGCCGACGCGAAATACCAGCCCGTTCGTCACACCAATATAAAGTGTGCCAAACGGTTTGCTGGTGAGAATATAGACCCAATACTCAAACATAGACGCACACGCCTCCGGCTACGGAATGTGTTGCATGATGGGTCCCGGGGATAAGCCCCGGGATGACACCGGGGTAATGAAGCAGCTTCGTTTCACTGAGATATAACGCCAAAGAAGAGTTCGATATGCCCACGCAAATTCTGATGCCCGCGCTTTCCCCGACGATGGAGGAGGGCAAACTTGCCAAATGGCTCGTCAAGGAAGGCGACACGGTCAAGTCCGGCATGGTCATCGCCGAGATCGAGACCGACAAGGCGACGATGGAAGTCGAAGCCATCGATGAAGGCAAGGTCGGTGCGATTCTGATCCCGGCTGGCACCGAACACGTCAAGGTCAACACCCCGATTGCGACGATCCTGGTTGACGGCGAGGTTGCAGGCGCCGCGCCGACGCCAAAGCCGCAAGCGGCCAACGGTCATGCACCGGCAGCTACGGTTCCTGCTGCCGCCATGCCGATGCCAGCCGTGCAAACGGTGCCTGCAGAGCCCGAATATGCGCCCGGCACGGAAATGGTGACACAAACCATGCGCGAGGCGCTACGTGACGCGATGGCCGAAGAGATGCGGCGCGACAGCGACGTGCTGTTGATGGGCGAGGAAGTCGCGCAGTACCAGGGGGCCTATAAGGTCAGCCAGGGGCTGCTCGATGAATTCGGCGCCAAGCGCGTCATTGATACGCCGATCACCGAACAGGGGTTTGCCGGGATCGGCGTCGGCGCCGCGCTCGCCGGACTGAAACCCATCGTCGAGTTCATGACCTGGAACTTCGCCATGCAGGCGATCGACCACATCGTCAACTCGGCGGCGAAGACCCTCTACATGTCGGGCGGCCAGATGCGTTGTCCGATTGTCTTCCGCGGACCCAACGGCGCCGCCGCCCGCGTCGCCGCCCAGCACAGCCAGGAGTATTCGGCCTGGTATGCGCATGTGCCGGGCTTGAAGGTCGTCGCGCCCTTCACGGCGGCGGATGCGAAGGGCCTG
>JANNRP010000511.1:0-2042 GCA_031401535.1 Hyphomicrobiaceae bacterium | reverse complement strand
CGGACGGTAAGTTGCTCGCCGAGTTCGCTTATATCGCCTACACACTGCCGGGCTTGGAGGCGACCAAGCGGCCAGTAACGTTTGCCTTCAACGGTGGCCCTGGCTCGGCATCGGCATGGCTGCATCTGGGTGCACTCGGGCCCTGGCGCTTACCGATTGATGCGCCCCAGCCGTCTGCATCGGCAACTCCGGTTTCCATACACAATACTGAGACCTGGCTCGACTTCACCGACCTCGTATTCATCGATCCGATCGGCACCGGCTACAGCCGCATTGCCCGCACGCCTCCACCGCAGCAAGGCACGGGCGGCGGCACTGCTCAGCCGTCGAACCAGTCACAGGGATCATCGCGCGAGGGCGGGTCGCGCGAAAGTGGCGGCCAGCGCTATTTCTGGTCGGTCAACGGCGACGTCGAGTCTGTTGCCGAATTTATCCAGCTTTGGCTGAAGAAATCCAACCGATTCGCCTCGCCGAAGATGATCGTCGGTGAAAGCTACGGCGGCATTCGCGGCCCGAAGGTGACGTCGGCACTGCAAACGCGCTTTGGCGTTGGTGTCAACGCGCTGGTGCTGGTGTCGCCTGTGCTCGAATTTGCCTCGCGGGCGTCCTGGCGCTCTGCAAGTCCGGCGGGCCTATCGAACCTGTTGCCGTCGCTCGCCGCTTCCGCCCTAGAAGCCAAGACCCCCAACATTTTCCTGGCGCGCACGATGCTGGCCGATGCCGAGGCGTATGCGCGGGGCGAGTACCTCACCGATTTGCAGCGCGGACCGAACGATTCGGCGGCCGTCGACCGCATGACCAGAAGGGTGGCAGAACTCTTGAATTTCCCCGAGCTGTTGGTGCGCCAGTACGGCGCGCGCATCGACAGCTTTGTCTATCGGCGGGAAGCCAACCGGGCGGACGGCAAAGTCGCCAGTATCTACGATAGTGCAGTCAAGGCGTTCGACCCGGACCCGTCGTCCTACTACCCGGCGAGCAACAGCGACCCATTTACGACGGCCTACGCTGCGCCGATGACCGGCGCGATGATCGACCTCTACGCCAGCCGACTGAAGTATCCGGTCGATGAAACCTACATGATGTCGAACGGCGCGGCCAATGGCGCATGGGTCTACCCGAACCAGCCGTTTGCGCTCGATGCAACAGCTGATTTGCGGGCGAGCATGGCGCTCGATCCGAAGCTCAAGGTGCTTGTGACGCACGGCTTCGGCGATACCATCACGCCGTATTTTTCATCCGATCTGGCGCTCGCCCAGATCCCCGCATACGGCGGCGACAAGAGCCGCCTGAGCCTGATCGTCTATCCCGGCGGGCATATGTTCTATAGCCGTGAAGCTTCACGCAAAGCCTTTCGCGAGGACGTCAGGAGGTTGCTGGAGTGAGGGGGGTGCCCACATCACGCTGCCTTGATCCAGCAATGATTGTCGTGGAAGGCAGCGCCGCCGAACGGCGCCCCCTGGTCGGCGCCGGTCAGTGTGTTGATGCCTTCGCCACCTTCGAATTTTTCGTTCGGCACGATGCTTTCGACGACGACAACGCCGCGCCGGATACCGGGGAACGCCTTGGCGAACAGTCGGATTTCACCGCGCTCGTTGCCCATGACGATCTTGTCACCATCTGCGAGCCCAAGCGCTGACAGATCTTCAGGATGCAACAGGGCTTTCGGCGGTCCTTCACGGTCCTGCGACACGGGCGATTCGTTAAAACTCGAATTCAGATAGCCGCGCGCCGGGGACGTTGCCAACCGGAATGGATGCGCCGCATCGGCCTGCTCGATCACCTCCCAGTAGTCGGGCAGCTTCGGCATCTGCGCGGCAGGGCCCTTCGGTCCGTTATTGACCATCGGCAGATTGGCCCAATCGGGTGCGAAGCGGAACTTACCGCCCGCATGGCCAAAGCCTTTGAGGTAATGCGAGGTCTCAAAATCTGGCTGACAATCGATCCACTTGCTTTCTTCGATTGCAGCAAGCGTGCCCCAGCCGGATTGCTGCAACGTCCGATCGATGATCTCACGCGAACTCATTTCAAAGCCCTCGTGCTGC
>JANNRP010000510.1:0-3203 GCA_031401535.1 Hyphomicrobiaceae bacterium | reverse complement strand
TTTTCACCATGCTGCAACGGATCGTAATGGCCCTGGCGCCGAGCACGCAGGGGCCGAGGCTGACTACGCCGATCGAACTGTGGTCAAACGGTTCGTTCGATCTGGCTGGTCAGTTGGCACGGCGCGTCAAGGCAGCGGTGTCTATGAAACCGGCGAAATGAAATCCGGCCAATTTTGATCGGCGTCGCCAACGACTGCAGGCACTGCGGGCCATTCGATGGCGAAGCCCGGGTCATTCCAGCGCGCGCCACGCGCCTGTCCTGGTACGTAAGCGACACCCATCTGATAAAGAATATCGGTGTTGTCAGTCAGCGTCATAAAGCCATGAGCGCAGCCCTCTGGAATAAGGACTGCATTCTGCTGGTCGGCATCGAGGGTGACGCTCAGCCATTGGCGATACGTCGAACTACTTGACCTCAAATCCACAATCACGTCGAACGCCAAGCCACGGACGGCCCTTACGACCTTGGACTCGGCATACGGCGGATTTTGCCAGTGCAGCCCACGCAGCGTGTGACGCTTTACGTTTGAGGATATGCTGATCTGCACCGAAGTGAAGGGAATGCTCGCCTTTTGGAATTCCTCAGGGCAGTAAATGCGCGTGAACGTGCCACGAACATCGCCATGGGAGGTGGCTTCAATCAACATGACACCGGGCAGTCGAGTGGCGTGAAAGCGCATCAGAACACCTTCAATCCTGGAATTGCGGTGACAAATTTCCCACCCCAAGCGCGAATACCGACTAGTTGCTCCGAAATTTCGTCAATCAAGTTCCAAGGCAGAACAACGACGTAGTCAGGCCGCCTACTCATCAAGTTTCCAGGCGTAACAATGGGAACGCCACTTCCGGGGAGCAGCTTTCCCTGCTTGGCCGAACTCAAATCTGCGACACAACTCAGATGATTCGCGGTGATACCGCAATAATTCAAGAACGTGTTGCCTTTGGCGGCCGCACCGTAGGCGGCAATTGTTTTTCCTTCGGCTTTGGCTTGGCCAAGAAACGTCAGGAACGCTGCGCGTACATCCTGGCATTTGGCATCGAAACCGGCGTAGCCGTCGACGCTGTGTAATCCCGCCTGCCGCTCTGAGTCACGCACCGCCTGTACGGCAGCTGCCTCGGTATGCTTGGCAGCGGCTTGGCATACGAATAGCCGCAGCGAGCCGCCATGTGTTGGTAACTTTGCGACATCAAACACGCGCAACCCGACGCCGCGCACGATCGTTTCCACGGCTACCAGCGAGAGGTATGAATAGTGCTCGTGGTAGATTGTATCGAACTGGTTGAACTCCATCAGGTTCAACAAGTGGGGGAACTCAAACGTTGCCACGCCCTCAGGTTTAAGCAGGATCTGGAAGCCCCCTACAAAATCAACGATGTCTGGCACGTGGGCCAGCACATTGTTTGCCGTCATCAGGTCGGCTCGATTGCCGCTCGCGACCGCGCGATGCGCCTTTCCTCTTGAGAAAAAATCGACGTCGGTCGGAATGCCCTTTGTCACCGCCACCGCTGCCGTGTTCGCCGTCGGCTCGATCCCGTGCACCGGCACGCCGCGCGCCTTGAAGTGCTGCAGTAGATAGCCGTCGTTGCTCGCAACTTCGACAACGAGCGAGTTAGGCCCAAGCCCGAAGCGCTCGATCATAGCCTCGGCATAGATGCGCGCATGCTCGACCCAACTGCTCGAATATGATGAGAAATAGGCATAGTCGGACCGGAACAGTGCGTCTGCCGGAATGCTATGATCTGCCTGTACCAGCAGGCATGCCGGACATACCCGCACCACCAGTGGAAATCGTGGCTCCTGTTCGCGTCCAGCACTATCGCGATAGTCATTGGCGACGGGCTGCAATCCTAGATCGACCAACGTCGTGCTGAGCGGTGTCTGACAGGCGCGGCAAGGTGGAATTGGCGTCGTCATTTCAAGTCTCTTCGGCTGAAAACTGCTTGATCTGGTGGAGCGTCAGTCGGCGCATGTCATCGCCTGCGGCCAATCCACGGTACCAGGAGGCCGTCCACTCGATTGCGGCCAAGCCAGCAAGCTGATCGCCCCAACCAAGGCGATGCCGTGCCAAGGCGGCATCGACCGTCAATAACGCCTTCTCAGGTGGATGCATCTCGGCGCTGACTTTCAAGCCGATCGGATTGCCCAAAGCCGCCAACATCTGCTCGCTCAACGTTCGCACGGTAACAGGCTGCTCCGGCCGCGGGCCGATATTGAGCGCGCGCGGCGCTGCGGCATCAATTGTCAGATGCTGTGCGAAGATGAAATAACCAGCGAGGCAGTCCAGGACATGCTGCCAGGGTCGGATGGCGTTCGGACTGCGCAGCTCGACCGGGCGACCAGCTGTTGCCGCACGCCAGATGTCGGGAACGATACGATCCTCGGAGAAGTCGCCGCCACCAATGACGTTACCGCCGCGCACTGTCGCGAGCCTCACACCGGACTTGTCGAAGAACGACTGGGCGTAGCTGGCGACCGCCAATTCGCACGCAGCTTTCGACGCGGAATAGGGATCGCTACCGCCAAGCCGATCGCCTTCGACGAATGCGCGGCCATCGTTTCTATTTTCGTAGACTTTGTCGGAGGTAACAACGAGCATCGCATCCACCGATCCTTGGGCGCGTACTGCATCGAGTAGATTGATCGTGCCCTGAACGTTGGTGGCGAATGTTCCAGCCGGGTCGCGATAGGATCGGCGCACCAGGGATTGGGCTGCCATATGAATGACGATCTCGGGTGCGGCGTCCGCGACCACACGGTGCGTCGTGGCCGCATCACGAATATCTCCGACATGATGCGTTACATCTGCCGTCACGTCGGCAAGATCGAACAGGTTCGGGCGACCCTCGGGCGTCAACGCCAAGCCCGTCACTTTCGCACCCATACGGGCGAGCCACAATGCCGCCCATGCTCCCTTGAAACCGGTATGCCCGGTGAGCAGGACACGACGGCCCGACCAAAACTTCGGATCAACGCGGCCCGCCATCACGACCACACTTTCCACGGTGCTCGACCGCCCGCCCAATGCTGCTCGAGCTGAGTTTTATCGCGCAGCGTATCCATCGGCTGCCAGAAGCCGTCATGGTCGAAGGCCTGCAATTGCCCGTCACGGGCGAGCGATTCGAGCGGCACCGATTCCCAAGGCGTGGCGTCGCCCGCAATACGGTCGAGCACCGAAGGGTGGAGCACAAAGAACCCGCCGTT
>JANNRP010000509.1:0-5924 GCA_031401535.1 Hyphomicrobiaceae bacterium | reverse complement strand
GGTTGGCGAACACCCTCATTGTCATCTCGTCATAAATTTTGCAGTCTCCAGAATACGCTGGACGAAGATGAGCAATCGGACCGCCACGATTCATGAAACTGACCGGCACACGACAGCTCGGAGCATCGCCCGCGGAGGTGTGGGCCAAGCTCAACGATGTCGCTGTGCTGCGGCGCTGTATCCCGGGCTGTGAAAGCCTGGAGGAAACAACGCCGCACAACCTCAAGGCGGTGGCAGCGCTGAAAATTGGCCCAATGGCGGTGCGCTTCACCGGCGACGTACAACTTTCCGACCTCGATCCGCCGCGCGGCTACCGCATCAGCGGAAAAGGCTCGGGCGGGGCCGCCGGAATGGTGTCGGGCGGAGCGACCGTCAAACTCGAACCCAAGGACGGCGGAACGCTGCTTACCTACGACGCCGATGCCAATGTCGGCGGCAAGATTGCCCAGCTCGGCCAGCGGCTGATCGATGCGACCGCAGCACAAATGGCGGAGAAGTTCTTCACGTCTTTCGCCACCGAAGTCGAAGGCTCGGCGGTTACGGAGAGCACCGTCACCAAATCTCAACCCGCAGCATCCGGCGGCATCCCGACTTTCGTATGGTGGGCGGGCGGCGCTTTGCTGCTTGCCATCGCCGCATATCTGATCAGACTGCAAACATAAGCGGCAGGCCCAGCCTTAAACCGCACGTCAAGATGCAATGTTCAAGAGGAGGAACGCTCGTGATGCACGTAAGCATGGAAGTGAACGGTAAGGCGGTTACCGCCGACGTTGCGTCGTCGACCCTGCTGGTCGATCTGTTGCGCAAGGACCTTGCTCTGACTGGCACGCACGTCGGATGCGACACGAGCCAGTGCGGCGCTTGCGTCGTCCACGTCAATGGCGCGTCGGTGAAAAGCTGCACGATGCTGGCCGTCCAGGCCAACGGCGCTAAGGTCACGACCATCGAGGGCTTATCGAGCGGCACCGTGCTGCACGCGGTGCAAGCCGCGTTCAAGGAAGCGCACGGTCTGCAATGCGGCTTCTGTACGCCCGGTATGGTAATGTCGACGACGGACCTGCTGTCGCGCAACGCCAAGCCGACTGAGACCGAAATCCGCAGTTGGCTCAAGGGCAATATCTGTCGTTGCACGGGCTACCACAACATCGTGAAGGCCGTGCAGATCGCCGCCAACTCGCTCGCCACCGCCAAAGTTGCAGCTGAATAATTGCGCCATCCTGCGCAAGATATGGCCGGGCGTCGCGACTGCTGATCGCCCAAATTTTCGGAGATTCACATGACCGTCACGGAAACCGGTATTGGCGCATCGGTGAAGCGCCGCGAAGACTTCCGCTTCTTGAAGGGCATCGGCCGCTACACCGACGATATGGTGATGCCGGGCCAAACCTATTGTGTCTTCGTACGCGCGCCCGTTGCTCACGCCAAGCTCGGCAAGATTGATCTAACGGCTGCACTGAAATCGCCTGGTGTTGTCACGATCTTCACTGCGAGCGACCTTGAGGCCGACAATGTAGGCGGCGTGCCTTGTGGCTGGTTGGTCACCGACCGGAACAATAAGCCGATGGTCGAGCCGAGGCACGCAATTCTGGCGTCTGGAAAAGTTCGACATGTCGGCGATCCAGTGGTGGCGGTGATCGCTGAAACGTATGCCCAAGCCAGGGACGCGGCCGAGAAAGTCTCGATCGACTATCAGGAGTTGCCAGCCGTCGTCGACATGAAGAAGGCTTTGAAGGGCGGCGGCGCACCAGTGCATGACGAAGCGGCCAACAACTTGTGCTTCGACTGGGAACTGGGCGACAAGGCTGCGACCGACGCCGCCTTCGCCAAGGCCGCCCACATCTGCAAGATCGACCTAGTCAACAACCGGCTAGTGCCGAATGCGATGGAGCCACGCGCCGCGATCGGCGCCTACGACATTGGCACCGACGAGCACACCCTTATCACCACAAGCCAGAACCCGCACGTAATCCGGTTACTGATGGGAGCCTTCGTACTAAATATCCCTGAGCACAAGTTGCGGGTTTATTCGCCCGATGTCGGCGGTGGTTTTGGGTCGAAGATCTTCCACTATGCAGAAGAGGCGCTCGTCACCTGGGGCGCAAAAAAGATCAATCGCCCGATCAAGTGGGTGGCGGATCGCTCCGAGAGTTTCATCTCGGATGCCCACGGGCGCGATCACGTCACGCATGCAGAAATGGCGTTTGACGGGCATGGTCTGGCGCTTGGTCTCAAAGTCGATACGCTCGCCAATCTCGGCGCCTATCTCTCGACTTTTGCGCCGAGCGTGCCGACGTGGTTGCACGGTACGCTGATGGCCGGTCAATACACGACGCCTGCCATCTATGTGAACGTGAAGGCGGTGTTCACAAATACCGTGCCGGTCGATGCCTATCGCGGCGCTGGCCGCCCCGAGGCGACCTATGTGCTCGAACGCCTGATGTCTCAGGCAGCCGCCGAACTTGGCATGGATCAGGCAGAGATCCGGCGGAAGAATTTCATCAAGACGTTTCCATACCAGACGCCAGTTGCCGTCGTCTACGATACCGGCGACTACGAGGCGCATATGGCCAAGGCGCTTGATCTTGCGGACTATAAGGGCTTCGAGGCGCGGCGCGCTGCGTCAAAGTCCAAGGGTAAGCTGCGCGGCGTCGGCATTGCTGCCTACATCGAAGCTTGCGGCATAGCCCCGTCAAGCCTCGTCGGCGCATTGGGCGCGCGGGCGGGCCTGTATGAGGCGGCGACCGTGCGCGTCAATCCGACAGGCTCGGTCACGGTGCTGACCGGCTCGCACAGTCATGGCCAGGGTCATGACACGACCTTCGCCCAGGTCGTCGCCGACAAGCTCGGTATTTCGAGTGATCAGGTCGATATCGTCCACGGCGATACGGCGAAGGTGCCGTTCGGCATGGGCACCTATGGCTCGCGCTCGCTGGCGGTCGGCGGGACGGCGATGGTCAATGCGCTCAACAAGGTGATCGACAAGGGTCGCAAGATTGCCGCCCATTTGCTCGAAGCCGCCGAGAGCGACGTCGTGTTTGAGAACGGCGCCTATCAGGTCAAGGGTACCGACCGAAAGAAGACATTCAGCGAGATCGCGTTGACGGCCTATGTGCCGCACAAATATCCGATCGACCACATCGAGCCGGGCCTTGAAGAAACCGCGTTCTACGACCCGAAGAACTTCACGTTCCCGGCTGGCACCTATGTGTGCGAAGTCGAGGTCGATGCCCGAACAGGGCAAACAGAGGTCGTCAAGTTCGTCGCCGCTGATGACTTCGGCAACATCGTCAATCCGATGATCGTCGAAGGCCAGGTGCATGGTGGGCTGACGCAGGGCATCGGTCAGGCATTGCTGGAGAACGCGGTGTACGATGAGAACGGCCAACTCAAGACCGGTTCATATATGGACTATTGCATGCCCCGAGCCGACGACGTGCCAAGCTTCAGTGTTACCACGACCTGCACGCCGTGTACGCATAATCCGCTGGGCGTCAAGGGCTGTGGCGAGGCAGGCGCGATCGGTGCCCCGCCAGCCGTCATCAACGCAATCTGCGATGCGCTGCGTGACTATGGTGTCGTGCATCTCGATATGCCAGCCACGCCCGAGAAGGTTTGGCAGATCATGAACAGCGCCACGCGACAGGCCGCAGAATAGATTTTAGGGAGGACACGACCATGTACACTTTCGACTATGCGCGGCCAACGTCCGTCGCCGATGCGGCCATGGCGCTTAGCACCAACTCCGAGGCGAAACTTCTGGCAGGCGGGCAGACACTGATCCCGACCTTGAAGCAGCGGTTGGCGGCCCCTGGCTCAATTGTCGATCTGTCAGGCATCGCTGACCTGAAGTCGATCAGCCGGGACGGCAATACGCTGGTCATCGGCGCGATGGTCACGCACGACGCGGTCGCCCGCAGTGCTGACGTCAAGGGAGTGATCCCGGCGCTTGCAGCACTCGCTGGTGGGATCGGCGATCCACAGGTGCGCAATGTCGGCACAATCGGAGGGTCGGTTGCGAATAACGATCCGGCGGCGGATTATCCCTCTGCCGTGCTGGCTCTGGGTGCGACGATCGTCACCAATAAACGGCAGATTGCAGCCGATCAGTTTTTCACCGGCATGTTCTCGACGGCGCTTGATGAGGGCGAGATCATCACATCGATCCGCTTTCCGTTACCTAAGAAGGCTGCCTATGCCAAGTACGAGCAACGCGCCTCGCGCTATGCGCTTGTTGGCGTATTCGTCGCCGACACAGCCACGGGGGTTCGCTGCGCAGTGACGGGTTGCGGCGGCAATGGCGTATTCCGATCAACGGAGATCGAGACAGCGTTGACGGCCAACTTCTCCGCTGCGGCACTCAAAGGTATCAAGGTCGCAAGTGGTAGCATGATGGGCGATATCCATGGCAGCGCCGACTATCGCGCCGCCATGGTCCCCATCATGGCCGAACGCGCGGTGGCGATGGCAGGGTGAAGGGGCTGTGCTGGCGAGCGTCGGCTGCCACGTGGTGGCCGCTCTTTTTTTCCTTAACTAGCCAAGTTTGAGCGACGTCCAAAACTCTGTTGCATCCTCCACGATGCTACCTGTGCTATTGTAGACGCGTTAGGGGCTATCGTCCGACGAGGCTCAAGCTAGATGCAAAAAAGCTCTTGTCCGGCTCATTAACATGTTGCAGGAAATTGTTGACGAACTCTACGGTTCTAGGCCTAGAAAACCGCTCTATCATTACACGTCACTTCATGGTTTAATGGGAATTGTAGGCGCAAAAATATTGTGGGCGTCAGAGATTCACTACCTGAACGACGCGAAGGAGTTGCGGCATTTTGCCGACCAACTGAATCGTGAAATTGCTAGGCGTATGGAGCAAGAGCATGCCCGAACAGAAATGTTGAGGCAATTTCGGGATTGGCTCCCGAGTCGCATTTCTCAGGGACCGATGATGTTTGTGGCGTCATTCACCGAGAACGGAAATCTTTTGAGCCAGTGGAGAGGCTACTGCCCGCACGGTAAGGGTGTCAGCATTGGGTTCGAGCCCTCGTCGTTGATCGCCGCAGCTGCTCAAGCATCATTTTCGATTGGTCGATGTGTTTACGACAGCGCCGCGCAGGCCAGCATTGCCGGAGGCGTGGTGGATACGATCGTCGAACTTGCCAAAAAATGGGAACCTTCACCCAAATATCACGTCAGCCAATCTTGGTACGGGTTATTTGAGAGCATCGAGCCGACCCTACTTCGAATTGCTGCGTTAATTAAAAGTGGGTCATTTCAGGAAGAGCAAGAATGGCGCGTTGTTTCGCCAACTATCGTCAACTATATCGAGCCGCCAATTAAGTATCGCGAAGGCATTTCGACCCTAGTGCCCTATCTTGAAGTGCCGCTGCCCACCAAACGCAATATAGAGAGTGAGTCGCTTGCTATTTGTCACACGTTCGTTGGTCCTACCCCCAGTCCGAACCTTTCAATCAACTCGGTGAGCAAATATTTGTCGCAAGCAGGTGTAAAGCCAAATTTGGTTAGCAATAGCGGGATTGCATACCGGCAAACCTAGCCGACAGATTTTGGTTGTGTCCATTTAATTGACTGCCAAACAGTGTAAGTGGGACGCGTAATCACGCGTCTCCCGCGGCACTCGTTGTCCGGGTGTATATTACCGGTTGGTCAGTTTCAGCTCAATGCGGCGGTTACGGCGGTAGACGTCCTCGGTGACGCCATCCTCCAGCGGTTGGAACTCGCCATACCCGGCAGCGACCAGCCGTTTCGCCGGCACACCGCGGCTGACGAGATAACGCACGACAGAGATCGCGCGCGCCGTCGATAGTTCCCAGTTCGACGGAAATTGCGGCGAGGCGATCGGCCGCTGATCGGTATGGCCGTCAACCTGCAGCGCCCACTCGATCTCGACTGGAATGGTGCGGCCCAGATCG